>JBBSOB010000146.1:0-11239 GCA_038260205.1 Phormidesmidales cyanobacterium
GAACTGGGCGCGATCGCATGCCTCGATCCTGCCGCCGCTGATTCATCGCGGTTCCCGCTGCCTGCGCCGCCCGTGCAATTTGCCCGACGCCTTTGCCCTGATTGGCATCGGTGTAGTAGGCCACCTGATTTTGATCGCGAAACCACTGCTGCCAGCGATCGCGCGCTTCTGGTGCAATCATGTCCACCCGGTTCATCACCAGCACTCGCTTCTTGCCCACTAGCCATTCATCTAGCTTGGGGTGCAGCGTCGAGAGCGGAATCCGAGCATCGCGCACCTCTAGCACCACATCAACTCGCTTGAGCTGCTCTTGCAGCGACCGTTCGGCCTTGGCAATATGGCCTGGATACCACTGGATAGAGGGCGTAGACATGAGAGAAATAACCGTAAATAACGCAGTCTAAGGCACCACCAAAACCGGACAGGGCGAAAGGTTAATCACCTTATTGCTCACGCTATCTTCGTGCCCTTCTTCAATTAGTCCGGTGCCCCGGCAGCCCATCACCACTAGCTCAGCGCCAATTTCATCCGCCACATCGCAAATGACAAAAGCCGGATGCCCATCGCGTTCTATCGTCTCAGCCGCAAATCCGCGCTGCTCGAATACCTTTTTGGCTTGGGCAAGCAAGGAGGCCACCGCTTCTTGAGACATTTGCTCCGGGTGAGCCGGGTCGCCGTCTTCCTCCGATTCCACTACGGAAAGAATCGTTACGCTTGCATTACAAAGCTGCGTCATATCTAGCGCAGTTTGCATCACCTTTTTTGCCCCAGGGCCAGAATCAATCGGAAACAATATCTTCTTGTACATGTTCTTAAAAGTGCTGCTTAGCCATCCTTAGACAATTGCTTCAAGATAATTGCCCTAAGACAATTACCCTAAGACAATTACTAACACTGATATTAGAGCACTGTTGGACTGCTCTGCGCAGGGTTCTATTTAAAGTCGTCGAAGCAGCGATCGCACAATTCTGTAAAATGGTTAACAAATTAGGCATTAGTACCCAGTTTTAAATCACTTTATTTAGGAGATTATATTCCGTGGCCAAAAAAGCGCTAGCCGATCTATCTGCGTCCGACGTTTCTGGTAAGCGAGTCCTCGTCCGCGCCGACTTCAACGTCCCCCTAGACGATGCCGGCAACATCACCGACGACACGCGCATCCGCGCCGCCCTGCCCACCATTCGAGAGCTGACCTCCAAAGGTGCAAAGGTCATTTTGGCGAGCCACTTCGGTCGGCCCAAAGGCCAGGTGGTCGAGAGCATGCGGCTAACGCCCGTCGCCAAACGCCTGTCTGAAAAGCTCGGTAAAGACGTCATCAAGTGCGATGACTGCATTGGCGATGAAGTGGCAAGCAAAGTTTCGAACATGAAAAACGGCGACGTTTTGCTACTAGAAAACGTCCGTTTTTACGAAGGCGAAACTAGCAACGACGCTGACTTTGCGAAAAAGCTAGCGGCCAATGCCGACATGTACGTGAACGACGCCTTTGGTACGGCTCACCGCGCTCATGCCTCAACAGCGGGTGTTACTGAATACCTCAGCCCTTCAGTCGCCGGTCTTTTAATCGAAAAAGAGCTGAAGTTTTTGCAAGAAACCGTTGATAATCCTCAGCGTCCTTTGGCGGCAATCGTCGGCGGCTCCAAAGTGTCTTCTAAAATTGGCGTTATTGAAACCCTGCTCGATAAAGTCGATAAAATCTTTATCGGCGGCGGCATGATTTTCACCTTCTACAAAGCCCGTGGCATGAACGTTGGCGGCTCTTTGGTCGAGGAAGACAAGCTGGAATTAGCGAAGAAGTTAGAAGCTAAAGCCAAGGAAAAGGGCGTTGAGTTTTTGCTCCCTACTGACGTGATTGTGGCTGACAAGTTTGCCGCCGACGCAAACACTCAAACCGTGAGCGTAGACAACATTCCCGATGGCTGGATGGGCTTGGACATCGGCCCCGATTCTGTCAAGACCTTTCAGGATGCTTTGGCAGACTGCAAGAGCGTTATTTGGAACGGGCCAATGGGCGTGTTTGAAATGGAGGCATTTGCCAAAGGCACCACTGGGATTGCGACTACGTTAGCTGGTCTTACTGGCAAAGGCTGTATCACCATCATCGGCGGTGGCGATTCTGTGGCCGCTGTTGAGCAAGCGGGCTTAGCTGATCAGATGAGCCATATCTCTACAGGCGGCGGCGCAAGCTTAGAACTGCTAGAAGGTAAAACGCTTCCGGGTATTGCTGCGCTAGACGATGCGTAGGATTAGCCTAAGCGATCGCTCATTCCCCTAATAACCAAACGCCCTGCGAAAAAACGTAGGGCGTTTGTGTTTGCTAGTCGTGTTTTGCCAACGTAGCCTTGCCAACGTAGCTTTTTAGATGTCTAGACGTTGATAGACCTTATTGAGGTTACGTAACTGATAGTCAGGATTAAAGCATTCCTGGATTTCTTCAAGCGTGAGCTTTTCGGTCACCCTGGGGTCGGCCTCCAGTGCTTTTTGAAAATTGCCGCCGGGGGTGTTCCACGCTTCATGGGCGTTGGTTTGCACAATCTTGTAAGCCTCTTCGCGGTTGATGCCTTTTTCGACTAGCGTGAGCAGAACGCGCTGACTGAAAACGACGCCGCCGTAGAGGTTCATGTTGCGCTTCATGTTTTCGGGATACACCAGCAGATTCTTGATGAGCTGAGTGGTTTCGACCAGCATGAAGTGGGTGAGAATACAGCTATCGGGGAAGATAACGCGCTCGACGGAGCTGTGGGAAATATCGCGTTCGTGCCAGAGGGCGACGTTTTCGAGGGCGGCGACGGCGTTACCGCGTAAGATGCGAGCCATTCCGGTTAAGCGCTCCGACTTAATGGGGTTGCGCTTGTGGGGCATGGCGGAGGAGCCTTTTTGCCCTTTGGAGAAAAATTCTTCGACTTCGAGAACGTCGGTGCGCTGAAGGTTGCGAATTTCGACGGCGAAGCGTTCGATCGATGCTCCTAATCCGGCCAAACTCATGATGAATTCGGCGTGGACATCGCGCGAGATGACCTGAGTGGAGGCGGTGTCGGGCTTGAGTCCTAGAATCTGACAGGTGAGTTCTTCAACTTCGGGATCGATGTTGGCGTAGGTGCCGACGGCTCCAGAAATTTGGCCGACAGCAATTTCGTCTGTGATGCGGGTGAGGCGTTCGCGGTGACGCTGCATTTCGGCGAGCCAGCCCGCTAGCTTGAAGCCAAAGGTCATGGGTTCGGCGTGGATGCCGTGCGATCGCCCAATCATCACCGTATCTCTATGCTCTTGCGCCTTATAGCGAATCGCCTGAATCAAACTCTCAACGTGAGTCAAAATCAGCTTATGGCTAGCAACAATCTGTAGCGACAGCGCCGTATCGAGCACGTCTGAGCTAGTCATGCCGACGTGGATATAGCGGCCTGCATCGCCTACATATTCATTGACGTTGGTCAGGAAGGCAATGACGTCGTGACGGACTTCGGCCTCAATTTCGAGAATGCGCGCAACGTCGAAATTGGCCTTTTCCTTAATAGTATCTACGGCGGCTTGAGGGATTAGCCCCAGCTTAGCCTGCGCTTCGCAGACAGCTATTTCGACCTGGAGCCAGGTTTGAAACCTGTATTGATCTGTCCAAAGTTCGCCCATCTCGGGCAAGGTGTAGCGTTCTATCAAGGGGTGCGATCGCCTAAAGCAACCGGATCATTTTATCGGGTATAGGCGCGCTCTCACATTAAGCTATCTCACATTAAGCCATCTCATATTTAGCTATCTCACATTAATAGTTACGAACAGGCGCAGTACGACGCTGCATTACCGGCTGTTCGTTCGACTGCGAGAATGATTGAACAATCATCCAACAGAGCTTAGTTGCGACCATAGCCAGGGCGATGATAATACCAAAGGTGACGACAACCGTTGACAGGTGCAGAAAGACCAGGACGACGCCCGCAGCGGATAGCAGAAGAATGCTCTTGTCCATGGGGACTCCTTGGCAAGTACCGTAAGGGGATGTTCTTATGATAACGATTGGATAATGGGCGATCCCCAGGGAGCGATAAACCTTAGTAACGCTTAATCTCTTCTGTTATTTCGTAACAACTAGAAGCAAATCCATTCAACTAGAAGAACGCTTTCCAACTAAAAGAGCGCTGGTAAGTCGTTGGCAAGCTGTTTGTTTTACGCCAAGACTAGATGTCTTCGGGCTGCATTCCAGAGACGACGGGCGCGGTATTGCTGAGCTTTAGCCCAGGATGATCGGCTTCCGTTTGGCGGCAGTTCCATTCATTTTTGAAGAGTAAAACCGGACGGCCATAGCTATCTTTGACCGTGGCTGTATTAAACAACCTGCCTGCTTTTTCTAACGCCTCCCAGCCCCCTACAACCCAGCGCGCCACGCTGTAGCCAATCGGCTCTAATCTAGTTTCTACGTTGTACTCGTTCTGTAGTCGAAACTGCACCACCTCAAACTGAAGCTGACCAACTGCGGCCAAAATAGGATCGCGCTTCGACTCGTCGGCGGAGTACATAATTTGCACCGCGCCTTCTTCTCTCAGCTCCGAGACGCCTTTGCGAAACTGCTTGAACTTGGACGGGTTGGGATTTTTGAGATAGGCAAACATCTCTGGAGAGAAAAAGGGAATACCCTCGTACTCGAGCTTTTCACCTTGATAAATAGTGTCGCCAATGGCAAAGACCCCTGGGTTGTTCAGGCCAATGACATCACCTGGGTAAGCCACTTCTAAGGACTCTCGACCCTGACCAAAAAGTTTTTGGGGATGAGAGAGTCGAACGGTTTTGCCGGTACGGGCATGGGTGACGACCATATCTTTCTCGAACTTGCCGGAGCAGACGCGGATGAAGGCAACGCGATCGCGATGTCGAGGATCCATATTCGCCTGAAGCTTGAAAATAAAGCCCGAAAAATCTTCCCGAGCTGGCTCCACCGGCCCAATGGTGCTCTCGTGCGGCCCTGGTTCTAGCGCGTAGTCTAAAAACGCATCTAAAAATAGCTCTACGCCAAAGTTAGTCATCGCGCTGCCGAAGAATACCGGCGTCATCTGACCTGCATGAACCATTTCCAGATCTAGCTCTGGCCCAATCTCATCGAGCATTTCTAGCTCTTCTGTAAATTGGTCGTACAGTTCCTCACCAATTAGATCCTTAATCCGAGAATCGCCCTCGTCGATGACGGTATCTCTAGCTTCCTTGCTACCGTGAGCGGTGCGCTCGAACAGGTGAAATTGACGTTTGCGACGATCAAACACGCCTTTAAAGCGATCGCCCGTTCCAATCGGCCAGTTCACCGCATAAGTTGTCAGCCCCAGCTCCTGCTCAATCTCGTCTAGCAGCTCTAACGGCTCGCGTCCCGGTCGATCTAGTTTGTTGAAGAAGGTAAAAATCGGCATATCGCGCATCCGACACACCTCAAACAGCTTGCGCGTCTGCGGCTCCAAACCCTTCGCCGCATCTTCTAGCATCACCGCGTTATCCGCAGCCGCCAGCGTGCGATAAGTATCTTCACTAAAGTCCTGGTGCCCCGGCGTATCGAGCAGATTTATCCAATAGTCATTGTAGTTAAACTGCAGCACCGTAGACGTAATCGAAATTCCTCTTTGCTGCTCCAGTTCCATCCAGTCAGAAACCGCATGTCGCTGCGCTCGCCGAGCCTTTACCGAACCCGCCTCGTGAATAGCGCCTCCATACAGCAGCAGCTTTTCGGTGAGGGTCGTTTTACCCGCGTCGGGGTGAGAAATAATGGCAAAATTGCGACGACGCTCTACAGCTTCGGCAATTTCGCTTTTAGACACGAGGGTGGAGGTCATAAAGTAGGTCGCGGGTAACTCCACAATTGTAGCTGACCGACTTGCAGTGCTGCGCATCGTGCTGAGGGTCAATCGTGATTTAGGTCAATTGCGATTTAGCAGAGGGTACAAAACAAATAAGGGCAAAAATTCTAAAAAAGACGTTTCCCTGATTGTTTTTGACTAAGAACCTATAACAAATGTTGCGTTTCTTTTGGCAGAGTCGCTTTTATATCTTCCGGTAGAAGCTCACGCTAATTCGAGAGGAATATTCTCTGGCTAGTTGAGATTCTTCTAGTTACCGAATTTCTTGTTGTTGAAATTTAGAGTACAAACTATGTTTAAGCTGTCTGCCAAACTGTCTGCTGTTTTGATGGCGATCGCCGCGTTTGCGTTGGTCTGTTTTCAGTCTTTTGTAGCTCAACCCGCCCTTTCTGCAATCTCGAATACACCCCTGCTTGAGTCGTCTACCTTAGTCGCGTCTGCCGCAGCGCCACCCAACCTTGTGCGATCTATATTAGGTGGCAAACCCGTTTATGTGCTGTACGCCACGCGAGCTGAAGATACGGTTTTGATCCGCTGCTATCCCGGCTACGAGCCGACCATTGCTGTTAGAGCAATGGGATCTAACCCTAATGCTAATACTCAAAAAGAAGGCGTTATGACCTGCCGCTCCTCCTCTTAAGAACTGAGAACTGTTTAAGCCCCACTGTTTAAGCCCTATTGAAAACTAGAAAGAAACAGCAACGGAGAAACAACGACAGAGAAACAACGATAGAAAAACGACGCCTCAGCAGAGCGTTCTTTGACCGATTTTTCGATGCGCTTACCTGGTCGAAAAAATCGGTATTTTGCAACGGGCCGACAGTTTAAGTGTAATTAAGTGTAATCTGACAGTCATTCGGTATAGTCGGTTCGGTATAGTCGGTTCGGTATAGTCAGTGGCGCTTGAATAGACGTTTCGATATAGATGCTTCGAATAGATACTTTTCCTCTAGGTCGCCTCTATCGATAGCGCTCTCATCGCGCCGTTCACCAGATCTCAGTAGGATTGCTTTACAAGGAGCGCTCAGATAATGAACATCATGAAAAAGTGCATGGCAGAGGCTGTCGGCACCTTTTGGCTAGTTTTAGGCGGATGTGGCAGTGCTGTACTCGCCGCTGCCTTTGTCGGCGGTAAGCTGGGCGAAGAGGTTCCTTTTCCGCTTGGACTGGGCTTCCTCGGCGTTGCCCTCGCCTTTGGACTAACGGTATTAACTATGGCATACGCTATTGGTCATATTTCAGGCTGTCACCTCAACCCGGCAGTGTCCTTTGGTCTATGGGCCGGTGGCCGCTTTCCCAGTAGCGACTTGCTGCCGTACATTGTTTCTCAGGTCGTCGGCGCAATTGTGGCCATTGGCGTGCTGTATTTGGTGGTTTCTGGTCAGCCCGGATTCGATATGGCTTCTGCGACTTGGGCGGCCAATGGGTTTGGCGAGCTGTCTCCCGGTAAGTTTGGGATGGGTTCGGCTTTCCTAACTGAAATGGTGATGACCTTTATGTTCCTGGTCGTCATTTTAGGCTCTACTGATGGCCGCGCCCCTAAAGGCTTTGCACCCATTTCTATTGGGATGGCGCTTACGCTCATTCATTTAATCAGCATCCCAGTAACGAACACCTCTGTTAACCCGGCGCGAAGTCTTGCACCTGCTATTTTTGCGGGGCCAGAGTACTTGGCTCAAGTTTGGCTGTTTTGGGTGGCGCCGATTCTGGGTGCGCTTTTAGCGGGCTGGTTCTATAACGCAGTGCTCGCAGAAGGCTATGAGCCTGACATTGTGGGTGATACGGTGCCCGAGCAGCCAGTGGTGACCCCTGTTCGCAGAATAGATTAATCGCCGAACCATATCGGCAAATACATTGGGCTAATTAACTGAACCAAAAGGCGCACCTCGAAGACTTTCAAGGCGCGCTTTTTGATGACAGATTAGCTGAGAGAGGGCGCTAATGCTTGCTAACGTTTAGCGACGCGACACCGTTTTAGGCTACTTATCTTTGGGCTTGGCCCTACCGGTAAAGTAGTCGCCAATGCTTAAGACAAGCGTCGGGCCGACGAGCCCAATGACAAAGCCCGTCATATAGACCAGGGCCTCAGCGGGACTAGCCATGTGGATGGAGTCGGCGATGTTAGTGGATGCCAGCATAGGGTTTTCCTTGGGGAGAGGTTTCTTCTGTGGTGATAACACAGCTCTCTAAGAGCTAGCTGTATAAAATTGTCGAATTAGGTGTAGAGAGCGTGACAAGATGACCGGATGTGACGCGATCGCCCCAGCTTTCTCAGCGTCCTCATAGGGCAAGGGCAATGCTAACCACAATCAGAATGCCGAAGACAATCCACACCATGTTTTCTCTCCACCAGGATCTATGCGGCGGCGGATAGGACGCTGGCTGCAAGGCATTTTGAGTCGCGTTGGTATTTTGATAGAGCGTGCAGGTCATCGCCTCGGGCCGTTGCGGAAAGGTGCAGCTATTGTCAGCATCGTAGGTGCAGGTAGCGCAAAGCGGTTCGTCTTTGGCTCGATACAGCGTCATCCCTGGATGGCCATGCGCCTTGAGCACCAGATTGCAATAGGGGCAATTGAGGGCAGCGGCCAAAACCGGTTTTTCGCATCGGGGGCAAGCGGGCATAGCGGGAGCCTCTTGGGTCAGTGCTGACTTGACTGGCGTATCTTTTCAGCATTCTAGTCAGTATTTTAGCGTTAGCGGAGTGGCCCCATTCGGTAAACCGCCCGTAGATAGCTAGAATTGTTTGTCAAAATAAACAGGTAAATCGCGTCGGTTGCCCCTCAACTGAAAATAGCTATGGATTCCTCGAATTTGCTCAGGCAGCTCATGATGCTCGGGATTGGCACCACATCTTTGGTGGCTGAACGGGTAAAGCAGATGAGTGAAGACTTGGTGCGAGATGGCAAACTAGATCCCGATCAGGCGAAGGGCTTTGTTGATGACTTTATGTCTCAGTTCAACATCGATCAGGGGACGCTGGAAAAGCAGATGCAGCGGCAGGTTCGCAATATTATGCAAGATTTGGGCGTGCCGCGTCAGTCGGAGATGGATGAGCTGCGCGGACGGATGGATCGGCTGGAGCGGCAGCTACGAGACCTAGAAAATAAGCAGTGGAAATAGGCAGTGGAAGTGACGCCGGTGGCGATCGCATCGTAAACTCTAACGAATGCGGTTTATGCGAACATCTATTGATTGGAACCATGAGAGAGATATTGATTAGCTTTGGGGTGCTAGTGGCCTGCTGTGCGGTGCTGTTAGTGGCGCAGTTTTCTAATAATGAAGGCGCGATCGCGGGGAAAGTCTCAGGCGATCCGGCGGCGACTCCAGCAGCGATAGAGCAGACCGAGACGCTGGTCGCGCAAAGTGCTAGCGATTTGATGGATAATTCAGGAGAAGAGACCGTGACAGAAGCAGCAGGAGCAGAGAATACGGTAACGACCGATTCTGGTTTGCAGTATGTGGTAATTGAAGAGGGCGATGGCGCTTCGCCGCAGCCGGGCCAAAGAGTGTTTGTGCATTATGTTGGCACATTGGAAGATGGCACTAAGTTTGATAGCTCGCGCGATCGCGGTCGTCCGTTTGACTTCACGATTGGCCAGGGCCAGGTCATCAAAGGCTGGGATGAAGGCGTGGGCGATATGAAAGTGGGCGATCGGCGCAAGCTGATTATTCCGCCTGATCTAGGCTACGGTGCTCGCGGTGCCGGTGGCGTAATTCCACCGAATGCAACCTTGATTTTTGATGTTGAGTTACTGCGAATTGGTAGCTAGCGCTCAAGTTGCTATAGGCAGAGATAGAAAAGCCCTAGCGTTCAACCGTTGGGGCTTTTCTAGTTAAATTAAGGTATCAAACTCTGGTGAGATCAAGAATTCTCTTGATGAACGTCCCGTAAAAGGGCTGCTCGATAGAGAGACGGTAGATTTGTTAGATTCATTGGCAGTCAGCCAACGTCGTTGAGCTTCCAGCTATAGGGAAAATACTCTATTTTAACAGAAGGTGAAAATTTTTGGTGGCTGTACTGCTGAATGTACTCGGTTATAGAAGGAGCCGCAGCAAGAAAGTCTTCTTCGTACCATTTAAAGATTTTGCTGCAATAGAGAATGTTCGTTTGCGCATCGTAGCGAACCTTTTCTGGGTTGCGGATAAACTGCTGCGCATCTTGTTCTAACTGTTCGCATACTTTGTCGGGCCAGTAGGCTTCGTTGCGTAGCTGGGGGCAACCGGAGGAGGCGCAGACGAGGGCAAAGTGAGTGCGCGGTTCGGAGAACTTTTTGCGCAGGAGATTGTGTTCTATATCGTCCAAACTGAGGTTTTGATCGTTGAGCTTGTAGATGCTGCTGGAGAAGAACAGTTTGAAGGAGAGCCAATTGGGAACGCCAAGAACAGTCGGGCGGATGGATGCGATGGGATATTTGTCTAAAACTTGCTGGATGGTGAGAGCGTTGTAGAGATTGAGGAGTAAGGCTAGGCCAGTATGGGGTTCTAAGGCGTCGAGGTCTGTGGTTTGGAGGGAGGCGAGCCAGGTTTTGAGTTGGGCGATCGCACCCTCATCAGCCTGCCACCGCCGATAGTCCACTAGTCCTTCTGGTGTGACGTACTCACTCAGCAATCTATGCCAGGGTTGAAAGTCAATTTCCTCACGGATGGTTATGTTCATCTTTTTTGCCGTAGTAATTGCGATAATTAGTCGCGATTAGAAAGATCTGAGGCCCGATTCAAAAACTGCGTGAACTCTGGCTGAAACAACAGTTTGACGGTGCCGGTTGGCCCATTTCTATGCTTGGTCAGAATAATTTCTGCAATGCCTCGATCTGGCGTATCCGGATCGTAATACTCTTCGCGATACAGCATCATAATCAAATCTGCATCCTGCTCGATTGCGCCTGAGTTATGCGAAACTATGCCATCTGCCATCCACGCGGCTGGCCCTGGGACAGTTAAATCGTATACTGGCTCTTCGCCAACAGCCTCAATAGATACGATGTCGTCCCAAAAAATATGTGAGTTTGCAATCTCTTTAAGTGTTTGGCTCTCTAGAATGTCGGCATAGCTTAAAACAACGTCTCGCGTTGGAGAGAAGTTAAAGTGAGCGGAGCCACCGTAGGAATTTCCTCTAAGTGTAGTCAGGCGACGCTGAGAGATACCCTGTTCTCGCATAGTTTGCTTGACAAGCTCGAAAACCTTAGCCGGAACCGTATCTTGATTAGGATTAGCTTCGCCTATCTGTAGCAACTCAGCTTTTGCTATAGTAGCCGCCTTTACTTTAGGCCCGAAAGCACTCACTACATTTAGGAACTTGAGCTGATGCTCTTTTCCGTAGATATGTACGTTGTAGCACTGAGATTTTGACCACCGCATTCGGCTCAAAATTCCCAGTCGCAGCAGTAAAGCCATGACATCACGGGCTAAAC
>JBBSOB010000147.1:0-11223 GCA_038260205.1 Phormidesmidales cyanobacterium
GTCAGCATAAAGGTTTCATTGCCTACGTAGGGCGCTAGTCGCTTGATGCGTCCGCCGGTGTTGGTGTTGAGGCCAGTGTCAATTAGATCTACGTTCCAGTCGGGGCTGTAGCCTTCGTGGCGCTGAACCTTACCGCTTTTTAGATTGACGGTCAGGTTGCTATTGAGCGAACAGTAGTCAACCATGTACTTTTTGATGATTTCGGCTTTGTAACCGAGGGCGATCGCAAAGTCTTGAAACCCATGATGTGCATAGTGCCTCATGATGTGCCAAAGGATTGGGGCGCCGCCAACTTCGACCATTGGCTTGGGTTTGTCTTCGGTTTCTTCGGACAACCGAGTGCCGAGTCCACCCGCGAGAATTGCAACCTTCATAGAGAAAATGCTTCCAGAGCTACAAGCATAAATAATATACTGATTGAATAAGGTGAGGATGGTCTCAGCGAAGAGCTTCACCTAATTGACTTAGTTTCGCTGTGGCAAAAGTGTTTTTGATAAACGTGTGCCAACAAGAGAGAAAAAATCGCAAGCAAACGAGCAGAAAAACTCATTTTTGTTTGACTTTAGCGTAAGTAAAAAATCAGTAAATAAAAACAGTCTCAAAAAAATTAATTATTCGAGATTGATTTAGATGATAAATCATTGTGTTCGCTATTTTGAATGAAGCTTTTGCGATATCTCGCAAGCTTTCTATAAAGCTAAGCCACGGGCCTTGATTGGCCGCGTTATGTCCTGGTTATGTCTGATGCAGCGCCATTTCTAGCAGCCCGTAGAACATCACAACAATCGCTATCATAGCTATTTGAAATTGTCTATTATTGGATCTGTTTTTGAGCTGTGAAGTCGTTGTCAATGCCATGATAATTACGATGGGTAAAAGCCACAGGCCGCGATAAATTAATTGACAAAGCAGTGAGGTCGCCGAGCTGAGATGAACTGTGCTGAGAACGGGGGGCGCAAATTTCCAAAAGAGCGTCATCTCTGGTGAAAACTTCAGCTTCTGGCCGCTGGCTAAGGTGTCTACGTACAGGGCGAGCCGCTTGGCACTGTAGGTGAGGATGAGATGATGCGGTTGAGTTGTCGATGAGAAGACGTTTGGTACTAAAAACTCTGGCCGCAGGCCGTTGTCTTGGGTCATGGGGGTGCGCAGCCGCAGGCTAAGATGCTTGCCGATTTGCCCAATAGTTAGGTTGCGGTAATAAGGCCCGTTGGAGAGTGACAGTACGCGGGCAGGCCCGGATTGCTGGCTGTTTGCCGTTTTGGCTGTGAAGCTGATAGTAAAGGCTTTGGCCGCTTTGACTTGCTGCACTAATGCGGTGGGTGGAGATTTGGTTTCTAGCCAGTGCTGTGGATTAAACGAAACGAACTCGGCTGGGGCGATCGCGGTGGTTGGAGGCGACTGACCTTGCCAAATTAGGGCAGGTGAGTGAGCCATTTGATCGGCGAAGGGGGCGGTTCCGCTCAGCGGATAGTAGGCAATGGGTGTTGCCTGTTCGAGGGGACGTTCTGGCTGGGCCAAGAGCTGTCGGATAGCGGCTGAATCTAGTGGCTGAGCGTAGATTTGGACGTTGCTGATTTGTCCGCTCCAGGGGCGATCGCCTTCTAGTTCATTCCCTAATAACAGCGGGTAAGTTGAGTCCCAGTTGCTCAGGCTCCAGGGATTCGCGTTATTCAAGGCGAGGGTGCCCCATAAAGATAGGCAGCAGTAACTACATAGCGCGATCGCTATGAGGGGGCGTTGCGTTCTAGGCCGAGGTTTGATGAGCTGCCAGTAGGGCAGAAGTGGCTTAATCAGGGTGCGGTGGGCGATCGCTTGTAGCCCCTTAATCTGACAAACCCACTGACTTTTTAATAGTGGCTGCCAGTATCGCCAAAGAACAAACCCTAATCCACCGCCCAAGGTGTTGGAGACAATGTCGGTGGGGCTAGGCGTTCGAGATGGGAGAAAAATTTGCAGCGTCTCGATGGTGAGCGTTGCCGCCAAGCTAATGCCCAGTACCGTCAGCAAGGCTGCAACCGTTTTCTGCCGTAGTCGTAGGGCGCAGCCAAACCCCAACGGGACGAACATAATGATGTTGGCTAAAAACTCTAGCGGCATCAAAATAGGGCGATCAGCTCTAGCTCGCAGCCCTGCCCAGGTGAAATCGGCAATGGTTTCGACAAAGAAAAAATTGTAGGGAAATAAGGTGAGCGCTAAAATACACAGCGTCGTAGCTGTGATAATCGCCGCGGCTATGCGGTTGGACGAGTTTATTACTTTTACTTTATTCATCGCTATAGGGAACGGGAGTAGATAAGCCCTGACGCTAAAACGGCGCTTTAATGTAGCTGCCGGTAAAGGTTGGGTGTCCTTTGGGGACAATTTAGAGATAAGTGGTTGGCGATCGCCCGAAAATCAATCTGTCTGAGCAGTGTTTTATCCTGAGCTTTATACGTGGTTTTATATTTAGTTTTGTACTTGGTTTTATCTTGAGGAGGAGTCTAGGCGAAGGTTTTTCAGAGTGAATCATGTCAGCCTATGCGACCAGCAAATTGACCGACTGCATCCGTTGACTTGGTTGATCTGGCCCTAATTCTGGCCCTAATTAAGTAGTTATATTCGATGTGAGTCTAAGTATTTTCTTCAGGACTGCATTGCCTAAAACATAACTGAAGGGCAGTATTTATCCATAGGAAGGGTCATTTCACTTACCCTATCTTTATATTTGGGTGAATGTTCACTCACTCACCCAAAAAAGCTACGTAGATTTGTAAGTGTAGTATTAATCACATAATCGCTGCGGCGAGTACTGAAGTCAAATAGCCGTGAAAGCATGAGAACCCGACCTGGCGCTAGCTGCTCTCCGCTGGCATGGTGGCGTAGTGCCGCGATTTATCAAACCTATCTGCGTCTATCCGCGCAGTTTCTTTAATGTCAAGGAAGTTGGATAAGCATCGTCAGCAGTTTTGTTCTCACAATTTTTTATCAACCCAGTCAGATTTAAACTTTTATAATTCCTTTTATACTGATAGGGTTAGCGCTGTTTTAAAAGTTGTTGAATTGTTGAATTTTAGCTGTGTTTGGATGTGGAAGACATTCAGCCAGATACTTTTAATGGGTGCTGTTAATGAATACTTTCATAAGCGAAAGCTGAGAGGTAATTTGGCCCAGTCAGAGAGCAGTTGTTGAAGTATGTGTCTGCGTCTAGACATGATGTGAGGCCAGATCGTATCTATAACAAGTCTCGTCCTAGAAAATCTGCCGTTTTTAGAGAAATGGTGTAAACAGACAGAAAGTAAGCTGCGCTGTGGCATTTAATGAATCGTCATAGGGAAAGAATCGCTCTTGGCGCTCTGTCGGTAGCGTGCTTTTGTGCATTTATGTCTATTTTTTATGTTCAGTTAAAAATCTGGTTGACGTTAGCTTTTTTTATGCGCATGTTTGGACTTCAGCGAATTAGAACTAAATTAAATAGTCGGCAGATAGGAAGTCGGCAGATAGACTCAAAGAGCCGCTATGCCCATCGTCGGAACGTTGCTTTGGCGATACTCCGTAGGGGGGGGCTTGCCATTGCAACTGCTGGTTTGACGACCGCCTGTAGCTATTCCGCGCAGCAATTAGGTAGCTCTTTCTTTGGCCCTTTGTTTTTCGTGGGCGAACCGGCCCAGGCTCAAGCGGCTTCGACAGACTGGGCAAAGGTTGAGCAGGCGTTGATTGTCGAGCACAATTTGGTGCGCCAAAATCCGCAGCGCTACATTTCTATTTTGAAGGCGCGATTGGACAGTATGGACGATGAGGGCAATATCCCAGATGGTTGTGGGCGTAACTGTACGCTCATAACGGAGGAGGGCAAACCCGCTGTAGAGGAGGCCATTCGCTTTTTGAGCGGTCAAACGGCGGTGGGGCCGCTGGTGCTGTCGGAAGGATTGGCTGAAGCGGCTAAGTCGCATGCAAAAGATCAGCAGAGCGGGTCGCTAGGTCATACAGGGTCGGATGGGAGTTCACCGATTGAGCGAACGACTCGCTTGGGGGTAGAAGCTAGCAGCATTGGCGAGAACATTACCTATGGGCCAGCGATCGCACAGGAGATTATGGTGAATTTGATTGTGGATGATGGGGTAGCCGACCGGGGCCATCGAATTGCGCTGTTTGATCCTGATTGGTCGTCGGTTGGCGCTGGCTGCGGGCCGCATTCTGGCTATCGGGCGGTTTGTGTGATGGATTATGCGAGTGCGCCAAGAGGGGCGACGGCCGCCGACCGGCAGTTTAGCGTGGTGAATAACGGAACCGTCGATTTGCTGTCTTTGAAGATTGCGGGATCTGAGGTTTTGGGCGAGGTGCTGCCGGTGGGCGCGTCTCGTCAGGTTTCGTTGGGAGATAGCTGCAAGGTTGATCTAGATATTGAAATAGGCGGCAATTATTTACCGGCTGCTTGGAATGGGCTAGATCTGTGTCTGGCAACGCTGACGATTGATGAACAGAATAACTTTAGGGTGGTTTATTAATCTAGGTTGTTGTCCATTTCGTTATCTATCTCGTCATCTAAGTCTTCATCTTCAATTAGAAAGCGTTCTAATATCTTGTCTACGGCTTCTACCTGCATGGCAGGAATGGTCATGGTTATATATCGGCGCGAGATCGGGGATCGGGGGACTAGTTTGAACAAGAGAGTGCTGGGCTGATCGTCGTCCCAGCCGAAGGCAACAATGCGTTCCCAAGGTTGCCAGGCGAACAGATAGGCAAGCCCATGTTCTCTAATCTCTAAGTGGGTGCGGCTGAGCAGAAAGAAGAATAGCGGAATTGTCCAAAAGAACAAGATTTGGACGAGGCCGGAGATAATGCCAATCGTAGTGGAAAGGGGGCCAGTAAGCTGGTCTAGAAGGAGAAGGGTGAGCGCGATCGCGCCCGCAGTCGTCACCAAAGACACCCAGTGTAAGGCCTCATTTTGAGCGGTTCTACCGACACTCAGCTTTAGCGCCCCCGCGCCTTTGAGCCGAGTGGGCCAGCTAATGAGCCAGATAGCCACTACCAAAATATAAATGCCCAGGAGGGCTATCAGGCCATAAGCACCTAAAAGGGGAAACAGCAGCGCTGCCAATCCGCCCAGCACAATCCAGGGCGCCGCATACGCCAAGTTCTTTTGAGCCGCCTGACGACCCAACACAGATCTCAAAAAAAGATATCCCAGTGAAAGACCAGCCGCCAACATGGCTAGCCAAAAAAGAACAAACTGAAAGTTTAAGGTCATGGGTCGCTGCTCTGGGTCTATGGATTACGATACTGGTGGGACAGGAGTAGTATTTTGGAGATATACCCTTATCATGCTGCTTTTTGGCATGACGGCGCTATCGCAGATCACGGCGCTAAGATCATGGCTTTAACGCTCAATAGTCTCTTCTAGCGCTGCGCGAATATCTGCGGTGAGATCGCTTACAGCCTGACGGCCCGATCTTCTATTGGTTTGATATGCGGCCAGTCGAGAATTTACCTCAAGCGGGGGCTGTACGGTCACCTGCACCCAGCGGAGTCCTAGTCTAGGTCGGCCCGGCAGCTTGTCGCCATCCAAACGAGCTAGCATATCGGACATGAGCAAGGCCATTTCGGCGCAGCGCTCGAATGAGGGTTTCTCCTGAAGATAGCTGGCGTCTGCCGCTACGAAACTTTCAGCAACTCTCATATGTAGCTCTCTTAGGCTCGCTGCTTGAGCGGCCCAGTCAGCGAGTCCTTTTTCTAGCGGCGAAAGCTGATCTAGCTCTGGCAAATCTTCTCGATAGATATAGTTCCAGCTCGCTTCTTCTATTTGCCGCGCGCGATCTACAAATGTGCCGTTTCCTTTCAGGTTAAAAAATTGCTCTGATACGCCTAGGGCTTTATCTAGCAGCGTATGCAGTCGCTGAGTGCGGGCTTCTGTCTCGGTAAAAGGCTCTGACGACTCTGGCGGCTTTGCTGCGACTGGCTCGAACTTTTGGTGATAGCAGCGTTTGTAGAACCCTTCCATAGTGTCAATGAGATGTTCACCTAGGCGTAAAATTCTCAGGTAGCAGTCCTTATCTGGAGGGGTGGATCTAGCGTCTTCGCTGTTGATGGGCGCTAACCCACTTTGTTTTTCTAGCCGGGTTAGTAGCGTTGCCAGGCGCGGCCAGTTGCTTTGCTCGTATCGGTATTGGATGCCCACCGGCACAATGAAAACGGTTTCAGAGCGGGCTGCTTTTTGCAGATCTTCTGCGCACCAAAATCCTAGCTGGGCAACACCAGGTTCTAGCGGGCCAATTCGCTCGCTGTGTCCATTAGTGGCTCCTTCGGGGGCAACGACAAGCGGCATATCGCCTTCTAACATGAGTTTTCTGGCAGCTTTAAGGCCCACCCAGTCGGGTTTTCGGCCTCTGCGAATGGGAGTGCCACCAATGTGAGACAGTAGCCAGCTCACTAGTTTGCCAGCCCAAATGGTCATGCCACGTTCGTAAATAAAGTGAATGTGGACGGGCTGCTTGAGCTGAATGCCTCTTTTTTTGGCGGCTTTGGCGACGGCTCTAGAGCATAGGTATAGGCCGCTAAGGGGATCGTCTACTTCTACGTGGCGCGGGGCCATCAGGAAGCGGGCTTGATGGGCTTCAAACTGTTGATAGAGATCGACTAAGTAATCAGCCCCGGTGACTTCGATGCGGTCGATGCCAGCAGGTAGCCAGGGACGAAGTCTGACCCGTAGAAAGATGGGGAGCAGCCAGTGAACTATTCTCATGACCCACGGATTGTAGGCGGCGGGAATAAATTTCAGCGGCGGCTGAACGTGGCGAACCGTCTGAGGCATGGATGTCTCACAAAAAGGGCCAGAACGTAATTTTATCAACGTCCTGGCCCGATCTAAATTAAGTTATTTTTTGGTTTCTAGCGTTTTCTGATAGCGTTCTCTGGTGGCGCTCTCCAGTGAGATCAGTTGGGGACAACTTGTACCATCAGCGATCGCCGATCAAACGTCTGCACCTTGCTGACCTTGGCCAAATCTTCGACCACGCGAGTGAGCAAATCGGTCGCTCTATCGCGGTGCTGGTGTTCTCGGCCTCTCAGCCGAACTTGAAACTTGACCGAATCGCCGCGTTCTAGCCAGGCGATCGCCTTGTCAATTCTTACCTTGTAGTCAGAGTCGCCGACATTAGGGCGCAGTCTAACTTCTTTGACTGACGTACGAGCGCTCTGCTTTTGGCGCTTGCGGCTTTGGTACTGGTGCTTGCCGTAGTCCAAAATTTTGGCAACAGGGACTTCCTGGTCGGGCGAGACCACTACCAGATCGAGCTTGACAGACTTAGCCAGTGCCAAGGCTTCTGAGGTATCTGTTAGGCCCCGATTAGTACCCTCATTGTCAATCAGGAGAACCTGTGCGGTTCGAATCTGTTGATTGATTAGTGGTTTTTTAGCGATTGTTTTTTCCTCTTAAAGAACGCAACGATGATTGGTTAGCTGAACGGTGAATTGAAGCCAATAACTCTGACGTATTCAACGTATAGAATGACTCCCATATATAAATCATTTTAAACCAACTTGCCAGGGGGTAGTCTCACCCTGGCAATGTGTCTTTACAAATGGGCGGCCAAGGGCCAAAGAACGGGGCCGTTTAGATTTGAATGTTTTTAACCTAATGATGGTTTTGAGTGATGGCTTCGAGAAGGATCAGCACTCGTTGGAGTTGCTTGCAGATCTTAACGATATGGCTATGATATGACTACACGATATGGCTTGGCGTAAGGCTGAGAGATTATTTGAAAATTAGGCTGTTGGCGGGAGCCGCTAACCATTCCCAACTGCCTAGGCCAGTGGCAAATCCAATGGCAATCACTAGGGGGACGAACCAGGCAGCGACCTTTGCAGGGAAAGGGTGGAGCTGACAGAGGCCGCTGTAGAGCGCGATCAGTGAATGCGAGATGGCCCAGTAAAGCGCACAGAGCATGAGCAGATGAGTGAACCAAAGCGCGGGGGGCGCGGGGGCGATCGCCAAAACTCCGGTAACGGCAACTAGGGCCGCTTTAATACCCACTATCATGCAGGTACAAATGCCTAACGGTACGACTGCCGCGCCGACTGTAAAAATATCTGCGGCCCACAGTCCTCGAACGCGCAGGCGCAGCCGGGCAATGGCGATCGCTAAAATCATCGACACATAGGCGGTTCCGCCTGCGGCCCACAGCCTAGAAGCCTCTAGCCAGCTTGTTTGACTAAGCAGTGACATTAGGCCGGTCATCAGGCAAAGGTTTGCCAGTACGGCTAGCCCATAGCCCATACGATTGGCCTGATGGTAAGAAAGCTGACGGTAAACCGGGACTAGCTCACCTGCCGGATTGGTAAGCAGGCGGAAAAGGGTATGAATGCCGCCTAAAAAGCGCCTGAAGGGGCGATCGCGGACGAATGGGGTTTCGTTGCTTAGTGGCCTAGAGCTAACGCCGGGTGCCCAATAGACCTGTCGCGATTTTCCGCGAGAGAAGCTTGGCCAACGGCGCTTTCTGTCGGCCTGCTTTTTGGTGGGTTTGGGCGGCGGCGGCGGGATATTTTCAGGCCAGTTTGTTTCAAGATGATTCGTTTCAGGGTTGAGTGAGCGCTGATCGACTGACTGCTGTCGAGTGATGGCGTCTTGGGCGGCGGCTTCTGCGGTGAGCCAGTCTGAACCGGCGCTCGATTGACTGAGTCCTAGACCCCTTCTCAGGCCAATCCACAGCCCCATCCAGAGGTTCAAGCCGGTTTGCGCTAGCCACTGAATGGTTTTGACGGGGCGCGATCGCCCGGTGGTGCTAAACCTTCGAAGATATTGCTTGAGCCGCCGGTGCTTAGTGATGTCTCCCTGCTGTTTGTAGAGCTGGGCGGCGCGGCGCAAATCCTGGGCGGCTTCAAGGCTGTCGTTAAGATCTTCGTGGGCTAGGCCCCTTCTGGCAAAGCTTTGCGCATCTTCGGGGTCTTGAGCGATCGCATTACTAAACGCGGCGATCGCACTTTGCACATAGCCCAGTCGAAAGCGCGCTAGGCCCAGATAATAGTGAGTTTGCGAGTCGTGAGGATCGAGGGCGATCGCTCGTTGGCAATCGGCTAGAACGCCGGGATCGTCACCGAGGGAGTAGCGGGCCTCGGCTCGGCGCAGGTAGGCGGCTTCGAGTTCGCTGTTAAGCGCTAGGGCGCAGTCGTATTCTTGAAGGGCGGCCTTGTAGTTGTGGGCGATCGCACAGCGGATGCCACGCAGATAGAAATCTGTGGGCGTTTGGGGATTGAGTAACTGGTGATTAGCCTGTAAAAAAGCCGCTTCTACCAGGGCTTGATTGTGTCCGGCGCTGCGGCAGATTTGATCGTAGTGCTGACGCTGTACGCGATCTATTAGTACCTCGTAGGCTTCGCGTAGTGACTGAAAGGCGATCGCCGCAGTAGGCCAATTGGGATGCGAGTCTGGATGATATTGGCGAGAGAGCCGCCGAAACGCTGCTTTGATGTCCTGGCGACTGGCGTTTGTAGGTAAGCGCAGTCGTCGGTAATAATCACCGGAAAAAGAAGACATGAGCAAACAAAACGTAGGCACCAGCGTCAAACGCACTGGAGGTGACAAGCAACGAATAGAAAATTAAATGATCGCAGATAGAAGCACGTCAAACGGTAGCATAGCTGTCTATTCTACTGTTTCCGAACCCTTGTTGTTGTGAAAAGAGCACCATGACCGGAAGATAGTACGACCAGATAATGCGATCAAACAATGTGAACGAATAACGCGATCAAGTAACGCGACCAAGTTTGAAAAGAAGCATTAGCTCATTCTTTGTCCGGTGCCTTTCGATGGGCATGACGACTAGCTGTCGTTTTGGGAATTCTCTCTGGGTTGCGCACCGTGGGCGTATCAGAAAGCAATGCCGTTAGGCTGGTACATTTTTGCTCGTAGCAAGTACCCGCAATTAAAGTCAGAACGCTAACGTCTAAATATCTTTCTATAACTTTACTCAGTCGCTGTTCTAGCGCCTGGTCGATGGCAAAACGCACGGCCTGAGCGTACTCTGAATCTGGTGAGCTGCTGCTAGACTGTGCCTCCAACGGGCTGACAGCCGGTGAGGAGGGTACTGAAGCAGCATCGCTCAAAAACAGAATGGTTTCTACAGGCGTCAGGCTGTCTTCTATCCAAATAGAAAGCCGATTGGCAAATAGATGACAGCTAACCTGCGCTGGCAGATGTCCTAAGTGCTGCCGATATGCTTTTTGAATAGCCTGACCAATACTTCGCTCTAGTTCGCCACAGCTAGGAAGTGACGAGGCTTTAGGCGCTGCAAAACTGTTTTCCGTTGATACCTGATTTTGATCGCTATTAGGCTTGAGCGGATCGGGCTTTTGTTGCATTTATACAAGGGCTATATTCGATTGCTTGACTATCTTAACGATTGCAAAAAAGATTGCGAAAAGAATAGAGCCGCGCGTATGCAAAGAAATAACTTTAAAGATTGCCCTACTTTGCCTGGTCCTACTTTGCCTGATTAATTTTTAGCGTTGCTACTCTTGATCGGCGCAGCTTGCTACCCCAAACTACTCGTGAATGCGACCATTTGGCATAATTGTGCCAGTGAGCCTTGCGCCCAGCAGTTTCACCATAATTTTGTCGCCGTAGCCTACTTTTGCGCCGCTGAGATCTGCGCCACTCAAATCCGCGCCGCTCAGGTCTGCGCCAATCAGGTCGGCACCGCTCAGGTCGGCATGGCTCAAATCGGCCTGTAGCAGGTTGGCGCGAAACAGTCTGGCCTTGCGGAGATTGGCCCGGTTGAGGTTGACTTTGTGCATGAAAGTATCGCTAAGATCTGCGCCCGCCAAGTTGGCATTGCTGAGGTTGCGCCCAGAGAAGTCTTTTTCTTTGAGGTTTGCGCCTCTTAGATCTGCGCCGCTTAAATCTGGATCTCGCTTGGCTCTAGCGGGTGTGTTTGAGTGTGGTTGGCTGCTGGGCTGACGAGTAGAGGCAGCGGTGCTTTTGCTAGAGGCGCTGCTAGTTGAAGACTGACCAGTCTCGGCCGATGTTTTTGCTTGCGCTGCGGTGCGGTTGCTCGCTCCGTTGTGACTACTGCTGCTACTGCTGCTGCTACTAGAATTGTTGCTTGGGCTGGCACTTTCTTTTGGCCAGCGGCTGCTAGGGTATCGACCCGCCGAGGAACCATAGGTGGCGTTGCCGCCTGCGTAGCTGCTAGCTGGGGGGGGGCTGGTGTAGGTATCAGCGTAGCTGCTGGCGCGGCGGTAGGCTTCGTA
>JBBSOB010000148.1:0-11221 GCA_038260205.1 Phormidesmidales cyanobacterium
CAGAAGGCCAGTGTGCCTAAGATATTTCTTTGCTGCCTTAGCAGGTGCAAAAAGCTCATAGATGTCTAAAGCGTTAACTAAAATTTCAACGGGTATTTAGGAGTGATAGGTTTTATGCAACTGAATGGCAGATTCGGTAGTCGGACGGCTCGTCTGGCGTGTTCTCTTTCTATTTTAGCGCTAGCTGCTGGCCTGAGTGCTTGTGGCGGTAGCGATACGGCGAACAATGATCCGGCTGCAACAAATGGCGAAAGCGTCTCGGGCAATATTCAAATTGACGGCTCTAGCACCGTATACCCAATTGCTGAAGCAATGGCCGAAGAATTTCAGAGTGAAAATCGAGATGTTCGCGTAACGGTTGGCGTTTCCGGTTCTGGCGGGGGCTTCAAAAAGTTCTGTGCGGGCGAAACGGATATCTCTAACGCGTCTCGGCCGATTAAGGACGAAGAGAAGGCGGCTTGCGAAGCAGCGGGTATCAAGTATGCCGAAGTGCCGATTGCTTACGATGGCATTACGCTGGTGACCAACAACGACAATGACTGGGCTAGCTGCCTGACTGTCGAGCAGCTCAAAACCATGTGGTCTCCCGAATCGGAAAGTAAGGTTACAAACTGGAAGCAGGTCGATCCTTCGTTTCCTGATCAGGCGTTAGAACTATATGGGCCGGGTACGGACTCGGGTACGTTCGACTACTTTACAGAAGAAGTTAACGGCAAAGAAGGCGCAAGCCGAGGCGATTACACCGCGAACGAAGATGATAACGTCATCGTGACGGGCGTAGAATCTTCTGCGGGCAGCTTGGGTTATTTTGGCTTTGCCTACTACGAAGAAAACGAAGGTAAGCTCAAGGCCCTAGAAATTAAGAATGAAGCGGGGACTTGCGTTGCGCCTTCTGCCGAGTCGATTGCCGACGGTTCCTACAATCCCATGTCGCGGCCTTTGTTTATCTACGTCAAAAAGGAGTCTTACGATACTAAGCCTCAAGTTAAAGCGTTTGTGGACTATCAGCTCGCTGCGGAAAACGGTGCGTTGGTGAAAGAAGCGGGTTACATCACGCTGCCCGATGCTGACCTAGCGGAGTCTAGATCGAAAGTTGAAGGTCTGTAAAAACCTCGTTTGTTGAGGTTTAGTGAGGTTTAGTGAGGTTGATTAAGGCCTTATCTTAGACCGGCGGAATGAGTTAGATCAGCGGGATGAGGCATAAGCTAATCCCGCCCCCTCCAAGAAGGCGTTTACTTAAGCATTAATTATTTTTTTAGAGGCGTTTGAAATGACTGCTGAGGCTCCTTTTGATAGCACAACGGGCAACTGGCGACCGCAGCGGGGGCGGGCCAAGCTGGTTCAGCTTATTATCAAAATTATCTGTGGGGCATTTGCTGGGATTTCTATCATTACGACGTTGGGGATTTTGCTGACGCTGGTTTTTGAGGCGATCGCCTTCCTCCAAGAAGTTCCACTCTCCCAGTTTCTCACCGACACCAAGTGGACGCCCCTCTTTGCCAGTAAGCAATTCGGCATCTTTGTATTGGTTAGCGCCACGGTCATGATTTCGGTAATTTCGGTTTTAGTAGCGCTACCTTTAGGTTTGCTTTCGGCTATTTGTCTGAGCGAGTACGCTACGCCCAGAGTCCGCCGGATCTTAAAGCCAACGCTAGAGATTTTGGCGGGCGTTCCGACTGTGGTCTACGGTTACTTTGCCCTGCTGACCGTAACGCCTTTTTTGCAAACTTTTTTGCCTGGACTGCAAGGCTTTAACGCGCTAAGCGCCGGGCTAGTACTGGGTGTGATGATTACGCCGATGGTGGCTTCGCTGAGTGAAGATGCGCTTTATTCGGTGCCGCGCAGCCTTAAGGATGGGGCGTATGCGCTAGGGGCGACCAAGCGCGAAACGGTCACTTCGGTGATTTTGCCTGCGGCCCTTTCAGGAATTGTGTCTTCGCTAATTTTGGCAGTTTCTCGGGCAATTGGTGAGACTATGATTGTGACGCTAGCAGCGGGCGCAAACCCTACGCTAGGGTTTAATCCTTTTGTGCCAGTGATGACAATGACTGCCTACATTGTGCAGATAACTGCGGGCGACGCGCCTCATGGCTCTATTGCCTACAAAACTATTTTTGCCGTGGGCATGACGCTCTTCTTGCTCACGCTGGCGCTCAATGTCTTTAGCTTTTGGTTTGTCCGCCGTTTCCGCGAAAAGTACGACTAGTGTAAATGGCCCGTGAAAAGAACTAGCGCAAAGAGCCAGTGCAAAGGACTAGCGCAAAGGACTAGCGCTAAGAACCAGTGCAAAGAACTAGCACAAAGATTTTTAAGACAAATGCAAACTGATTGGACGACAAAGGTTTTGTGATGGATCCAAGGATTTCTTCTAGGCCCACCCCGAATGATGTTCAAAAAAGCGAATTTAAGAGCAATCTCTCCACTCGCTATACGCTAGATCGCGCGTTTGAGATCGCGGCTTGGGCGGCAACCGGCATTGCTGTACTGATTTTGGTGTGGCTGCTACTTACTCTTTTAATTGACGGACTTGGTACGCTCAACTGGAACTTTGTGACTAGCTACCCTTCTCGCAAAGCAGAAAAAGCAGGCGTGGTGGCGGCTTTGTTGGGTACAGCCTGGCTGATGGTGTTGGTGGCGGCTTTTACGTTTCCGGTGGGCGTGGGTGCGGCTATTTATTTAGAGGAGTTTTCCAGCGATAATTGGTTTACTCGCCTGGTCGAAATTAATATCGGCAACTTGGCGGGTGTTCCTTCGATTATTTATGGTTTGCTAGGATTAGCGGTTTTTGTTCGCTTGTTCGAACCAATTACGGGCGGACGCAGTGTTCTTTCAGGGAGTTTGACGCTATCGCTATTGATTTTGCCGATAATTATTGTGGCGACTCGCGAAGCGCTGCGGGCGGTGCCAAACAGTCTACGACTTGCGGGCTATGCGTTGGGCGCAACTCGCTGGCAGGTAATTTGGAGCCACGTATTACCGCAGGCGATGCCAGGGATTTTAACGGGCGTTATTTTGGCGCTTTCTAGAGCAATTGGGGAGACGGCTCCGCTGATTGCAGTTGGGGCGGCGGTGTATATTTCTTTTGCGCCGGAGGGGTTACAAAGCCAGTTTACGGCCATGCCAATTCAAATTTATAACTGGGTGGGTCGCCCGCAGGAAGAGTTTCACCATATTGCGGCTTCGGGCATCATCGTGCTGATGAGCATGTTGCTGTTTATGAATGCGATCGCTATCTATCTCCGCAACCGCTTCCAAAAGGACGGTTAAAGCTTTTTCCTCTCGTTTTAGTTTGCACCTGTTTTAATTCTCACACTCAGCTCGCACAGTCAACACCTTATCCCTCCTACGGTTTCTCATCATGGTTTTTGTTCCTAGCACCACTTCTAGCGCGGTTATGACCAAGAATGCTTTCCAAGCTGAAAAAATTTCGGTTTACTACGGCAAAAATCTAGCGGTCAAAGACGTTTATCTAGATATTCCCAAGCATCAGGTTGTTGCCTTTATTGGGCCATCGGGCTGTGGCAAAAGTACCATTTTGCGCTGCTTCAACCGGATGAATGACCTAATTCCAAGTGCCAGAGTCGAGGGCAACATTACCTTCAATGGCGAAAGCATTATGGGTAAAAAGGTAGACCCAGTTGAGCTGCGTCGTCGAGTGGGCATGGTGTTTCAAAAGCCCAACCCGTTTCCTAAGTCGATTTACGACAACATCGCGTTTGGGGCGAAAATCAACGGCTATCAGGGCAACTACGATGAGCTAGTTGAGAAGTCTTTACACGGTGCGGCGCTGTGGGATGAGGTGAAGGACAAGCTCAAAGAGAGTGGTTTGGGCCTCTCGGGCGGACAGCAGCAGCGGCTTTGTATTGCAAGAGCGATCGCTATCGAACCCGAAGTCATCTTGATGGACGAACCCTGCTCTGCCCTAGACCCCATCTCTACGCTCAAAGTAGAAGAGCTAATGCACGAGCTAAAAGATCGCTACACCATCATCATCGTGACGCACAACATGCAGCAAGCCTCTCGCGTTTCCGACCGGACGGCGTTTTTTAATGCCGTTGCAACCGACAAAGGCGGCAAAATGGGCTATCTAGTGGAGTACGACAAGACTCAAAACATTTTCAGCAACCCGAAAGAGGAATACACCCGCGACTATGTTTCAGGTCGTTTCGGCTAAATGAACGGATTCAAGGATAAAAGCTGCCGCGCTATAACATAGCCATAGCATTCGCAGGAAAAGCTGACATGAGCTTGAACAGCGGGCAGCGCAAAACCCTTGAAAACATTTGGGAACACCCACCCAGGCACGATATCAAATAGAAAAGCGTATTAAGCTTGATAGAAGATGCTGGCGGTGAAGTCGTCCAAGGTTCTAGTTCTAGAGTCAAGTTTTTTCTTAACGGCGAAAGAGGCTATTTTCATGCACCTCACAAGAATGGTTCTCAATGTGGATAAAGGCGCAGTTGTAGATCTCAATAAGTTTCTTAGAGATGCCAACATCCTTCCAGAAAGGGTAGCTTTATGGACAATCGAATTGAGTATAAAGGCTACGTTGATGAGGTTTCTGTAGATATGGAAGTTAGCTTAATACACGGTCGCGTAATTAATATTGAACGAGACACTTTGACTTTTAGAGGCGAAACGCCTGCTGGAGCCAAGCAGGATTTTTGCGAGTTGATTGACGAATATCTATCTGATTGTGAGGCTAGTGGCGATCTGGCTGAGAAACCAAAAATGTTAGCTAATACTTAGGAGATTGGCAAGAAGAACGTCACGAAACCTATTTTCCCATACTGATAGTGAGTTCTTCACCAAAGCTAGTTCCCGAAACTTCACAGGCCATCCTTATAATTTTTTCGATCTGGACGTGACCTACATTGGTCCCAACATACCAGCCGGATTTCAATTTTAAGTGATGCTCACTAGCCAAATCTGGACGATCAGGATATAGCTCGTTGGGTGATGCAGCAATATATCTCCTTGTTCTTCCATGTTTCGGTCTAGCTGCAAATCGTTCTAGGAAACTCGGGTCATATTCAGCTAGTTCTTCAAGAACGCTAATAAGAACATCGCGCCCGCTTCCGCAAGGCACAAAGCGTCCTTTGAACCAATAGCCAATACTGCCACGCTGAACCAATTGGGAAGAACGCTGTGCCTTATTGATAATCTTGGAAGTGTTTGGCCGTGTTGGTCTAGATGGTTCTAATATTTTCTCAATTCGATTTATATTCTCAACGCCAGTACTGTTCCGCAAATACTGGGCAACAATATCAACATCAGGCTTGAATCCACAAAGACTCTCAACCTTGTCTGCAAGCAATTCAAGAAGCTGTTCATCTTCTTCATCGATGAGCTTTGACCATGCTTCCGGTAGCGTACTCAGCATTTGTCTGCTTTGCGATACGTTTTTGTAGTCTTCTCTCGCTGCGGAAATAGCTTCTCCAGATACAACTCGTTTGTGGCTCAAGTATTTTTCGAGCCGTGCGACGCTTTCAGACATCTCGCGCTCAACTATATCAAGTTTGTAAACGCGACGCTCTGTATAGTTGCCTTGTTCGGCTGGCAAAAAGAAATTCCATTCTTGACCGTCAGTAAGTATTGCTAACGGCACGCCAATGTGAAAAGCATACTCAAATAGCTGCTTTTCGGCTCCAGCACTTTGCCCTATCTGCTTTACTTCAATAAAAGCTATAGGTTTTCTAGATGGATGGCATAAAGCGTAATCAACACGTCTGCCTTCTAGTGAGTACTCAGGCCATACCGTTTGTGTGTCGTCGGTAGGCCATCCCAATGTACGAAGTAGAGGAATTACGATACCTTGCGATACAGCAGCCTCGTTTCCATACAGCCCAGACTTAATTCTTGATCGCACGTCCTCAATCTTTTCTAAGAGACTCATAAATTAATTAATGATAATAGTTGAAGTCTTATTGATTATTCGTCATCTGAATTACTATAAACAAAACAAGGAGATTAAGTATGACTTGGCTATTGCTCGCGTGCTATTGCTAACTGAGAGAATCGTGTCTTTAATGCCCCTTCTTCATCTTAATCTTTTGCATACACTATTTTGGGTTGAAGCTCATATAATTGCCCATATGCAGAATTTATTAATCCTACCGTTGTAAAAATAGAAATCCAGCTTGCATTGCGCCAATTGCAAATCCTAGAATTCCGCCTAGATTTACGATCGCCTGCAATTCACTTCTCACAATCGTCTGAATCGCACCCTCTAGCTCCTTAGGCGATGTCGCATTCACCCGGTCGATAATCACCTGATCGATGTTGAGAATAGGAATGACCTGCACGATGATGTTCTCCATATCGCGTTCTAGATATCGCTCTAAAATTAAGGCAAGTTCTTTACTAACTAGCTCTAGAGATTCTGTCATCACTGGCGAAGATTGCAGTCGTACCAGTAGCTGACTGGCTAGCTTTTCCCAGTCCAAGGACTCACTGAGCTTCTCTAATAAAGTGCCGCCATTGTCTCTTAGATAAGTTTTGATGGTTTGCCGCAGCGTGCCTCTAAGCTGCCGTACGGTGGAGACAGGCAGCTCTTGCAAAGAGAATTGCTGCAGCCATCTTTGCATCCGTACTTTTATGCCTAAAGCTGCCGTCAGCTCGGCGATACGATTATTGCTTTTAGCGGGTTCTTCGGCGCATACTGTCCGCAGCCGAGTCAGGGCATTGCGGACGCCAAAAATGTTGGCGACGACCCAATAGGTGCCGCTGGTTTTGGCTCGCAGCGTTTCGTCGATGACCTGAATGTTGTAGTCGGTGAGAAAATCTACGAGCAGCTGCCGCACTTTATTGGGGGGAAGAACGCCGTTGACCACCCAGTCTGAAATTTGTCCGGCTTGGTCGTCGGTGAGCTGAAAGTCGAGCAAGACCTGATCGAAAATTTGGTTGAGCTGGGCTTCTAAGAAGTCGTCTCGCCGAGACCAGACGCGCAGCAGTCGAGGTAAGGACTGGCCGATGATGTCTTTGAGGATGTTGCCGAGGATTTGGGCGGTGCGGGTTTGGCCGCTGCCTTGCATTTGCTCTAGGGCAAGCTGTAGGAGCCAGAGGATGGCTTTTTCGATGCGTTCGGTTTCTAGCAGACGGCGGGCTAGGCGCTGCATTTCTTCGGGGGTGAGGAGCGATCGCATCATCACATCCGAAACCTTAGTCGCTAGCCGCTGCTGATTGCTGGGAATGAGTCCTGGCGTAAACGGAATGCGTCTGCCCAAAAAATATCTCGGCTTATAGGGCCGAAACAGCATTTTAATCGCGATGTCATTGGTGAAATAGCCAATCGCTCCCCCAAGTATCGGTGGCAATAAAACTATCCACAGATTCGACGCATTCATAAGCCGTTGCCCTAGCTCTTAATCTGGCCCTTAGTCGCCACTAATACGCCCATCATTCCGCCCGCGATGGGGTAGTGAGTTACCTGGGAAAACCCGGCGGCTTTTGCCAGCGCTACTTGCCGAGATCCCAAGGGGAATCTGTCTACACTCGGGCTAATGTAAGCATACTCCTCGCTCAGGCCAAACCGATCGGCTGTGGGCACCACGATATTGGCCAAATACCACTGCTGGAACTGTCGCACCAGTGGATTGGTGGGGGCATGAAAATCTAGAATGGCCGCTTTTGCACCCGGTTTGAGAACTCTGTGAAGTTCGCTGAGTCCCTGGGGGATGTCGGTGAGGTTGCGCAGTCCGTAAGCCATGGTGGCGGCATCAAATTCGTCGTCATGGAAGGGGAGATCTAGGGCGTCTGCTTCTACCCAGCTCAGTCTGTTTTGGAGGTAGGGGCTTCTTTGGGCCGCGATCGCCAATTGCTCTACCGCAAAGTCTGCGCCAACCACCTGCCCAGTTTCGCCCACCTGACAGGCCAGCAGCAGCGCCAGATCGCCACTGCCACAGCATAAGTCCAGGCAGCGAGAGCCGTCTTCAGCGCCGCTCCAGCGCACGGCCATTTGCTTCCATACCCGATGTAAACCCAGGCTCAAATCCTGATTGAGCTGATCGTACTGAGGGGCAATCCGATCAAAGAGCTGACGGATTTTATCGGATTCTGGCTGAACTGGCGAGGCCAAGGGTTGGTCAGCCATCTGGGGATACGGGCCTTGTGGTAAGGCTTAGCGAACGACCCAACTATCATGACACAGCTTATTGCGCGGTGGCTTTAAGACAGAGTGCGATTTGGGGACTAATTAAATCCACTAGGCTGACAACATCGCCTACGGTTGCATAGGCCCGGTTCCACTGTAGAGAGAGCGCGGCTAGCGTTTCGCCCTGGTAGACAATAGGGGTGACTACGTGGCATTCGGTGCCGTTGGTGTAGAGGGAGTCGGTAGCAGCAACCTCTGATGTAGATTGAATGGCCACAGCAGACTGCGCGGCTTGAGTGGCGATCGCTTCTTTCATGAGTCCGTTATTGGCGATCGCACCTGCATCCACACTCCCATAGCAACCTATAGAGCCGTCCATCATCATCAAGCCGCAGCCATCTGCACCCAAAATCTGACCAAACTCATCTGCCAAGAACGTTAGCACGGCTGCTCGCGACATAGGCCGAGCAGCTATTTGGCCAACCGTTACCATGAGCTTCGTTTGCCTTTCGGCTAAGTGCAACGCCTCATTTTGCTGCTTAATCAAATCGTAAGTTTCGGAGGCTCGATCAACGACATTTTTCAGCTCTTCAGGATCCCAGGGCTTCGTAATGTAGCGATACACCTGACCGGCATTAATGGCATCTACCAAATCTTCTACATCGGTAAAGCCCGTTAAAATGATGCGTACCGTGTCTGGAAACTCGGGTACAGTTTTGCTCAAAAATTCGGTTCCTTTCATCTCAGGCATTCGCTGATCGGAGATGATGACCGCGACTTCACCTTCTGCGGCAAGCACTTTTAGCGCCGCTGTCCCGCTCTCGGCTCGAAGCACATTAAAGCTGCGGCGAAAGGTGCGATACAACAGATCCAAATTGTCGGGTTCGTCATCGACGACCAGCATTCGAGGCTTTTTAGACAGAGCATGACTAGCTACAGTTAGCGGACTAATAGCACTCATAGAATTCGCCTTTTGAGATAGAAAAGTGATAGACAGGCAAAGGATCAGACAGCGATTAAACGATAATTTTGTGCTTTTAGGATCGTAACTTTGGATTTACAGTCTGCTGCTTGTTTCTCAGTAAGCCCAGCCATACATCAAAAATAACCTCGGTAATGATGTCTGCTGACCGTATGGGACGGGGCCTCAAATCTCTCGAAATTAATCAAGCTTGATAGCTAATCTATGGCTAACTTCCGACTAGTTTTTGATCTGGAGTAGCGCTGATATCTAAAGTAGTGCTTATATCTGGAGTAGCTCTATGGTGTTGCCGTCAGGATCTTTGATGAAGAGGGCGGCTCGCCCTGAAGAACTCATTTGAAAAGGCACTTGCTGTTCGGTGAGATCGAGCTTTACCTGGTCTAGGTTGTCAATGGCAAATGTGACGTGAGGATGCCGTCCCCATTTGGCTTCTCGAACTGGGTGGGTGGCCCAATCGCTCACGATTAAGTGTAGCTGGAAGTCGCCAATTTGATACCAGGTGCCTGGAAACGCGAGCTGCCGATCCACTTTTTTAAGCCCCACTATTCGGGAATAAAAGTCTTCTGCTTTTTCTAAGTCGCTTACCTGTAAGGCTACGTGCAGCGGATATAGAATATTTGCCATAGGGTTTGCTAACTGCGTTTACTATCTGCGCTTGCTAACTTTTTTTCGGGTGCTTTGTCGGGCGTTTTATCGGGCGATCGCATTTCTGTTATCGCGGTCACTCTATATGCTCACTCTATTATTGATGAGTTTGCTTTTGGTGAATTTGCTTTTGGTAAGTTTGCTTTTGGTAAATTTGCTATTAATAAATTTGCCAGCGGATTCAATCTCTAAATTTAATTGATGAAAATTCTTATCCTGATAGGTGTTCTCCTAGGAGTCTTAGTCGTCGTTGAGCTAACGCTCAGCATCGGTTTCGGCCTGGGCAATCCACCACTTTACATAGGTGATGACCGCATTGGCTACTTGCTTGCGCCCAATCAAAGGGTAAAGCGTTTTGGCAATCGCATTGAGATTAATGAGTATTCTATGCGGGCAGAGGCGATCGCGCCTAAACCCGGCCCCACCACCCTACGCCTTCTACTGCTAGGAGATTCGCTCGCTAACGGCAATTGGTGGACTGATCAAAAAGATGTGCTCTCTTATAGAATTGCGCATTATCTGCAACCTCATCTGCTTGCACCTTACCAAACGGTAGAAGCGCTCAACGCCTCGGCAAACTCCTGGGGGCCGCGCAATCAGCTGGCCTATTTAGACCGCTATGGCCTGTTTGACTCGACGGTTTTGGTGCTGCTGCTAAATACAGACGATTTGTTTGGGACTCAGCCGACGCCCTTGCCGGTGGGGCGCGATCGCAATTATCCAGCCCAAAAGCCATTTTCTGCGATTTCTGAAGTGCTTAGCCGCTACCTCAAAAAGAATCAGCCGATTCCAGAACTCAAAGCCATTCAAAATGAAGGGGGCGATCGCGTGGGTAAAAATCTCGTGGCGATCGACGGAATTCATCAACAGGCGATCGCGAATGGCAGTCAGTTTATTTTGGTTTTGTCACCGCTGAAGCGCGAAATTTCAGGCCCTAGAGACTACGAATGGGTGGCCCGTCAGCGCCTAAAAGACTGGGCCACAGAGGCCGACGTGCATTACCTGGATTTGCTAGCAACCTATCAGGCACATCTCCCCAATGCTGACGAGCTTTATCGAGATCATATTCACCTAAGTCCGCAGGGAAATGAGCTGGTGGGAGAGGCGATCGCGGAGGCAATTGGCGCGTTGCCCTTTTAGTTGCCCTTTCAGTTGGTTGAGGTAGCCTCAGAAGGAGGTTATCCCAACGCCGCCGCCATCGTCATTGGCCCTAAGGCTAAGCGCAGCTCATCTTGAGACTTCCAAGCCTGCCCATCTAACGCCATTTGCTCAATCACACTAGCTAACCGCAGTGCCTTCAGCGCCTGCTCGCCGCCCACAGAAGGCTGATCGCCACCGCGTACGCAATGGACAAAGTGCTCTAGCTCAGCGTGCAGCGGTTCCGTATTACTGGTGTACACCTGCTCGATCAGGCCATCTTGTCGGTAAAGCACCTGGCCGTAGTCCGTCGAACAGTTCTCAGTGGTTTGTCGATGAATGGCTATTTTATTGTTCAAAAAATC
>JBBSOB010000149.1:0-11130 GCA_038260205.1 Phormidesmidales cyanobacterium
AGTCGATATCACCCGCTATCGGCAGGCAGATGGTCTTGTCTCCGGCAATGCCTCGTTGCTTCCGCTTGGCCATGTCCTTGGCCTCCACTCACTTGCAATACCTCTATTTTACGTCAAACAAACTTGCTTGGAACCAGGTTCTTTCTACGACTCGGCTGTCTCAGGGGCAGCGTAAGCGGCTGGCATTGCTCACAGCTTATCTAGAAGATCGGCCAATATATCTGTTTGACGAATGGGCTGCCGACCAAGATCCAGCCTTCCGAGAGCTGTTTTACACTCAGCTTTTAGTTCGGCTTAAAGAGCGTGGCAAAACAGTTTTGGTGATCACGCATGACGACCGCTATTTTCATCTAGCTGACCAAATGCTCAGACTTCAGACCTCAGACTTGACTACGGCCAGGTGCAGAGCAATCGCTTGCCTGTGGCTGTGTAGCCAGCGATGAGCTCAAATGCTTGCTTAGAGGTATAAGGGGGTTTTTGTGCTGCTAATTATTTTTTGATGGTTGGCAGTCTTTTGTCACCGCTGCTAAATTCTCTGTTGTCTTTCAGTTTTCTGCGATCGCTCTCTCCACTTTACGCTACTGTGCTGACGCAAAGCACTCGTGATTCTTCATTTGAAGCTGCGTATTGTATCGCTATGGTTCAAATATGAGGACATTTCAAAGTGCTAGACCAACTATATTCAGAGTCTAATACTGATTCAGCGCTGTCGAATTCCGATGTTTCTCTCCTGGAAGGGTATGCTAGCGGATTAGCCATCGATCCTCGCCCGCTCACGCCTTCTGCTTTGCATAGTGCCTCCATTGATGAGGCGTGGCTATCTGAATGGCAAACTACCGATAGCTATCAGCATCTGCTAACGGGAGATCTCTTCCCATTTGATATAGCAGCCCAGCCCAGTGCCAGTTCTTCTGTTTCATCGCCTGTTGCATACGATACTGAAACTTCCGATTTTCTGACAGGCAGTGCTTCCGCCTTCTTCAGCAGTGATGATATTCTATCGCCGCAGTCTGCGACAGGGTCGTGGTACCAGCAAGGATCGCTCAAAGCAGATCGCTTTACAGTGAATCTCAATGAGGCGCTGACCGTGATCTCTGGCAATGGCAACGTTGAGTATGGCTATGGTGAATATGACTATCTCGACTTGTCTAACCTTTTCTCTAACTCAATTGCAAGCTGGTCTCCTGCGGAGTCCGAGGGTGTTTTGTTCGACACTGGTAACGGAGCGCGCGTTTTTGACTCTTTGGTACTGACGAATGGCAGTCAGGTACTATTTGAAGGACTAGATTCAGTTCAGTTCGCAGATGGGAGTATTGATCTTTCTGTAGATCCAAACGACCCCTATTTTGAAGATCAGTGGAGTTTGCATATGATGGGCGTGCAGAATGCCTGGCGATTTACGCAGGGTAGCGCTGAGGTGTTGGTAGGTGTCCAAGACTCTGGGCTAGGGTATAACGGCGCAGTGGGCGGCTTTCATCCTGATATAGATAAGACACTATATCTTCCAGATAACGTCATTGATGAGTTCTTCCGCGAGGTAGGTAACGGATCTGATGGCCCCCAACCAGATTCTCATGGCACGAGCATACAAAGCATCATTAGCGCAGCTTCCAACAATGGCGTTGGAATGAGTGGAATCAACTGGAATTCTAATGTTTTCCACATTGATGTGCTTGATGGTAATGCGGGTGATTTGAGTAAAGCAGAGGCAGCACAGGAGATGATTGACTATGCCAACCAGCGAGGACAAAAGCTGGTGGTGAACATGAGTTTAGGTGGCCCTCACCTGGATCAAGCGTTTGCTAATTTAGTTGCGAACAATCAAGAGAATGCTTTGTTTGTAATTGCAAATGGCAATGAAGGCAGAGACAGCCTCAGCCAGCCAGCAGCACTGGGATATTACTTCGACAATGTGGTGGGTGTTGGCGCTTCCTGGGGCAACAATAGTCGATTGGGCGATCGCATCAACTATTCTAACTATGGTTCTGGTATCTCGCTGATGGGGCCTTCGGAGGTGATTGCAGCAACTGCGTCTCCTTCAGCGTCCGGCACTCAGTTCAGTTGGACGGATACCTCTGGCGGCACCTCCTCGGCAGCCCCCAATGTGGCTGGGGTCGCTTCATTAATATGGAGTATTGACCCTCGATTCTCAGCTGTACAGGTACATCAAATTATGCAAGAGACAGCCTATGATTTAGGAGTTCAAGGCTATGACTATGAGACCGGCTTTGGCTTTGTTAATGCGGATGCGGCTGTGCGGCGGGCAATGGCGATCGCTCGAACAAGCAATCCGTTTAGCATGGCGATGACAAGTGCAGCCACAGAACCGCTGGCTGAGTCAGCGTCGGCTTATACGCAGCAACTAACCGAGAGCGTCGTAGTAGAGACATCAATAGCGAATCAGCCCATGTATAAACCTGCTAGCGGCCAATCCGATTGGTTTTCTCCAGTATCTTTCTCTACAGCTGTCAATAATTTTTCGGAGATTGCTATAGATACCGGAATGACCGTTTTAGAGACGGCCTCTAAAGAACTTTCACATCAGGCAGTGACCTTGCAGGCCGAGCGCCCACAGACAGTAGAGACATTCCAGTTGCCACTATCTCAAATCTTGGATTCCTCATTTGACTTTGCCGTTTAGCCTAAGGAGCTAACGTGATGACCGTTGTTGACCAGTGGGCGCTCAGACTAGCAGAAGCCGCCGTGCCAGATGAGATTGATCTAGCGCCCGATCTTGCACATGCCTATATTCAGGGCGGTAAAACCCGGCAAGCGCTTTACGAAACGGCTGATGGCAGCGTGGCGGGTGCTTTTGGCGTAGGTGAAGCACTATTGGTGCTGCCCTGGGTATTTAAGGGGATTACTGCTGCGGGCAAGTGGCTGCTGTCATTGCTGACTTCAGATGATTTGAATAATGCGATTTCTGTGGTTAAAGATGCGATCACACTGCGAAAAGCCACCCAACCCAAAGCCCAGCCAATAGCCTTGCCCGGCGCTCAGTCTTACCCCGCCCTCAGGCAGACAATTGATATTCTCAGCCGCGAGCTAAGAGAAGCCGGTTTGCCAGATGATCAAGCTGATGTGATTACCCTGCGTGTAGTTTATGCGCTACTAGAAGAACCTCAGAGCGGTGTTGAATTTGTGAACTGTTTATACGGAGCTGAATAATGGCAACTTCTACAAAGAGTAGTGCCCTTCTCCCGCCCTGGCTATGGCTGTGGTTAGGTACGTATTTTCTAGCCCTGCCAAGCTCTTTTGCCCTGCTAAAGCAGTCTTGGGAAACTGTGACCTATAGCGGTGCCTCTACCGGTGCAGCAGGCTTCGGCCAGTGGGTGCTGGGCATCAATGCTTTTCTAGAGATTATTCCACTACTAGCGTTGTTCGGCGGCGTAGTAGCACTCGCTTTTCCGCAGGCGAGAGCAAACTTTTTGGAGAAAAAATATGAGCTAAAACCAGCTTCTGCCACAGGGGGAGCGATCGCTGACATCATCAGCTTTTTACAGCAACACGACCCGACGCTACAGGTAAAAGTCAATCTGGTGCGCGCTGGTCAATATGCCTTTGTCTATCCCCTCAGCTTTCGCCAGACGGGCATTGCCATCTTTGCTCCACTGGTCAAGCTATGGCGAGCCGATCAGCCGATGGCCGAAGCCATGCTAGTTCACGAACTGGCTCACCACCGCCAGGGAGATGCTTTTGTAGTCGGTGCAGGCAGTCCGTTTAGGGCCGTGGTAGAAAGATGGGTTTCACTCTATTTGTGGCTTTTTGTGGTTCCTTATGCGATCGCCACCATCAGCCTTTTTGTCAACTTTTGGCAAGATTTAACTCTTCTCTCTCAAGCAGGCATCAGCTGGCTATCGATGCTGCCCAGCCTTATTCCTCATGTCTTTGGCCAGGCATTATTTCTTTTATTCGGGGCGTTTATGACCACGCTGGGGCTGCTGCGGTGGACGCTAAGCCTATTTATGATGCCGCTGGCTGGGCTGTGGTGCGCTGAATTCAATGCTGACCAGGCGGCGGCGCAGCGATCGCGCCCCAATACTCTCAAAGCCATTTCTCAGCTATCACCTCCGGTTCACTGGCGGCGGTGGCTACTCTCTCGCTTCTCTCATCCACCCGACTCATTGCGGCGATGGTTTCTGGCGCACCAGCAAACAGAGGTAGCTTTGGCCCTACTGTTGCTGATCTATCCGCTGACGTATCTGCTGCGGCTAGTAGTCTTAAGCGGATTTGCAATTTCGCTTGGCGAGTTTAACCTGGCAGAAAATTGGGCCTGGGGATTAAAGGCAATAGCGCCAGTATGGTTGGCGATCGCTCTCGTACTGGCCTTGTGGCCGATGGTTGCAGGCTATCGGGAACGGCTGCTGAGGAGAACAGCGATCGCGCCGCAATTCAGCCCCCTGCCTTACTGGATAAGTGCTGGCATTGTTTTTGCACTCACCATCATTGGATTTAACCAGAGCGTTTAGTGTCTCTCGGAAAATACGAGCGGTCCTTCCCAAAGGCCGATGGTCATAAGATCATCGGCTTTCCTAATGCTGCGATTATTTTGCATAGCGGTGACGTATGAAAAAATGCGCTGTATCTTCTTCCAGTTTCTGCAAACAGTCTGACTTTTTTTGTCTCAACACTTGCCACAAACCTCTACTGAAGTCAAGTCGCCATCATCCTATTCTAAAAGCACATCAAACAAGAGATATTTCAACTTGTTGACCCACTTTTCAAGAGCAAGGTAATCACTATGCAACGTTTTTTTACTACAAGCTGGCTTGCTTTGCCTACAGTCTGTTGCATACGCTCAGGAAGCGGCTGATCTCATGATCGAACTACCAGAATCGAAAACCGAGATCTCTGTACCATCCGTAGAAACTTACAGTCTCGAACCGCTCCCAGCGCTAGAGAGAGAAATTTCAGAAGAAGACATTTTACCCCCAATTCCCGAGCAGCTAGAAGGTTGGACACTCTACTTCCTCCCTCACTTGTCTCCAGACAGCACTTGCCCTCGCTCAGAAGACAGCATCACACTCTTTTGTATTTACTAAACCAATACTTCGGACGGAATTAGAAGAGCGGGAGCCCATATAGTCACAGAGATCTCGATAGTTGGGATGCTTTTTAGTCGAAGTCTCTTCCAAGTCTAAGTTGTGAATAAAGTGCTCAAGCAGATACTATACTCTCGACGGCTAACGACTGGACTTTTTAAGGGCCAGAACCCCAGCAGTAGCAGGGCTAGCCAGTTCATTTTTTAGCCGTCGGCAGTATAACATTGTCTGAACAAATGCTACACCTTGCTAAGCCAGACCGATGCCGCCGCCAACAAGCTAGAAAAAGAAGAAAAAGTTCTCGTCCAGCTCTCGAAAAAAGTGCTCAGAGGCGTCGCCAAAAAATTGATGAAGATAGCGACCAGTATGAAATGGTTGGTGAGATTCGTACTAGCAAAAGAAAGCGATCACGCCGCCCATCCACCATGCTAGCCATCGTCTAAACAATAAACCACGCTAAATCAAGATGGTTGCCTTGAAGCCCTTTGTTATGGTTGCAGGCATTCTCTACTCATCACTAATCGACCATCAGCCAGCTGATAAATCCCTTGGGGCTCCTCAATGGTGCCGTTCTGCCGTTCAGAGAGGGGATCTGACGATTCTGAAGGGATAGCGCCGACGTGACCTATTGTGTAAGTCGTGGTGTTTCCGCTGAGTGGCTGAATCAAGTTTTCCGTGCTTGTAATAACAAGATTGCTTTCCTCTTGGCTACTGCGGGTGATACAACTACTCGCGACCAACATGTCTGGATCGATGAGTCTATCAGGAAGCTCGTTTAATCCGTCTTGAATGAAGCTAGTATCAGGAATGACAATATTACCCGATGCAACTTGTCCATCCGCGTTGATATCTACTTTGCCATTACCATCCAGAGGCAGTTGCCCGTTGAATGGATTAGTGTCACTAAAGAATGCACCTAAAACGATGTCGCCACCCAAGGCATCGCTGGAGCTAGCTAGAATATCGCTATCATCAAAAGCTACGATAGGGCCTTTAAAGGTTATATTACCCCCGTTGCCCTGGCTGTTTGTGGTGATATTGCTATCGCCTCTTAGAACGCTAACACCGCTTTGAGCATCGGTTGATTCGTTGATACGGATATTACCCCCAGAAGAGAGGGGCGCAGCTGTAACAATATCACTATTCACCAAGCTTAATCTATCAGTGGCATTGACATCAATTGTGCCTGCCGTCCCCGTACCGTCGCTTCGAGCCGAAATAATAGCCCCATCCGCTAGCGATAGATCGGCAGTACGAACAGTCAGCCTTCCTCCATTACCGCCAGCGTTTTCTCTGACGCTAGTAAATATTCCACTGGGAAAGCCATCGCGATCGCGCCCACTCAAGGAAACTGCATCGCGCACAAGGACAGTTATTTCTCCGGAATTTTCTTCTCCAGCAGTCGATGCCAAAATTTGCCCTCCTCCTTCAGCGTTAAGGCGGTCAACTTGAACAAAAATATCTCCTGCAACCCCTTGCCCAAAAGTACTAGCGGTAATAAACCCATCATTTATGTGTAAGAGCCCTGCAAAAATGTCAATTTGGCCACCATTCCCGTTTCCATTAGCCTCTACAGTTGTAGAAATTTGACTGGGAACAATTTGGTCAGGATTGCTGGCTCCAGAGCCTCGCCCCTGAAGTGAAACTGTATCGCGGACGTTGACGACAATATTGCCCGCATTGCCAAGGTTTTCTGTATCTGCTAAGAGAGCTGAGCCGTCGCTCAGCTCTAGAGAGCCTCCTGAGATCGAAATATTGCCGCCTCGTCCGTCACCACCACCCTCTGTCACTTCGGTAATGATGATCGAATTGCGCAGGAGTATGCCCCTCTCTACTTTGATGCTGATATTCCCAGCATTTCCTATACCTTCCGTATTGCTGATTATCTGAGCGCGATTCTCAATAGAGAGGGAATCGGCAACGATATCTATATTTCCCCCTTGACCTTCTGCACCTTGGGATAGTCCAGTAGAAATAGCACTTGGAGAAGCGCTAACGTCGTTATTCTCACGACCGTCCAGTAAAACCGCTTCCTCAGCTCGAATGGATATACCGCCTGAAGTTCCTCGACCTGTAATGCGCGACTGAATCTGAGCGCCTTGTAGTATTTCGAGTGACCCTGTCACAATCTCAATGCCGCCGCTATCTCCTACGCCAAAAGTACTAGAGCTAATAAATCCACCATTTGTGACTGACAATAAGTTGGCAAAAATTCTTATCTCACCACCACGCCCTATCGCGTTTTGTTCTACGGTTGTGCTAATTTGGCTAGAGAGAATTTGATCCGGGTCACCTGCTCCAGGGCCTTGTCCTCCGAGTAAAACGGCATCAAGAACATCGATAATAATATTGCCTGCATCTCCAATATTCTCTGTATCTGCTAAGAGCGCTGAGCCGTCTCTTAACTCTAGAGAGCTTGCCGAGATCTGGATGTCGCCGCCCCGCCCGTTTCCGCTCCCTTCTGTCACTTCGGTAATGATAGTCGAATTGCGCAGGAGTACGCCCCTCTCTACTTTGATGCTGATATTCCCAGCGTTTCCTATACCTTCCGTATTGCTGATTATCTGAGCGCGATTCTCAATAGAGAGGGAATCGGCAACGATATCTATATTTCCCCCTTGACCTTCTGCACCTTGGGATAGTCCAGTAGAAATAGCACTTGGAGGAGCGCTAACGTCGTTATTCTCACGACCGTCCAGTAAAACCGCTTCCTCAGCTCTAACGGTTACACCCCCTGAAGTTCCTCGACCTATAACGCGCGACTGAATCTGAGCGCCTTGCAGTATTTCGAGTGACCCTGTCACAATCTCAATGCCACTGCTGCTGCCTATGGCATTCTTATTAACGTTATTAAGGATAATCGTTGCGCCAGAGTCACCTTCCTGTATCAGAACGTTGTCTGTGACATCAATAATAATTTTTCCGGAATCTCCCAGGCCCGACGTATTTGCACTAAGCTGTCCGCCATCAATCAAAAGAAGAGATTCTGCTTCTATTGTGATGTCACCGCTATTGCCGACAGCGTTAGGATAGACATCATTTATAATGATGCTAATAGGATCGCTGATTTTAACCGTTTCTGAGGCGTTGAAGAGAATATTCCCTCCCTGGCTATCGGCGCTGCCAAAGCTGGCTGATTCGCTTCCGCAGGCGGCAGCGCTGCCAATGCCTGCGCAAACATCGCTTCCGCCAAGGATGTCGATATTACGAGCATATATTGAAATATCACCGCCATTCCCGCTAGTCACATCTAATTCAGCGAAGCCATTGTTTTCACCTGTCATCTTGAAGTTAGAACGGGCCACATCGTCTGGAAAACTCAGAGAAAGTTTGTTGTCTTCCACGCCGAGATCAACTCTGCCGAAAGCAGCGAGGCCACCAATTTCAATTTGACCACCGGGTGCTCTCAACCGCCCCTCCCTGATGATGATATCGCCAGTAGATGCCTCACTTGGACTCAACCGCCCACCCACGAGAAGAAAACTATGTTCCTCTGGCACGCTTAACGTAGCTCTGCTTTCTATTGAGTGAGCGGGTTGAGAGATAGACTGAGTAAAAAGGAAAGCGGAAGGGTGGACTGTTAACAGATCTGAAACCATCCCTGAAAGTGTTGTTCCGTATACGCCGCGCGATCCAAATTCAATTTCATTAGCGGTCGTCACGACAAATGAGCCGCCGATATCTAGGCTGGCATTTGGGCCAAAAAGAATTCCGTTAGGATTCACAAAGTAGAGCGTTGCATCTGTTTTTGCGTTGGGGCAAGCACCACTGAGGCAGGTTCCCAATGTCCCTAAGATATCTGAGGGATCGCTGCCGGTTATGCGAGAGAAAATATTTTCAATGGCTGCGTTATCAACTACGAAGTAAGCGGCTGCACCTTCAGAAATATTGAATTCTTCAAAGCTATTAAACAGATTTATGCCGCGAGTGGCTCCGCCCTCAATAAAGGTCGTGTTGCCTTGGATGTCAAGCGTCGAGCTTTCTCCCGCTAAAGTAGTATCAGGGCGGATATCCATCTGAGCAGGAGTAGTTTTTCCGATGCACACCCACATTAGTGAGCTGACGATGCTTATTCCAAACAATTTTCTAAGGGAAGCGCTCTGCCATCGAGTCCTTACAAATCGGTTTTTTCTCATAGCTTCGCCCTGCGCCTTAATTTGACCAAATCATACCGAGTATTGCTAAACAGCTTAGTAGTTATGTAGACAATTCTTTAGATTCATTGGGTCAAATTGCTCAAATTTGAAAAAATATAAGTGAAACGATGCGTTTAAGGCAGCATCTGATAATCTAAGTGCAATTGTCTAGAAAAATCTTGGGAAATTCATCTATCTCTCCCGCCTTTGGAGCTGTTTATATGCAACGCCCCCGCATTCGGTTTCGTATTCGCCGCGCGTTTCTGGCGCTGTGCCTTTGCGCATTACTCGCGACGATTGGACTAGGCAGCGTCTTTGGACATTCGCCCGTTTCCGCTCAATCGTCGGATGCTCAACCGACAGATACGCAATCGACAGATGTGAACCAGCTTGTGCAAACGGGCATCGATCTTTACCGGGCGGGAGAATTTGCAGAGGCGATCGCACCCTGGCACTCTTCTTACGAAGTATACCAGGCAACCGAGGACTTTCCAGCCTTGGCAGTTGTCAGTGAAAATCTGGCGCGCGCCTATCAGCAGATGGGGCAAACGTCTGAGGAGATTGTTTACTGGGAGCGGGCGATCGCCACCACTCAAGCTTTGAACAATCCCCAAAAGCTGGGCCGTTTACTCACTGAGCAGGCCCAAGCCTACAGCCGACTAGGACAGCACAGACGCGCGATCGCCATCCTCTGCGGTAGTGAGAATGCTTGCGAACCTGGGAGCGCCCTGCAAATTGCTGAGACCGCCGCCGATCTAACCGGGCAGGTAGCGGCTTTGGGTAGCTTGGGCGAAGCCTATCGACTGAGCGGCGACACAGATAAGGCGCTGGAGTATTTAGAACGCGGCCAGATTGTTAGCAGCAAACTCAGCGATCCCGCCCTGAGCGCAGCTATCTTTAACAGCTTGGGAAATGCGTCGTTCAGCTCGGCTCAGATTGGCTATCGCCGGGCTAGTGAAGCTGATGCGAGAGGCGATTTGGCAGCGGCCCGTTCTCAGCAAGCTGAAGCTGACAGATTTAACACAGCCGCGATTGAACACTTTCAACAAAGCTACGATATTGCTGAAGATCAACAAGATGTGGCGGCGCAGGTGCGATCGCTCCTCAGTCTAATCCCTGCCTACGAACATGCAAACGACCTAGCTGCCGCCCAACAACATAGAGAAAGGGCCACCAGCCTTCTCAGCCGGATACCTGATTCACAGGTCAAAGCGTTTGCCGCGATTAAACTGGCGGATTTTTTAGAACCTCCTAGCATCAGGCGATCTTATGCGCTGCTCAATAGTGCGCCGCCTACGCTGGAATCTCAGGCGATCGCCCTCCTCAATCAAGCCCTGGCGATTGGCGAAACCATCGAAAATCCGCGTGTTATCTCATTTGCGCTGGGTAAGCTCGGCAACTTAGATGAACGGGCTGGCCGCTACGATGAGGCTTTGGAGAAAACTCAGCAAGCTCGGTTGGCAGCAGACCAAAATTTGGCAGCAAAGGACAGTCTTTATCTTTGGGAATGGCAGCTAGGGCGAATTCTTAAAAAACAGGGGAAGTTACCCGAATCGACTCAGGCATACCGACAGGCAGTCGATCTGTTGAAGCAAATTCGCAGCGACATTCTCAGCGCTAATCGAGACTTGCAGTTTGACTTTCGCGATACGGTAGAGCCAATTTATCGTCAGTACGCTGATCTGACGCTGAGATCTGTGCCTGATGCGGTGACGCTAGAAAAAGGAGAGCTGGCTTTTGATAAGTTAGATACAACGTTAGTTACGCTAGATTCGCTAAAAGTCGCTGAGCTGCAAAGCTACTTTGCCAACGACTGCGTGATTGCGCCCGTGGCGACTCGGGTGGACGCAGTCGGCGACAGTGAGGCGACAGCGGTCTTTAGCACGGCAATTTTAGATGCAGATGAGACGATATTAAACAAACAGACGGTAGACTTTTCTGAGCCTAAGCGG
>JBBSOB010000150.1:0-11098 GCA_038260205.1 Phormidesmidales cyanobacterium
TATAGTTTAAGCATGACTCAAAGAGCCTTCAAGTATCGTTTCCACCCCACTGCTGAGCAAGAAAACTTGCGGCGGCGGACACTGGGTTGCGCTCGTTTGGTCTACAACAAGGCTTTATCTGCAAGGACTGAAGCTAGGTAGGGAGAACAGCAACGGGTTAGCTATAACGATACTTCTAAGCTGTTGACCCGTTGGAAGAAAGAAGCTGAGCTGTCTTTTCTCAAAGAGGTTAGTAGCGTTGCCTTCAGCAAGGGCTGCGCCATTTACAGGGGGCTTTTACTAACTTCTTTGCGGGGCGGGCCCAGTACCCAAACTACAAAAAGAAGCGCAACGGCGGCAGCGCCAAGTTTACTAAGTCGGCGTTCAAGTACAGAGAAGGTCAAGTCTACTTGGCTAAATGCGCTGAGCCATTGCCGATTAGATGGAGTCGGCTGTTGCCCAAAGGCGCTGAGCCATCCACCATCACCGTAAAGCTTTCGCCTGCGGGTCGATGGACAGTCTCCTTGTTGGTAGACGTTGATATAGCGCCGTTGCCACCCGTTGAAAAACAGGTTGGCATCGACCTGGGTATCAGCGCTCTGCTGGCGCTCAGTCAAATGTAATACATCAAATCTACCTGCTGTCGGGCATTTCGCTTATCAACCAGGTCTTGCAGCGTATAACCCTCTAATACCTGCTCTGAAGCCAATCGCGCCTGCTGCCAAATCTCCCCAACCACCGCACCTTCCGTTGTTCTCAGCGGCTTCACTTCTTTCGCCTTACCCTCAAACCCTTCAATGCAGCTAATGACATCTAGCAGCGTTATCCTCCAAGGTTCGCGCGTCAGCAGGTATCCACCCTTTGCGCCTCGCTGGCTCTTCACAAATCCGTTGCGTCGCAAAGTCGCCAGCAGTTGCTCCAAATACCGATCGGGAATCTGCTGTTCTGCTGCAATCTGGCAAATTCGCAGCGGCTCACCTTTGCTGTAGTGCAAACTCAGTTCGATTAAGGCCAGCAAGGCGTATTCACTCTTACACGATAGTTCCACAGAAATTTTCACTCAAGGTTCAGGCAAATATTTGCCTTTGCCTATTATATCCCGGTTCTACAGTGGGGATTGCCTGTTAGAGGCAATCAGAAATTGAAAATAGCAGGATTTGTCGTGATTTGGGTTTCTAGATTTGGGTTTCTACAGTCCGGCGCTAATGATACTGGCCGAATAGTGCTGTAGGACGGTGGCCTCGATCTAGGTGGGTTCAATAGCCGTAGGCGTTCCGTTTGATAGCGCTGCGCTAGCCCCTACTTTTGCGCTAGTCCCCTATCGATAGAAGAGATGCTAGCTGGCCTTTTGCAACCGCAGGCAGCGACGTTTTTGTAGATAGCTTTCTGAGTAAATAGCGCTATCCGCTTAGCGAACTATATCCATGCATCCAGTCGAAAGTGTCAAAGATTGTCACGCTCTGTTTCTAAGCTGAAACAAACGTTTCCAAATCATGTTTGACTATAATGAAGGACTGTTTTGTTACATAGACGCTATGACTGTATCCCCCGCCAAGGCTCCAAATCCTACAGCACCTAGCCCTAAGGCTGATGCCACCCCCACGTTGCCTCCAGAAGGCTCTCGCGAGCGAGTAAGTAGTGCCTTCAAAGGTTTGCAAGATCGGATTTGCCAGAAGCTTGAAGCGGTAGACGGCAAAGGCAAGTTTCAGGAAGATTCTTGGCAGCGCCCTGAAGGTGGGGGCGGTCGATCTAGAGTAATGAAGCAGGGCGATATCTTTGAGCAGGGAGGGGTAGGCTTCTCTGAGGTGTGGGGCGATAAGCTGCCGCCGTCAATTTTGGTTAAGCGGCCTGAAGCAGCGGGTCATCAGTTTTATGCGACGGGCACGTCGATGGTGCTGCATCCGCGCAATCCCTACATTCCTACGGTGCATCTCAACTATCGCTATTTTGAGGCTGGCCCGGTTTGGTGGTTTGGCGGCGGCATTGATATGACGCCTTATTACACTACCGAGGCGGATGTGGCGCATTTTCATCGCACTTTGAAAGAGACGTGCGATCGCCACAATGACCAGTACTATCCCAACTTCAAACGCTGGTGCGACGAATACTTCTATCTCAAGCACCGCGACGAACCTAGAGGCGTCGGCGGCATTTTCTTCGACTACCAAAACGGCCAGCGTGGCGAGCTATATCGCGGTCATAATCAGGATGGCCCAGCGGCGCTGTATAGCCAAAAGGCAGGCAGTGCCTCTAAGCGAAGTTGGGAAGAGATTTTTAACTTTGCGGTAGACTGCGGCGATGCATTTTTGCCTGCCTATGTGCCCATTGTAGAGAGTCATAAAGACGACGATTACGGTGAAAAAGAGCGCGACTTTCAGCTTTATCGTCGGGGCCGCTATGTAGAGTTCAACCTGGTATACGACCGAGGCACGCTGTTTGGTCTACAAACCAATGGCCGCACCGAGTCTATTTTGATGTCTTTGCCGCCGATGGTGCGCTGGGAATATAGCTATACGCCCGAGCCGGGAACACCTGAAGCCAAGCTTTACGACGTGTTTTTGAAGCCCCAAGATTGGGCGGAGATGGCTGTGTAGCCCAAACGTTCTTTTAGCTGACCGTTCCCTGGAATTTGTGTCGATGAAGAAAACCTCTAGAGACCTGATTCTCTGGAGGTTTTTTTATCGACAGAGAACCGATAGCGAGAGGCTTCTCCTTCTGGGTACACTAATCTCCTTCTGGGTATACTAATTGCTATATGCGCCCAAGCGCGTCCAATGACCTTACCAGAGCGGCATTAGCAGTATGGAGCAGCGAACATTCACGACCCCTCATGGCGATGAGGTAGTTATTCTCAATCCGCTAGGACGACTAGACATTACAACGGCTTGGCAGTTTCGACTCAAGCTTCAGGAGACAATTTCAGAAGCGTCTCCTCACGTTTTAGTGAATCTCAGCGAAGTGAACTTTATTGACAGCTCGGGTCTGACTTCTTTGGTGGCTGGGATGCGCGATGCTGACAACGTTGACGGCAGCTTCCGCATTTGCAATGTGCACCCAGAAGCCAAGCTGGTGTTTGAAGTAACCATGATGGATTCAGTTTTCGAAATTTACGACACCGAGGAGGAAGCGCTATCAGTTCCTTACCAGCAGGCCGTCGCTTAAGCAATTTCTGATCTCGACCCTAATTCCATTTATACGAACCTTGCTTTAGCAGGATAAACGGTCCCATTAGGGCACCCCATAAACCCTGGCCTGTGTCAGGGCTTATTCCTTTGTCATAGGTTTTGAGTTCCAGAACGCTATGCTTTTTTTCAATATCAAAGCCCAGATAGACATACTTTTGCTGTCCGCCATATTCGAACGAGCAAAATTTGCCCTCTGGTAATCCTGCTTGAAATCGGTAGTCGGCGGTGCCAACGCTTTGATACTGAATTTGCGCTGTGCTATTAGGCAAACTCACGAGATCGTCTGCTGTCATCGCAGTCAGCAATTCTGGTTGGGTTCCTGCCCCTCGAAACTGGAGCGGAGCCTGGAGCGCGAAGTATTCTCCTTGTAGCTGACCAGATCGCTCGGTGAGCTGCAAAACCCGCTGTCGGTAGGGCGGTTTGTCTGCCATGGGGCTGGCCTGCTCCAAAAATATCGTGAAGGTGTCTGAGGCAGAAAGACTGAGAATGGGCCTTTGCCAAAGGCGAAGATGGACGTACCAAGCAGGGTCGGCAGCGGCCTGAGCTTTGTTTTCAAACTCGCCAGCTAGATAGGTTGCCAGCGTTTTTAGAGGAGGGAGCGTCATGGGCTATAGATCAGGTGTGTTCAGGCGATATTAGCAACTCAAACTCGTATCTTTTTATGCCATTTGGCTAGAAATATCTTGGCAAAGCGGCCCCGTCGCGTAACAATATGTTTACAAAGCACTTTTGAGCGTTTATCTCGTGAACAACGTCCGCACGGTTTCAGATACAAAGCGAGCCTTTTACAGCACGCATACTCGCCCCATCAACGCGATTTATCGCCGTGTGGTTGAAGAGCTGATGGTGGAGATGCATCTGCTCTTGGTCAATAATGATTTTGACTATAATTCGCTCTATACGCTAGGTGTGGTGAGCGTATACACCCGTTTTATGGCGGGCTACGAGCCGGAGACAGATCGCGAGTCTATCTATAACGCCATTATCAAATCGGTGCAGGGCGATCCTGAGAAGTACAAGTCCGATGCGGCTGAAGTGCTAGCTGCTGGGAAAGCGGTGTCATCGCTCGATGCGTTTAGATCTGTGCTGAATGAAGCGAAAACGGAGGGGAATGGAGATTCGCTAAAGGCTAATCTGCATAAGATTATTAGTAATCCAAAGTTTAAGTACAGTCGGCTGCTGGCAACGGGGCTGTATAACGTGCTTGAAGAGATTGACGGAGAGGCGATCGCCAACGACGAAAAGCGCAATGCTTTGCTAGACGAACTAGCCGAGGCCCTGAACTTCAACAACGAGCTGTTGAAAAAAGATATTGACCTGTATCGCTCCAATCTGGAGAAAATGGCACAGGCTCAAGAAGTGATGAAGGACATGATTGAGGCCGAGAAGAAAAAGCGGGCCAAGCGCGATCAAGAGAAAGTTGAGCGCGATCAGAAGAAAGCGCAGGAAGCTCAGAAAGATCAGAAAGCGTCCGATCCAACTGATGCCCCTATAGACAATGCCGGTAGTACGACTGAGTAGTATTAGGTAAAACCAACCCGCAAAATCAGGTAGTCTGGTTTTGCGGGTTGAACCAATTGCAAAAACGCTAGTCGATATAGCTCACCACTTCGTCGGTAGGATAGCGCACCTTGGCCTGGTAAGCGGCATCGTCATCTTCGGCGCGATAGCCTGCTGTGCAAAGTACTACTGCTGAGTACCCCTGGTCTGTTAAACCTAAAATCTCGTCATACTTGCTCGGTACAAAGCCTTCCATTGCGCAGGTGTCGATGCCCAGTAGCGCAGCGCTATGTAGAAAGAAGCCTAGGGCTAAGTAGACCTGTTTGGCCGACCATTTATCTGGCTGTAAGGGGAAAGGCGGACTGCTCAGATATCCTTCAATCAGATTGGTAAGTCCTTCTAATTTGTCTTTGGGCACGTTGCGCACTTTGGAGACGCGGTCTGTGTAGCGAGAGACATCGTCTATGCCAATATCTTTTTTGATGGCTAAAACGACTAAGTGAGAGGCTTCGGCAACTTTGGTTTGGTTGAAGGAATGTTCTACTAGTTGTTCTCGCAAGTCTTGATTGCGAACAACAAAGAATTTCCAGGGTTGCATCCCAAATGAGGAGGGCGCAAGCACTAGGCTTTGCTCTAGCGCTCTCCATATGTCGTCTGGAATCTTTTTGTCCGGGTCGAACGTTTTGGTGGCGTAGCGCCAGTTGAGTGTCTGAATAATTTGCTCTGGTGTCAGGTCTGGTTTGTTCATGTTTGTTTATGAGTTATGACTAGATGTCGTTGACAAACAAACTATAAACTCTCTGTACGCTAATAGGTGTGGTTTTAAATGCCTGAGTCTAGTTATGTCTGAAGAGGCTAAAGCGCAGATTGCGGAGATGCCTATGCATTAGCTAGAAGAGATGCTGATTGCAACCGAGTGAGCAGCTGAGCATAGGCACAGTGTAGTTCTCTCCTAATGTTGGCGTTTATATATCCTGAGAGATCTTCTATCTCTAGAGTAGAGTGTAGATCCGATAGGTATGGCGATACTGGTTTTTGAGTAGCTGGCTCTTTTGTTTCATGATCAACGCTTACCTGTTATGTGAGTTGAATTTCGCGATCGCATAGGCGCAGCTAGATTTAATTTGATGCGGAAACTGATCGGCTAATCAGTTTCTTTAATGGCTTTGATGTAGCGCTCTGCCGATTTTTGAACGCTGGCTTTGGCGTCAGTTTGAACAATGGCATCCCACCACGCTCCGTAAATTCGGTCGAATTTATAAGGGGCTACGGCGTCTACGACATGTTGGACTTTAGCCGCCGACAGTGGAATGTAGTTGGGGTAGCTGTACATAAAGCTTACCCAGCGCCTATCGGCGACGACTTGAATGACATCGCCGGTCAGTAGCGTTCCAGATCCGTCTGTTTCTGCATTGCCACCCGTATTTGAACAGTGACAAACAGTGCCGCCAGCAAAATGTCCGCCTGCTCTAATGAGCGTAATGCCGGGTTGAATTTCGAGGGTGTCTTGCTCCCAGAACTGAATGCAAGGATCGGGGCGCATGACCCATTGACGGTCGGCGGCGTGGAGGTAGAGTCTGGCGTTGAAGGCGATCGCCCATTCCACCGCAGAGGCGTAGTAGTGAGGATGAGAAACAGCGATCGCCCTGACCCCCCCGAGAGCGTTCACTCGCTCAATAGTTGCATCATCTATCAAGCTCACGCAGTCCCACAAAACGTTGCCCGCATCCGATTGAATCAGTAGCGCCCGCTGGCCAATTGCAAATTTAGGCTCTGTGCCGATGCCATAAAGATTGTTTTCTATCAGCTCGAGGCGATTGTGGTGATCTTGCTGTAGCTCCGATAGCGTCGTCCACTGCTGACCGCCTTTGCCCACATACTGCCGCTCATCTTCACAGATAGGACAGCGCTCGGGTTCCTGGGATGTTTGTGCAAACTGCGTCCCGCAAGTAATGCAAATGTAGTGAGACATAAATATATGGTGAGAAATAGTGAGAGGGAAGCGCGAGAGGGCAAATCTCATCGAGTGCAGCTTTTAGACTTTTAGCTACTCTTATCGTAAGGGCTTTTGATCTGTCCAAAGCCGGATTTTCGACGGGGCAGCTTTTTTAGCCAGGGCAGGTAAGGGGTGGTATGGAGCATGGTGAGACAGACTATCAGCCAGAGAAAGCCCAGGCAATAGCCGCCCGTGATATCGGTGATCCAATGTGCGCCGACCCGCATACTGCCTAATCCCATCAATATTAGCCAGCCCATGGCAATGAGGTGGAACCGACGACCTAAATGAGGATATTGACTAGCTAGCAGATAGGCGATGAAGAAGTAAAGGATGGTGTTGCCGGTGGCATGGCCGCTAGGGAAGGCTGCGCCGTGAATGGAAGGATCGCGCTCGAAGGGCGGGCGATCTTTGTCGAACAGCGGCTTGAAAACGATGCCTACCCAGTAGAGCGCTCCGGCAGTTGCGATGGAGAACCAGAGAGCCTCTTGCCACCATTTTTTAATCAGTAGATAGATGACGACAATGGCGGTGATAACGCCTGCGGATTCGGTGTCGCCTGCGTAGTAGCAGAGAGAGAGAATGTTCCCCCAAAGTCCGGTGATGTTTTCGCGCAGCCAGACAATCAGGCCGGCCTCGAATGGGAAACTGATTTGGGCTTTGGTGAGGGCGCAGAGCAGGCTGAAAATGAGAAGGGCGATCGCACCTACAATCAGTCGGGTCGAGCCGAGAAGAGCGATCGCATGCGGAAGTCGTTTTGTCCAAGCTGGCGTCATTTGGCAATCCACCTTTGATGTAGTTATGAGGCCAAGAAAAAAGTATAGCGAATGACTTTGTCCGTCCAAACGTGGCTAAGGACAGATTGGCGAGATAAACACCTGCTGATCGTTAACTAACGGCTGGCATGAGTCAGCGGTGGCGCTAGCTAGAATCTTGCGAATGTTTGCTTTTTGGCCGTCGTCTTCAAAGGGCGCGTAGCCCTGAACAACCTCGTAGCTGCCGACGAGAAAGTCTGCGCCGTCGCCTTTGGCCGCTTTTAGCCGCTCTGGTGAAACATCCTCGGGCTGAATCAGCCAGCCTTTGCGGTTGGCCAGATATAGCAGACTAGGGTCGCCGCCAGTGGTCGCCAGCACTTTGGCATCGGGTGGCGTTTGCAACTGAATTTGCTGAGCGAGTTGATAAAACTTTGAGGTTTGAACGTTCTCGGGGCGCATGTAGTCGAGGCTATAGATAAGCGAGCTGGTGATGAAGGTGAGAACTAGGGCAGTAGAGAGCCAGAAGGATGAACTCCGTAAAGATAGGCCGGAGGATGAGCCAGCGGCCCGTTCTACAAGCGGGAATTGGTTGGAGATAGGGCTGAATGCTTTGCTGTAGACTTTGCCGATAAAAACTAGCCCGTAGAGCATAGCCGGGAGCTGATAGTACTCGTGAATGTAGCTAGAGGTGGGCGCTAGCGCGTTGGCTAGCAAGCTGCTCACTAGTCCGACTTCCCAGAGATAGTCTTCGAGTTGGCGGCGTTTATAGGTCAGCCCAATGAGCGCCACGATAAAGCCAAAAACCGCGAAGTGACGGACGGCTAGCCGAAAAAGAATGTCTGACCAATATTTAAGGGAGAGTAAATCGGCCCAGCTGTAGCGGTCGGTATCGTCTGACCAAAAGCCGAAGGTGAGGCCGGTGTCTAAATAGATTTGGTGGGCGTGGTGATACCAGGCGAAGGTGACGGCGAGTAGGGCGATCGCATAAATCCAAAGGTCTAATCGGCGAAAAATTCGAACTCTAAACTTGAGAACAGCTAGGAAAAGCAGAGGAATGCCTAGATAGACTAAAGGCAGGACTTTGGTGAGCAGGGCGATCGCGCTCAATCCCCAAGAAAAAACCAGATCCCATTTTTCTTCTCTAACTGTCCACCGCTTAAAAAAATACAGTCCGCCCAGCGTACTCATCATCACTAATGACTCGGGCTGCACCGTTCTGCCGTAAAACACGCTCAGCGGCAAAATAGCGTAGAACAGCGCTGACCAAAAGGCGACAGAGCGATCAAAGCACAGCTCGATCAGCCGATAGAGAAAATAGAGTCCTATCAGCGAAAATAGAACAGTGACCAAGCGGGCATAGGCCGTATCGTCGCCCGTCCATCGGTAAAGCCAGCTCACAATGGCCGGATAAATAGGGAATTCGGTTTCAGCGTAGCCGCCGCCCCCCCAATCTACTTGCGGGTAAAAAAATCGCCAGAGATTGTTCAGTCCTGGATGCGCTAGCTGCATCTCGTAAAAATTGCGGGCCATCGCGGCAGTGTCGGCCTGTCTCCAGGCATGAACGCCGATAATCGGGCTATTGAGGTGGTAGAGGCGAGGGATAAGGGCGATCGCGCTCAAAAACAACAGCGGAAATCGTTGAATTGCCCGCACCGCCAAAAGGCCGGTTTTAGTCTGACTTAGCATCTGCATTTTTAGAAAGAGACTTCTGGGTAAGAAACCCGCTGCGACGAATCAGGCGCTTTTGTCTTTGGCGCGCAAAGGCTTGCAAATCTACGTTGCGATCAGTTTCGTCCACAATTTCGCCCGTCAGCACTTCCAGCGTATCTTCTAGCGTAACGACCCCCGATACACCGCCGTATTCGTCTACGACCACCATCAAATGCTCGCGCAGCGACTGAAAGGTTTTAATCAATAAATCGGTGCGCTCAGTATCGGGCACATAGCGCACCTGTCGCATCACCTGGCGAATAGGCAAATGGCCTTTGCCCTGTACCAGTGCCGTCAGCAATTCGGCCTTCAGCGCCACGCCAATAACGTGATCCAAATCTTCTTCGATCACCAAAATGCGAGTGTGCTGCGAGCGAATAATATCGTCTTGAATGTCTTGCAAAATGGCATCGCCGGGCAAAGAAGTAATGGCGACACGCGGCGTCATAATATCGGCGGCCTTCAGATCGTTCAGCCGAAAAACCCGGTCAATCATCTCCACTTCATCGTCTTCAATTAGCCCCTCCTGATAGCCCAGCACGGTTAGCAGCTTAATTTCTGACTCGTCGGTGATCGGGCGTCTGCCGCCTTTGGTGAGCGGAGCGGTGATGTGCTCTATCAGCCAGATGATCGGGGTACAAACGACGGTGAGGCCGCGTACCGGAATCGCAATGTAGACAGCGATCTGTTCGGCGTAGCGCTCGGCGACGGTTTTAGGCAGGATTTCGGCAAACAAAATAATTGAAAAGGTGAGTACCCCTGAGAAAATGGCTAGCACCGCACTTTGAAACACCCGATTGGCAATTTGACCGATGACGAGAGTGCCGACAATGTTAAAAACGTTGTTGAAAATAACCAGGCTGGCGATGGGTCTAGAAATCCGCTGCCGAATCGAGAGTAGCGCGCTAACTGCTGGACTTTTGGAGGTTTGAGCCATTTGCCGGACTCGCAGCAGCGGGATCGATAGCAAGGCGGTTTCGGAACCCGAGCAAATAGCTGAGCCAGTGAGAACGATGAAGACGGCGATCGCAAGTTGAATCATGAACGTAGGTGAGTTAGGCGGCTATAGGGCGAAACCATGTCATCGCGGAGCGAGGCTGATATGATGCTTGCTAATTGTGATTGTTTGGGACTTCGGTTTGCATTCGCCTTATGAGTGACACCATCTTAGATGTTCAGGGTCTTACTGTAGAATTCGCGACCGATAGTGATGCGGATCGGCATAACGTGGTCGCAGTGGATAAGGTGTCGTTTCAGGTGCAGCGCGGGCAAACCCTGGGGATTGTGGGCGAGTCGGGGTCGGGGAAATCGGTGACATCGCTGGCGGTGATGGGGCTGGTGCCGGTGCCAGGCGAAATTACTACGGGCCGCATTTTGTTTCGAAACGAGCCGGAGGGCGTACCGATAGATTTGCTGGCGGTGCCCAAGCGAAATATGCGGCGCTATCGGGGCAATCAGGTGGCGATGATTTTTCAAGAGCCGATGAGTTCGCTCAACCCGGTGTATACCTGCGGCTTTCAGCTAATTGAGGCGATTCGGCAGCATCAGCGCATCTCGAAGCAGGCGGCTCAGCTCCAGGCGCTCTCTCAGCTACAGGAGGTGAAGCTGCTGCCTAGCGATGCGGCTATGGCAAAAGAGATTAAGCGCGCGCTAGGAACGGAGAACAGCGGCCGGGTGGAGCGGGAGATTAGGCGGCGAAAAATGGCGCTGCTCAACCGCTATCCGCACCAGCTTTCGGGCGGGCAAATTCAGCGGCTGATGATTGCGATGGCGCTCTCGTCTGACCCATCGCTGCTGATTGCGGATGAGCCAACCACGGCGCTAGATGTGACGGTGCAGGCGACGATTTTGGATTTGCTGCGGGAACTGCGCGATCGCCGAGGAATGTCCATTATCTTCATCACGCACGATCTGGGCATCATTGCCGAAATTGCCGATCAAGTCGCGGTGATGTACAACGGCGAGATTGTGGA
>JBBSOB010000151.1:0-10986 GCA_038260205.1 Phormidesmidales cyanobacterium
AAGTGCAGGGCATTGTCGATTTAGCCAAACCTTACAACGTTCCGGTCTTTATTGATTCAGCTTATGCACCGCCGTTTCCTGCGCTGAACTTTACGGAGATGACGCCGGTTTTTGGGCCTAATATCGTCCACTGCATTAGCCTTTCTAAAGCCGGTCTACCGGGCGAGCGCGTAGGAATTGCCATTGGCGACGAAAAAATTATTCAGATTTTAGAGGCGTTTCAGACGAACCTTTGCATTCACTCTAGTCGGTATGGACAGGCGATCGCCGCTAGAGCCATTCGCAGCGGTGCGCTCGCCGATATTGCCGAGAACATCATTCGCCCTTATTACCAAAGCAAGTTCGCCGTCTTGGAAGAGACGCTAGATCGCTGTATGCCCCAAGAAGTGCCCTGGCGCTTACACAAAGGTGAGGGCGCGATCTTCGCTTGGCTCTGGTTCGACGATCTGCCGATGACGGACTGGGAGTTTTACAACGAACTCAAGACTTACGGCGTAATTATTGTTCCGGGCAGTCCTTTCTTCCCTGGCTTGGATGGCGAAGACTGGCCGCATATGCGTCAGTGTTTTCGCATTAGTTTGACCGCGACTGAAGAGCAGATTGTAATGGCGCTAAAGCAGTTGGCGGCTTTAACCAATAAGGTTTATTCTGCTCAACCAGCAATGGCGGCGGTTTAGATATGACTGATTTGAATGAAGATAAGTGGCTGTTGATTGGTCGAATTGTCGGGGCGCATGGGCTAGATGGCTATGTAAAGGTGAAGCCGGAGAGTGATTTTCCAGAGCGCTTTGAGGTGGCGGGCGATCGCTGGCTAAGAAAAAAAGGCGCAGAGCCAGTGCAAATTCGTCTAGTTAGCGGTCGCTTTTTAGAAGGTAAAAGTCAGTATCTAGTGAAGCTTGATGGCGTGAACTATCGCGATCAGGCTGAGGATTTGCGCAGCGCGGAGCTTTTGGTGGAGGCGGGCGATCGCCTAGCCTTAGACCCCGGCGAGTTTCACGTCGCTGACTTGATCGGATTAACTGTTGTATTGAAAAGCGACCAGAGTACGCTGGGCACTATCACCAACATCTTTACAACGGGTCACGATTTACTGGAGGTAACCTTAGAAGATCAGGAAGTGATCGCCCTAGAAAATAAAGAGTCTTCTGAAAAACAAGTTGAGGAAGAACATGATTCTATGCGAGCCAAAGCAGTACAAAAACTGCGCCGACAAAAGCGGAGAAATCAAAAGAAAAAAGCGCCGAAAACGTTGCTCATTCCCTTTGTAGAAGAGATCGTGCCCGTTGTAGATATTGCCGCTGGTCGAATAGAGATCGTGCCGCCGCCGGGACTGATCGATCTTTGAGTTTCCGTTCGTGTACCGCCCTAGCCAATCTAATTTATCAATTTTTTAGATTTATTTTTTAGATTTATTTTTGATTCATATCGTACATAGAGTGCCAAAGCAGGGCCAAAGCGGGCATTTTGCTAATAGCAATACCGATAGCGCGAACGTAACCCATGGCACATCAGTCGCCTACCGAATCCCCTATTCCTCAGCGCGGGCCAGAAGGCTTTGTCCTTACCGTTAGTCATGCTCAGCGTTGGGCAGGACTACATGCCTGTATTTTTGGGCTGATTTGGACAGCGGTTTCCATTTTTGTGTTAACCACTGTATCGCAGAAACCGTTTGACCTATTGGGTCTGTTTCCGGCTGTATTTATCAGCTTGTTTGTGCTCATTGGCATTTTCGTCTTGGGCACCGGATTGCTAGAAATATGGACAAATACCCGACTTCATCCGGCTGAACTGATATTGCCAACATATCCGTTAAGGTTAGGTGAAATCTGTTCAATTCACTACCGCCGCCGACTTCGCAAAGGCACTTTTAGGAAGTCAGGCGAGATAGAAGCTCAACTGGTTTGCGACGAATGGGTGCAATACACTCAGGGCACCGATACGATTACTAAAACTCACGAACTCTACGAGTCAACGCTGCCTACGCGCACAGTTGTTACGGGCGAACGGCAGGCAGATTATGAGAGTAAAATTGTCATTTCAAACCAGGAATTCCCTTCTTTTTCGGCTAGCCATAATCAAATTCGCTGGCGGATTATCGTTAAATTAAAGGTGCCGGGTATTCCTCAAAAATGCCAGTCTGAATTCTTTTTTCAAGTTCTGCCAGAGGTGCTGACGCAATAACAACAATGTCTCAGATCAGTCTTGTTCTAAATGAAGAGACGGTGATGGCAGGCGATCGCCTTTCTGGAAAACTCTCCTACCTCACATCAACACCGCCCAAGCAGGTCACGGTAGAGTTACTTTGGCGCACAGAAGGTCGGGGAACGCGCGATCGCCAAGTAATAGACACCTATTCTATCGACCCTCAGCAGCTTACCCTGGGGCTGGCAATTCCCTTTACGGTTCAAGTCCCTTACGAGGGACCGATTACCTACAACGGTTCTCTCTTTCGCATTATATGGGAGATTAAAGCAACAGTTGTTCTTCCGGGGATGCTAGCTAAAAAAGAAAAACAGACGCAGCCGGTGAGTATTACTTGTCGCAGACGATATGTCAGATAATGCAATATTGGCTAGCACAACATTGACTAGTACAACATTGGCAGCTCATCGGCTCAACCCGTATCTGTCTCTAGGGCTGCGTCGAAATCCGTTTGTGTTGGAAGATAGCTGGGCGATCGCGCCCTCTCTTTGGATTGATCGAGGCTATTCAGCACCACCCACGCCAAAAGCAAAGCAACTTATTCAGCTAATTGGGGTAAAAGGTGCGGGTAAAACCTCTCATCTCAGGCACTGGCAGGCTCAAACAGGCGGGCCTTATTGCTACTATCCACCCGGTTGGCAAAGGCTAAAAATGCCAGGAATCGGGCCGATTGCCTATTGGGACGAGGCCGACCGGATTCCTTTTCCTAACTTGTTAGTGGCGTTGGCGGCAGCGGCTCGCTGTCATCACACCGTAGTTGCAGGCACTCACGCAGATCTAAGCCGGGCTGCTTTTAGCGTGGGATTACCTATCAAAACAATCCGAATCGCCGCGTTTGACAAGGCTTTACTCCAAAATTGGGCAGCCCAGCGAATCGAGGCGGTGAGAATTTCGAATGTAGCCTGCGGGCTACAGTTAGAGGGTGAAAAAGCCCAAGAGATTGTCGTAGAGGCTAAAGGTTCCTGGCGAGAAGCAGCCGACCAGCTCCACATCTGGGCCGCGATCCGGGCCAACTCACTTTAAACCGCTTCCTCCAGTCGAGCCAATCTGCCTAGCTCGCGGCTGATAATTGACTCGTTAGCTCGCTATCTAGAAACCTTGATCTCAACCGCTTCCATTTGTTTTATTAGGCGAGCAAGTGTCATATCGTCGTCTATCCGCTGTTCCTTGTAACTTCGTTTCCACACCGGACAGCCAGGCTGATTACGCACCAGATTAATTCGTTTTGCCGTCGCTGCTTTTACACCAGCAACGAAAGAGTTGAGCGCCCTGGGTTTACCAATTCTATGCTCTCGACCAGGCCGGTTCTCATTAATACAAACCAAGGCATAGAGGGCACTAGGGGCAACTGCCCATTGGTTTATTATTATTCCCTTGCGCCTAGCCGCCGCCCGCAGTTCGTCTGCGGCAATTTGCGAAAAAGAGGTGGCCAAGACGGCCTTACTGTCATCGTCTCGATTTTTAGCGGCCTCATCTCGAAAGAGCACAGTGTGATTGTGCGTATCTAGCCGAATGTAATAAAGAGCGGCCTTCACCAACGATTTTGGGGGAGAAATCATGCTTATCAAAGGACGCCCTTAAGTCTTTGCAAAGTGGCTACATCTAGACTGCCCAAATAGATAGCTAAATTTCCAAAATATAAAAAGAGATATAAAAGACTCAAGAACCTAATCAGACCATGCGTAGAACGACCCGTAGGAAGAGGATTGTCCCTCTACAGGTCGTCCTTTTAAAGTTGTTTTCGCGGATTTAGGGCTGTTTAAAACCAGACGAAATATCCGGTTCAAACCATTGTCTATAGATTATCTATAGGTGTCTATGGGCAAGGAGAGACTCGAACTCTCACAACCGAAGTCGCCACATTTTGAGTGTGGTGCGTCTACCAATTCCGCCACTTGCCCGGCATGCCTTTTAAGCAGGCATCTTAGTATACCGAATCAGGCGACTTTCTTACAGATCTATTTACCAGTTTCGCCAACCTCTTTTTTCGTCGTTGTTTTTCGTTCCTGCTAAAGGTCGGCTATCTAACAGGGCCTGATATTCAGGCGTACTGGCCCAGCGGTCAATTTCTCTAGCGCGGAGCACTGGCACCGGATGGCTTAGCTCGTCGGTTTTCAGCTTTTTGAGCATTTCGCCCAACTCGCTCTCACTAATGGCATCGTAGGAGCGAGCCTGGTCGATAAAAGCATCCAAATTTAGGCGCGGAGAAAGCGTTGGCGAACCGCCCGAAAGCTTCATCAGGACGGAGGCTACGGTGCGAGCGTCCTGAGTGGCGAGTAGGGCGGCTCGGTCACAGGTAAATTCGGCGCAGCGCACCCATTCCATAATCTGCGACTGCCAGTTTTGCATTAGCACGTTGCCAAACGGTAGCTGGCTGGTGGCCAGGGTGAGCAGATTAGCTAGCGTGAGGTATACGCCATGGTCACATTTGAGATGACCTAGCTCGTGACCGATCACAGCCTGAACTTCAGCCGGAGTTAGCAGCTCAATGAGGGAGGTATGCACCACGATAAAGGGCTGTTTTCCTCGCATGGCAAACGTGTAGGCATTGGGCACCGGATGCTGCTTGATATAGAGCTGTGGTACGTCTAGATCTAGCACTCGACAGGCTTCACATAGTGATTGGTGTAGCTCTGGGAGCTGATTAGGGCCAACAAGGATGCTTGACGCAATATTTTCTAAGTAGAAAAACTGTTCGCCCATTGGCCCAAGCAGGCTGCGAATAGCCACATCTAGTCCGGGTAGCTGCTTGAGTGTTTGGGTAGCTTGCCTATCTAGGGGATGGCGAAAATGGTTGGCAGTTAGCCCGATCAATAGAGACTTGTTAGAAGGAGCCATTTAGAAGGGGCCATTTAGAAGAGGCCATAGAGGAACCGGCGCAGTGTCGCTGGTAGTTTTGCGCATCCCATTAGTATAACGAGCGGCTCCTCTATACTGCCGCTCTATACTGCTGCCTAGTTCTCCGCTCTAGCCGTTGGCTGAGCAGCACTATCTATCTCGCTTAGCGGAATGCGTCTGAGCTTAGCACCGACGCTACGCAGCTTTTCTTCAAATCGTTCGTAGCCTCTATCGAGGTGCTGCAGGCCGTGGAGAGTGGTTTTGCCTTTGGCGGCTAGACCAGCGATCGCCAGCGCAGCCGAAGCTCTCAGATCGCTCCCAGTAACTGGCGCACCAGACACGTAGCTAACAGCGCGAACCACCGCGCAATCGCCTTTGAGTTTTATATCCGCACCCATACGATTAAACTCAGCCACATGCTGCAGCCGGTTTTCGAACACGGTTTCGGTCACGATGCTATTGCCATCGGCCAATGTCAGCAGCGCCATAAACTGTGCCTGCATGTCAGTTGGGAATCCAGGGTAAGGCGAGGTCTGCACATCTGCAGGCGCAATCTTTTCGCCGGGAGAAATGCGGATATTCAGGTTCTCTTCTATCTCTATTTTGGAACCGGTTTCGCGCAGCTTAGCTAGCAGCGGCGCGAGGTGTGTAGAATCGACCGGGCCGACGGTAATCTCTGATCGGGTGATTGCGCCAGCGACTAAATAAGTACCCGCTTCGATGCGGTCGGGAATGATGGAGTAGTCCGTAGCATGGAGGCTAGGAACACCCGTAATGAGGATGGTGCTGGTACCGGCTCCGCGAATTTTTGCGCCCATCGCAATACAGAAATTGGCCAGATCGACCACTTCAGGCTCTTGGGCCGCATTTTCGATGACGGTTTCGCCTTCGGCTAGCGTAGCGGCCATCATTAGCGTTTCGGTTGCGCCGACGCTGGGATAGTCAAGATAAATTTTGGCCCCTTTGAGCTTGCCGCGCACTCCCGGAACGTAGGCATGGACAACGCCATGATCTAAATGTACCTGTGCGCCCAGAGCTTGCAGGCCGCGAATATGCAGCTCTACGGGGCGAGCGCCAATGGCACAGCCGCCAGGTAAGGGGACGCGGGCTACGCCTAAGCGGGCGAGCAGGGGGCCAATCACGAAAAAGCTGGCTCTCAGCTTGCTAACAATGTCATAGGGCGCTCTAGAGTGACTAACGTGACTAGCGTCTACTTCTAGCATGTGACCGGCGCGATTTACTTTTAAGCCCAGTGCGAGCAGCACTTCGGCCATGCGGCCAATGTCCATCAGATCGGGAATGTTGCGGACGCGACAAGTTTCTGAACAAAGCAGCGTACCGCCCAACACAACCAGTGCCGAATTTTTTGCGCCGCTAACAGGAATATGTCCGCTTAGCGGTTCGCCGCCCCAGATTTCGATAACGGATTCTGAAGAGGTGGCTTCAGCGATCGCGCGATCAGAAGGGTCTATAACGGACTGAAGAGGAGTCATAACGGGGGTAGCCGCCATAAGTGTTTACCAGAGTGATGTTGACCGGAAGAGATTCATTGTATTTGCAATGTATTTGGCAATGAATTTGGTATGGATTCTACCCGAAACTTCCGAGTTTCTCCCGGTTGATTTGAACAGAGGAAAGGGTAGTGCGCCGAAATGGCATCCTACTTTTAGCAGAAATAACTCAAAGCGGCCGAGTTTTAGCTGGATACTTTCAAATCGCGGTTGACGGATGAACCGCCTTGCTAGATTATTGTTAATCGCAGAGACTGCTTAGTTGGCCTAGGCCAAGCGCATAATCTGTTTTGCGGGACTGGCGAAATTGGTAGACGCGCTAGATTCAGATTCTAGTGTTCGCAAGGACTTCCGGGTTCAAGTCCCGGGTTCCGCATCCAATGTGATAATAAAAACAGAGTCCTTCAGTTTTTTGAACTGGGGACTTTTTTTATGTCGGGAACAGCGCAAGACTGAAAATATAATGTATTGATCAAAACTTCCTATCAATCAGTAGAAATACATAGCACTTTAAATATCATTAGATTATGCTCACGAGTTTGCAAAATCCGATCGTTAAGCAATTGCGCAAGCTGAAACAGCCTAAAGAGCGGCACAAGCAGGGCGCTTTGCTATTAGAGGGAACTCATTTAATTGAGGCGGCTGGAGAGGCGGGCTATCCGCTGGAGGTGCTTTGCTATACGGAGGATTGGCAGGCCCGGTATGGCGAGATTTGTGCGCGGGCGATCGCCCTATCTCATCAAACCGAGCTAGTTTCGCCCGAGATCTTAAAGTCGATTGCGAGTACGGTTTCTCCAGATGGGGTAGTGGCGATCGCGCCTCAACGCACGGCCTGGGAAGAAGCCGCTAGCCAGCCCAAAGATCAGGTCAGCCTGGGTGTCCTATTAGAGACGCTACAAGACCCTGGAAACCTGGGCACGATCATTCGCACAGCGGCAGCAGCGGGCAGCGATGGCCTCTGGCTAAGTCCAGACAGTGTGGACATGAATAGCCCTAAAGTGCTGCGAGCTTCAGCGGGGCAGTGGTTTCGCTTGCCTATGGCAAAAGTAGATGTGGCGCAGCAAGCTGCAAAGCTAAAGGAAAACGGCGTGCAGGTAATTGCCACAACGGCCACGGCTGAGCTGGACTATTGGCAGCTAGATCTGACGCAGCCTACTGTGTTTTTGATGGGGAATGAAGGAGCAGGGCTTTCGGCAGCGCTGATGGACTGCGCATCTGTGGCGGTCAAAATTCCGGTAATGCCAGGGGTGGAGTCACTGAATGTGGCGATTTCGACCGCGCTGTTACTATACGAGGCGCGGCGGCAAAGAGAGGGCGCAATGAGTGCTGTGGCCAGGGGTACGTAGGTTTGGTTTACCGGACTTAGTTTGCCAAACCGCGAACTGAGTTGTGTAAAACGACCGATCTGGTTGAAAATAAGAGGACAGACTTCACATTGGAGAGCGCTTTGGAAGCAGCATTTGATTACGACTTGGTGATTATTGGCGCGGGCGTGGGTGGACATGGTGCGGCCGTCCATGCAGTGCAAAAGGGGCTAAAAACGGCGATTATTGAGGCCGGAGATATGGGCGGCACCTGCGTGAATCGAGGCTGTATTCCTTCTAAGGCGCTGCTGGCTGCTTCGGGAAAGGTGCGCGAAATGCGCGACGAGCAGCATCTAAAGGCAATGGGTATTAGTTTGGCGGGCGTAGGATTTGACCGCGAACAGATTGCCAACCACGCAAAAAATTTGGTGGGTAAAATTCAGGGCGATTTGACCGGCAGCTTGACCCGCTTAGGCGTAGAAATTATTCGCGGCTGGGCGAAAATTGCGGGCGGACAAAAGGTTTCGATTACCGATGAGAGCGGGACTCGAACGATTTCTGCCAAAGACATCATTTTGTCGCCAGGCTCTATTCCGTTTGTGCCTAGGGGCATTGAGACGGACGGTAAAACCGTTTTTACCAGCGATGAGGCGGTTCGGTTGGAATGGTTGCCGGAGTGGGTAGCGATTATTGGCAGTGGCTATATTGGCCTGGAGTTTTCCGATGTGTATACGGCATTGGGTTCTGAGGTGACGATGATTGAGGCGCTGCCGCAGCTAATGCCGACATTTGACCCGGATATTGCGAAGCAAGCCGAGCGGGTATTGATTAAGCCGCGCGATATTGAGACGAAGGTGGGCCTATTAGCGAAGAAAATTACGCCGGGATCGCCGGTGGTAATTGAGCTGGCCGATCCGAAGACGATGGAGACCGTTGAGGTACTAGAAGTAGATGCTTGCCTAGTGGCCACGGGTAGAATTCCAGCGACTAAGAATTTGGATCTAAATATGGTGGCGGTGGAGACTGACCGCAGAGGCTTTATTCCGGTAAACGATCAGCTAGCGGTGCTGCGCGACGGTAAGCCGGTGCCTCATCTGTGGGCGATTGGCGATGCGACCGGCAAAATGATGCTGGCTCATGCGGCTTCGGCGCAGGGAATTGTGGCGGTGGATAATATTTTGGGGGGCGATCGCACTCTCGACTACAACGCGATTCCAGCAGCAGCGTTCACCCATCCCGAAGTGAGCTTTGTCGGCATGACCGAACCTGCGGCCAAAGAAGCGGCGAAAGCAGGCGGCTTTGAAGTGGCAAACGTGCGCAGCTACTTTAAGGCGAATTCTAAGGCGCTAGCTGAGGGTGAAACAGAAGGACTCGCAAAGCTGGTGTACCGCAAGGATACGGGCGAGGTGCTGGGGGCGCATATTATTGGGCTACATGCGGCAGATTTGATTCAGGAAGCGGCAAATGCGATCGCCCAAAAGCAGTCCGTCACCGAGCTATCAAAATACGTACACACGCATCCGACGCTTTCGGAAGTGCTAGACGAGGCTTACAAGCGAGCGAAGGTAGGCGTATGAAAATCCGTCGTCGTTGTCCCAATCCGTCTATTTCTGTGGCTAGCCTTCAGTACCAGATCAAAACGCCTGACTCTGAGCCGCGCAATATCTTAGAGAAAATTGTGTGGCATAAGGAAACAGAAGTAGCGCGCATGCGGGAAGCGGTGCCTTTGCAAAAGCTCCAAGAGCAGGTTCAGAGATTGCCTGCGACGAAGGGCTTTATTCAGGCGCTGCGGCAGCAGGCAGCAAAGCAGTCTCCGGCCATTATTACTGAGGTGAAGAAGGCTTCGCCCAGTAAAGGCGTGATTCGAGCGGATTTTGACCCGGTAGAAATTGCCCATAGTTACCAGGAGGGCGGGGCGACCTGCCTATCGGTACTTACCGATAGCGAATTTTTCCAAGGTAGCTTCGACTATCTGAGCCGAATCCGCAAAGCCGTAGACCTGCCGCTGCTGTGCAAAGAGTTCATTATTTATCCCTATCAGATCTACAAAGCGAGGCTCGCGGGCGCTGACGCGATTTTGCTCATTGCCGCGATTCTTTCTGATAAGGATCTGAACTACTTTGTGAAAATTGCCAAAGTGCTAGGACTCGATGCCCTGGTGGAAACCCATACCGCCGAAGAACTTGAGCGCGTGCTGAAGTTAGAAGGTGTCGAGCTAATTGGCATTAACAATCGCAACCTAGAAGACTTCAGCGTCAGCTTGGGGACAACTGAGCAAATTATGGCGATCTACGGCGAACAGATTGAGCAGAAAAATCTGCTGATTGTCAGTGAGTCGGGACTGCATACAGCCGCCGATGTAAAGACGGTAACTGACGCTGGGGCCAAGGTGATTTTGGTGGGAGAGTCTTTGGTAAAGCAGCCAGAGCCGGGAAAGGCGATCGCGCTTCTCTTAGGTCAATAGTTTTAGATTAATGGTCTTAGGCCAAAAGTCCTAAGTCAACGGTCTTAGGTCAATAGTCTTATGCCGATGGTCTTAAGCCGATAGCCTTAGGTTGATAGAGATCGGCTCGCTGATCCCAAGCCCGGATTAGAAGCCGTCTAAACTGTAGAAGTACATACTCTCTACAGCTTTAATCTTATGGCTCAAGCCTCTCGTTTGCCCTTGCCTTCGCACATTCACTACGAGCTGTTACTGCAACTATTAGAGCGGCAGACCGCTAAAAATATATCGCGGGAGCAGCCGCAAAAAGAACAGTTGCAAAATCTGATTGTGACATTACGTAAGGCATTTTCGCAGCAGAAGCAGTTGGAAGAAAGTTGTGTGCGATCGCAGATCCCCATAGAATACCACTGGTCGCTCAATAATATAGACAATGACACGAGCCATCGAAAAGGACTAGCCAAAAATTATTCCAACGGTTCAAAAGTCCTTTAGATTCAGGCTCATCCGTACCTAAATGAGGTCTATACTAAGAAGTGTATAGCTAGTGAAACTACGGTATGAGTCGCAAAAAAGCCATCATTATAGGGTCTGGAATCGGTGGGATATCTTTAGGCATTCGCCTACAGAGCTTAGGATTTGACACCACCCTCTTTGAAAAATTAGATGCTCCCGGCGGGCGCGCCTA
>JBBSOB010000152.1:0-10970 GCA_038260205.1 Phormidesmidales cyanobacterium
GCTAGCAAAATTGCCGGAGTCGAACTTATGGACTTTTAGAAGCTGCTGGCAGATCGCGGCATTTGTATTCACTACGACGTGGAAGACCTTGAGCAAGATGTTCAGCACCTGCGCAAGCGGGGCTGGCTGTGACTATTGTTCAGATTTTGCCTAAAGCTCTTGTGGGATAGACTTCTGGCCTGTCCAGCTCCGGAGCCTATCCTACAAATCTATAACCAACCCCTCTAATTCCGAGTTAGCCACTTCTGCCCATTTAGCCGCTGCAGCGTATATAGCACCATCAAGTCCAACGTAATTCGCCGCTCGTCGCCCATAAACTGCTCAATCGTGCTGGGTTTTGCGCCGCTAGATGCGAGCGTCAATACTTTTTGTCCCGAAATATTTTCATCGATAAAAGCGATGTTGAACTGACGCTGACCTTCGCCCGGTTCATTCCAGTCGCCCTTTACCTGCCAGTAGTCATCGCCACCACTTTGGCCCATCACCTCTAGCTTGCGCTTCGCAAACTCCAGGTTCAGCTCATCAATGCCTTCTTTCGCCATCGCCTCCTTCAGGCTAGGCAAATAGTGCTGCTCCATAAATTCATTGAACGGCTTATCTTCTAGCTTCGGCGGCTTTTCCTTCTTTGCGGCTGGTTTTTTCTCGCCCGCTGGTTTTGCCGCTGGCGGCGTATTTGCCTTCGCATCGCCCGCCGTCTTACCCGCTGGCTGATCTCCAGACGGCTTTTTCTCCGCTGGCTTTTTCTCGCCCGCCTTATCTTCTGTTATTTGCGCAATCGGCTCATTGACTTGCTTATCCTTAGACTCTTCTAGCCCTTTTGCATCCGCGTCTGGCCTCGCAGTCTCGGCTACCGTATCGCCGGGTTTTGCACCCTCGATGATATCGTTCTCAGCGTTCTTGGACTTGTTTTCTTCTGCCATGATCTCTCGCTCAGTGCCCTCTATATGCCAGTCTCTGTAGCCTTTGTGCGATCGCTTGCGCGCGATAGCTTAAAGGCCAAAAGCGCAGCAGAATAGTGTCTTCGCGTCACTATCTTCTTACTGCGCCCCAATTATAGAAGTTTTGAGGTTTATTTTCTGTCTTCTATAGACTTAAATTAGACTCAATTTCCCCGCCTCGCTTCTCGAATGCCTAATGGCACCTGAGATCTGCCTAAGCAGGCTGAAGCACCTTCGCGTTCTGCCGATACCACTCAATTGTGTTTTTCAGCCCTTCGCGGAAGTCTGTTTGCGCCTCAAAGCCAAAGGCCGCTTTTGCCCGCTGCGTATCCAAACAGCGACGAGGCTGACCGTTCGGCTGATCGGTCTGCCAGATCAGCTCACCTTCAAAGCCCATCAACTCGCAGATTAGCTCCACCAGATCGCGAATAGAAATTTCATAGCCCGTACCGAGGTTGACCGGCGCGGCATCTGAGTAGGCTTGGGTGGCCATCACAATGCCGCGAGCCGCATCCGTAGAATATAGAAATTCGCGGGTGGGACTGCCGTCGCCCCATACGGGCAAGGTCTTATCGCCGTTGAGCTGGGCTTGATGCACTTTGTGAATCAGAGCAGGAATGACGTGAGAGCTGCGCGGGTCAAAGTTATCTTCGGGGCCGTAGAGGTTTACTGGCAGTAAATAAATGCCGTCGAACCCGTACTGCTGGCGATAAGCTTCTAGCTGCACTAGTAAAGCTTTCTTGGCCACGCCGTAGGGCGCATTCGTTTCCTCTGGATAGCCTGCCCACAGATCGTCTTCTTTAAAAGGAACCGGGGTGAACTTGGGGTAAGCGCAAATGGTGCCTATGCAGACAAACTTTTCGGCCTTTGCTTCGTAAGCCGCGTGAATGAGCTGAGCGCCCATCATCAAATTGTCGTAAAACAGCTCGGCAGGCTTTTCGCGGTTGAGGCCAATGCCACCGACGTGGGCCGCTAAGTGAACGATAATGTCCTGACCTTTCACCGCTCGCTGGCAGGCTTCCATTTGGGTGAGGTCGTAGTCGCGCGATCGCGTCACCAAAATATTTTCAGCCTTCGCCCCAGCCTGCACGAGCTGATCGACCACCTGCTTCCCTAAAAAGCCAGCGCCGCCCGTGACCAATATTTTCTTATTTGCGAGTTCCATCCCTATCTAGCCCCAACGCGTGCTAAAACACGCCTGCAAAACATCCATAAACTATACCTATCGAGCAGATGCGATCGCCTAGTCAGCAAGGGGGCACCGTCTGCTATCCCCTTACCCCTGAAAACGGCAGCTACGCCATCGACCCAATCATTTGACGCCGAATTGTCGCAATATCCGGAATTCCTTCCGCCTTTCCAATCGGCTTTTGTCCGATTGCTTCCAAATCAGAATCGACCATGAGCTTTACTAGCCCATCGAAGCTAATCTCAGGCGTCCAGCCCAGGGCATTTTTAGCCTTAGTCGGATCGCCAATGAGCAAATCAACTTCTGCTGGGCGCAAATAGCGCTCGTCAAACTCCACGTAGTCGTGCCAGTCTAGGTTCACATACTCAAAGGCTACCTGCAAAAATTCGCGAATGGCGTGCGTCTCGCCGGTTGCGATCACAAAATCGTCCGGTTTTTCTTGCTGAAGCATCAGCCACATCGCTCTGACATAGTCTTTGGCATAGCCCCAGTCGCGCTTGGCGTCTAAGTTGCCCAGATATAGCTTTTCTTGCTGCTTGGCAATAATTCGCGCGATCGCCCGAGTAATTTTTCGCGTCACAAAGGTTTCGCCTCGACGCGGCGACTCATGGTTAAACAAAATGCCGTTGGTCGCAAACATATCGTACGACTCACGGTAGTTAATGGTTTGCCAATGCGCATACACCTTTGCACAAGAATACGGACTGCGCGGATAGAAAGGCGTCTCCTCCGACTGCGGCACATGCTGCACCTTGCCATACATTTCTGAAGAACCCGCCTGATAAAAGCGCACTTCCTGGCCTGTACGCTGCTGATAATCGCGGATGGCCTCTAGCAGTCGCAGCGCCCCCATTGCCACCGTATCCACCGTATATTCAGGCGAATCGAAGCTAACGCGCACATGGGACTGAGCGCCCAGGTTATAAACCTCTTGCGGCTGCACCTGCTCTAAAATGCGACGCAGCATGGTGCCGTCATTTAAATCGCCATAGTGTAAAAAGAGTCTGGCCCCTTCTTTATGCGGATCTACATAAATATGGTCAATCCGATCAGTATTAAACGTAGAGGTGCGGCGAATAATTCCGTGAACTTCATAGTCTTTCTCTAGCAGCAGTTCGGCTAAGTACGAACCGTCTTGGCCGGTAATTCCGGTAATCAGTGCTCGCTTGGGTTGCGACATTGTTATGTAAATCCTCAATGAACGGGTGCAGTGGATGTATCGCTGACTTTGGAAAAATACTGGCCGATGCGTGCTTAACTTACGCCCGTTGATAGGCCCGTCAATACGTACAGACAAAGCATTCCCAAAAGCAGTGATAAATCGAAAAATGTTGATGATGCTGCGTAAGCCAAAGCAACTGATAGCAACTGTATGAGAGACCTCTCCTTGAAAAGCATTTCATAGAAAAGGCAGCGAAAAGAAAACGTTCCCCCAACTCCCAGACAGTGTCTTTACCAGCGACTCATTCATCAATACGTAACGGTAGCTCACCCATCCGGGCAGCGTTCATCAAGAATATGTGTTCGGAGTGCGAGATCTGTAAAGCCGCCAGACTGAACCCGCTGGGATACAACCGTCAGACTAAAGCCATCAAGCTCGGCGATCGCGCTCGATATCATAAATCGCCTTTTCCCAGCACCACTGCTCAGTGCGGCCCAGATGGTGTGCCTGCACATCGCTGACTAGTCGCTCGGCCACTGCTGCGTTGCCGCCTACAAGACTCAAGAGCTGACGGCGGGTCGAACGGCTTACGCCGCGATCGCGCTGAATGCTGGTATGTTCGCCCCCTTTAGATTTGCGAGAAATGGGCAACCGGCGACCCGTCAGCCAGCTATAGACCGCAATTAAGAGCGCGATCGCCAACAAAATAGATAAAAAAGACATAGCAGTAGAATTTGATAACCAAAAACATACCCCTAAAACTATCCTATGCTGTCAACAAACAACATCGGGTATCCTGCCCGCTCGCGTCATGTCATCACCCGCCGACAAAATCGAAGCCATCCTGACCTTTTGGTTTGGCCATCCCACCGCCGCCGACTACGGCCAATACCGCAAAGCTTGGTTCACCAAAAATCCTGACTTCGACCAGGAAATTCGTCAGCAATTTCTCACCGACTACGAAAAAGCCGCCGCCGGATTGCTTGACCACTGGCAGGAAGAGCCGCAGTCCTCGGTCGCCCTGCTGCTTCTACTCGACCAATTTCCGCGCAATTTATTTAGAGGTCAGCCCCGCAGCTTTGCCACCGACTCACAAGCCAAAGCCCTCGCCGCTCATTTAGTCGATACCGGCCAGGATCAACAGCTCACCCCAGCCCAGCGCTTTTTCGTCTATGTGCCCTTCGAACACAGCGAAAACCTAGCCGATCAAAATCGCTGCGTAGACCTGATGCAAAATCTGATAGATACCGTCCCCGATTTAGACCCAGGGCTAAAGAAAGGGCTAGACTACGCCATTCGCCATCGAGACATCATTCAGCGATTTGGTCGATTTCCCCACCGCAACGAGATTTTAGGCAGACAAAGTACGCCTGAGGAAATCGAATTTCTTCAGCAGCCCGGTTCGCGGTTCTAAGCGCGATCCACTACGTACTGCAGCCACAGCGACGCACACAGCCCAATAAAATGCGTAAACGTTGTGTTAATGGCGGCAAACAGCGGGAGAATATCTTGCGCATCAATCCGCCTGGCCACAAATTGCCCGGTTTGCCCGTCAACTGTCACGCCGCTCTGACTCAGCCCTTTAACTAGCAGCGGCGCAATCACAGACTCGCCACCCATAATGGACAGCGCCTGACCGACCAGCGCAATAATCAAGCCGATGCGGACAATGCGCACAGCGTCTTTAGGTTTGGGCCTTAAGTCCGGGTTTCGGTTGCCCAGCTTGCGGCCAAACAGGACGTAGCGAAAGCTCCAAAACACACCGAGACAAACCGCGACCAGCGCCGGGGTTAAAAATAAACCGGCGCCTGCCTTCGCAGAGTTATTGCCCTCTCCCAAAAGAAAGATAAAGAACATGATGGCCGACAGCGCGCCCACGACCGCCTGCACCCAGAGGCCCACCCAGCCTAAGATCCGAAAATTTTTAGCAATGCGGCGAATCGCCGGAGGCAATGAATAGCCCAGTTCACCCGTCATACGTCACCCTTCATCAGCATCCGTAACAGCCCCATTTTAGCCTCATGGTACACCAGTGAACCGACTGACACTGCGCTTAATTGTGCTATACGTACGCCAAGGCTAAAATGGCGAATTTGGTAAAGCTCGATACAGAATCTTCATCAAAACGCGGAGGTTTTTGCTCATGGCTTTATTTTAGAATGCATCTGCTTACAACGCATCTACGATAATTGTTTAAAGAACCAAGGTCAGCATCGCCATCATGCCAGTCAGCAGTTTTTGCTAAACCTGAGTCTGCAAGGCTGGGCTACAGACACAAGGTGAACGCAGCTTAGCTAGAAGTAGCTGGGCTTAAACGATGAATGGTATTGAGCAGATAGCTTTTTTTGAGCCTTTCCGGGCTTTTTTTGAGATTGATAGCTCGCCGAGCGCCTGGCTCTGATCTCGATTGAAAGGCCGATCTGCTGAACTTTATTTTTATCCGTCTTATAGATTCCTACCCTAAATTAAATGTCTTCGCCATTCAATACAGAAGCCTTACAAACCCTTCTAGAGTCAGATTCGCTTACTCTAGACAATATTTTAGAGTCTCTTAATTTATCGGGAGATGAGCTGCTATCGGCGATTTCTGACGGGTCAATCGCCGGCGATTCGCTCATTGACATTGCGCAGATTTTCTCTGATGCGGCGATCGCAGATGAAAGCCTTGACGACAGCGCTAAGACAAAAATTCAAACGTTATTAGGTGCAGTTAGCAGCGGCGCTGACCGTCCCTTTACTAATTTTGCCAACTCGCTAACTTATTTCTCCAATCAGTCGGCAGCCACGACTACGGCTTTTGCCTTCGCCAACTCAATTTTTTCTAACGGTAGAATTAACCGGCGTGAGATTGATGGGATTGATAGCGATCGCGTCACCTCGCGTTTTGACCCGGCCGACGAAACCTACCAATCCTCTATTCCATCAAATGCAGCGGCCTTTACCACCGTTACCGAAACGGGCGATCGCCTTCCCAACGGAGAAGGCAGCGCTAAGTCGCTGAAATGGGGCAGCAGTAGCGACGGCTCCACCAACGTAACGTTTGCCTTCGACGATGCCTTTGCGGTCAGCGGTCTGAGCTTTATGCAGGCCAAAAGTCTGGTGATCAGCGCCCTGTCGATTTGGGCCAAATATGCGCCGCTAAACTTTCAAGAAGTCCAAGATCCTGGCGCGGGCGATCTGGTAGATATTTTGGTACAAAGCAACGCCATCGACGGCCAAGGTTAAACCTTAGCTTTTGCCTACTTCCCTACCTATGGGGACATCACATTCGACACCGCAGAACAATGGACAAACACCAAGTTCTTAGAAACAGCCACCCATGAGTTAGGTCATTCACTAGGACTAGAACACGACGACAGTGTCAGCGCTGTGATGAACTCGGTGCTTGGCAACAAGTTTGAGGGCAAAACCGCACCGTTCCTTCTAGAAGACGACATTAACGGGATTCGCAATCTCTATGGCACCGGCAGCGGCGCTGTCTTTACGCTCGACCAGGGAATAGTGCGCGCGACCGATCCCGTCATTCAGTTGGGTAACAACCTGGTGACTAACGGTAGCTTCGAGGACACGCCGGTTCAGGAAAACGCCTTCGGGGTGTACAGCAAAATCAAAGGCTGGGCCAAGATTACCGGCATTGGCTTCCAGGTAGATCGGCGAACCGAGAGCTTTGGGAAAGCCGCTGATGGCACGGCCTGGGTAGAACTCGATGCCTACGGACAAAACGCGACTATCGGCCAAAACGTAGATACGCTGACCGGTCAGGACTACCTGCTATCGGTAGACTTTACCAACGGCGGTCGCGATATTAGCAGCACAGAGGTTGATGTTTTTTGGGAAGGTGAAAAAATAGACAGGCTCACTGGCGGTGGCCCTGGCAGTTGGACAAACTATCAGTATTTGGTTAAAGGGGGCGATCGCAAGGTCAGCACCCTTGCCTTCCGAGCAGTGGGCGCGGCTGACGGCGTGGGCGGCTTTATCGACAACGTTTCACTCTTCGCCAAAGCGACTAGTCCGATAGAAGATACCTATACAGAAGATACCTATGTACTAGGCAGTCTGTCAGGCAGCGCGCTAACGCAGTCCGAGAATGAGACCTCCTTCTCTAGAGGCGACTTTGTGTCCAAGCTAATTGTGGGTGAACAAACCCCGATTTTTTCTGATGCAGCGTTCCTAGCCTAGAAGCAGTGATTGGGCATTGAGCGATCGCCTAAGCCCCAATCGCTAAGCCCAATCGCTGAATACGTTAAATAATTAGCCATTCTAAAAACTATCTGACCTGAGCAGTTCATGCGGGGGTAAGGTGGTTTTTTCTTGCGCTTGCCTGTACCTTATACAGCAAACGAATAATGCACTTAAAGGCTACTACCGCCTTATTTCACCGCCGCCCATGCCTGATAGATCAGCCGCCGAATCCACGCTAGCCAATCGATCCAATAATTCTGCGCCGCTGCGGCTCTATTTAGATACTGCAGAGGTGGCTGCATATAAAAAATGGTTGCCTACCGGAATTTTTTACGGCATTACCTGCAATCCGCTGCTGCTAGAAAAGGCCAAAGTACCTTGCACAACCGACCGATTGAGGACGATCGCCGATCAAGTCTGTGCGCTAGGCTGCCAGGAAGTTCATTTACAAGCTTGGGGCAACTCCCCCGAAGATTTGCTTAAAACAGGTAGAACATTAGGACAGGCTAATGCTCGCGTGGTGGTGAAGCTACCGGCCACCCAAATCGGCGCAACCGCTGCCCGCAGCCTTATTCAAGAAGGCATTCCTGTTACCCTTACGGCTGTGTACGCGGTGCATCAGGTACTCATTGCCGCCGCATTGGGCGCAAGCTATGCCGCTCCCTATTTGGGCCGCATTGGCGATTCTGGCAAAGATGGCCGCGTGGAAGTCGCTAATATGCAGGCGGCGCTCAATGGGGTGGGTAGCTCCACTCGCCTGCTGACCGCGAGCATTCGGCAGGTGGAAGATATTTCTGTTTTGGCGGCGAAGGGCGTGGATACCTTTACTTTTTCAGTGGCGATCGCCCAGGCCCTCTTTGACCAACCGGATACCGAGAAGGCAGTTGCCGATTTTGAGCAAGCAGCGTTGAGAATGAGGAGTGAGTAATAAGTAATGAGTAATGAGTAATGAGTGATAAGTAATGGGTGACCGATTAAACGTTTACGAGCAGTCTGTTTTGATTTTTGCGACAGCGGCTAAAGTAGAGCGTTGCTTTACAGAGCAGCAGTTGATGCATCAGTGGCTAAATCCGGGGCTAGTTTGCGAGCCGGTGGGAGAGTGGAGAACAACCGAAGGCAGTGAGTTTGACTTTAAGCTAAAGATTCCGATGCTTGCGCCGACATTGCATAGCACCGTAATAGAGCGATCGCCAGGGCTAATTGTTTGGGGATTTGATGGTTTTTTTCAGGGGCGCGATCGCTGGGAATGTCAGCCTGAAGCTAACGGCACAACGCTGCTCAACCGCTTCGAGTTCACCATCCCAAATCCACTCGTAAGCTTTGGCTTTAAAAAATTTGCAGCAAGCTTGACTAAAAAGGACATGGAGAGCCAGCTACAGAGACTTAAGCAAGTTGCCGAGCGACTGTGAGGCTAAATAACCCCGCCCACTCAACGCAGCGCCAAAGATTGTCCTAAACGCAAAAAACTCCACGATTATAAAACCGTAGAGTTCTGAAACGAAGGCGGCTTTTGAAACCGCACCTCATTCACTAGGAAAGCTCAGAAGCTTCCAGTTTACTTTTCTCATTGGCAGCTTCGATGCGATCGCCTTCAGCCGACTTCAAATTAAACTTACGACCGGCACCTGCAATCTTCTCATCCAAACCATTCTTAAAGAAGTAGCCAGATAAAAAGGTGCTAACCGCCGAGAGGATGACGGGGCCAAGAATGAAAGCAAGCAATCCATGAACCGTAAAGCCAGGAACGACGACAGACGCAAGCCAGAAGCAGAAGCCGTTAACCACTAGCGAAAAAGCGCCCAGCGTCAGAAACGTCACCGGCAGCGACAATAGCTTCAACACTGGCTTAACAGAGCCATTGACAACACCTAGTGCGAGCGCGGCCATAATCGCGGCTGCAAAAGTTGCAATGCCAACGCCTGGAACGACTAGGTCAACAACTAAAAGGCTCAGCGCCGTTACCAGCGTGGTGACAAAAAGTCCTAACATCATGATTGTTCTCTTCTTTTGAAAGGTTTACATTACGTGAAAATAGTCTAAAAAGCCTTAAAAAAAGACTTAGCAGCAGTCTGGGAAATTAATCTCGCAGATTAAGCGTTGATCTCTCTAGAGTCTTGAGGCAGCTCCAGGGTTTCGTAGTGTTTGGCGATCGCCCAAACCGCATGAATGCTTCCAGGCAACCATCCTAGAAGAGTAAGCGGCAAATTGATAAAAAAGGCAGGGCTAATACCGTAGGTAAGAAACACCCCAACCGGTGGCAGTGCAACGCCGAGTCCGTAGCGAATGAGTTTGGTCATAGTTATTTGCTTTCTCCTTTTCTTTACCCCTATAGGATGACAAAAACAATCTGTTTGCGCAGTGTAGAGAACCCAAAGAAACAACGTGAAAACCATACCAAGGTGAGGGTTTCATCTCTTTTAGGTTCGGTTTATACGAAAAAAATAGCTAAATATACCAGCAGGCTTGCAAAAACGAATTAGAAAATATGCAACTTAATGATGCAACACTTTTTGATCGGCTAATCACAGTCACAAAAGCCGTTTTGGCAAAAGTAGAAGAACCTGAACATACATGAAAGAATATAGCGACTTGTCTTGAATGTATCTGTGGGCAGAGATCCAAACAGAATTTGTAGCATTTCACCAATCATTTGAAGCATCTCTATAGTCGGTAATACTTGCAGTCGTACGGTTGAAAAGCTGCCGTTGACTGTTCGTAGGCGGGCTTGTCCTAGTTGCCGTGGTCAGCATGATAGAGATATCAACCAACGCAGCGATTAATAGGCTGGCCGCTGGCCTAGCGATTGAAGTCTGTAGAGCAAGTGTAAGACCTGAACTAAATTAATATCGAGAGTCTTGGGTATAGATGGCTTTCGCTTGAACTTTTTGATTGAACATTGCAGATGAGATTAGTCAGATCATTGGTTTGATAGCTGTTGCAGGAAAAGCATCTTCAGAGACATTGAGATAACAACTCTATGGGTATCTACAAATACTTTTTCAGCAGTAAATCTAGTTTCTCTTTGGTCTTTTCAGGGGCTTTGTCGAGAGGCGTCATGATGGCAAACTTCAGCGCTGAGTGAGCCTCTGAGGTAGGTGGATTCTCGTTTAGCCGCCGCACAACTTCTGTAATCACTTTTTGGGCGTTTGCAGCATTCTTCCGCAAATTCCCAATGACCATTTCTACGGTTACGCTGTCATGGTCAGTGTGCCAGCAATCGTAATCTGTCACCATCGCTAAGGTGGCATAGGCCATCTCGGCTTCTCTAGCTAGCTTGGCTTCGGGCAAATTTGTCATGCCGATAACGGTGGCATTCCAACTGCGATAGAGCTGCGATTCTGCCTTGGTTGAAAATGCGGGGCCTTCCATACAAACATAAGTGCCGCCCCGGTGCAGCGTCACTGCCTCAAGCTGCTGCGATGCTACTGAATCGGCTAAGACCTGGGCCAAATTGCCGCACACCGGATCGCCAAAGGAAATGTGGCCAACAATTCCTTCA
>JBBSOB010000153.1:0-10932 GCA_038260205.1 Phormidesmidales cyanobacterium
TCAGCACGGACTCGCTGTAATTTTGGACGTGGTTTACAACCATCTGGGGCCAGAAGGCAACTATACCGGCAAGTACGGCCCCTACACGACGCCTCGCTATCAAACGCCCTGGGGCGACGCGATTAACTTTGATGATTCGTACAGCGACGGGGTTCGCAATTTCTTTATCGAGAATGCGATTAGCTGGCTGCGCGACTATCACTTCGATGCGCTGCGCCTAGATGCCGTACATGCCATCTATGATTTTGGCGCTAAGCACTTTTTGCAAGATCTCGCCGAAACCGTGGCCGCGTTTAATGAAGATCATCCTTATCGCACCTATTTAATTGCCGAGAGTGACCTGAACGATCCTCGATTGGTGCGTCCGGTTGCGCAAGGCGGCTATCAGCTAGATTCTCAGTGGAGCGATGATTTTCACCATGCGCTGCATACGCGGCTAACAGGTGAAACCATTGGCTACTACAGCGATTTTACCAGTCTAGAAATGCTGGCATCGGCAGTTCAAGAACGCTTCGCTTACGCAGGACAATATTCGCCCTTTCGCCGTCGCAACCACGGCAGTCCGGCGCTAGATTTGCCGTCTTATCGGTTTGTGGTCTGTAACCAGAACCACGATCAGGTGGGTAATCGGATGACGGGCGATCGCTTCACCAGCTTGATCTCCTTTAACGGTCTTAAGCTCGCTGCGGGCATGACGCTACTGTCTCCGTTTATTCCGCTGTTGTTTATGGGCGAAGAGTATGGCGAGAAAGCGCCTTTTCTCTACTTTGTAGACCATGGCGACCAAGACCTGCTCGAATCCGTTCGTCGAGGCCGCAAAGAAGAGTTTCGAGCTTTTCATAGTGAAGGAACGCCGCCCGATCCGGCCAGCCCAGACACCCTAAAACAATCAACCCTAAGCTGGCCGACAGATAGCGCGACTCAGCTGACCGAAGAGCAGCAAATACTGTATCGGTTTTACAAGCATTTGCTAAAAGTTCGCCGAGACTGCCAGATTATGAATATCTCTCATCATCCAGAAATCAAGGCCGAGCACACCAACGATGTTCTCTTTTATACTCGCGAAAAAGAGAACGGCGATTTGATTTGTTTGGCAAATTTTGGAGAGAAAACCGAAAAGGTTGAGCTACCCTTAGGCAACCAAACCTGGCATCAAAAGCTCAATTCCGCTGCGCCTGAGTGGTCTGTCTCAAGTGAGACTAAAGGCGAGACCAGAACAGATGACGAGCTACCTAAAACTATCTCCCCTCAGGACTCTTCCACGCTCGCTATTCCTAGTCTCAGCATCGTTCTCTATCAAGCCGATCCTCAAGCCTAAACCGAATCTTATATCCCTTCTTTCCCCATGCGTACTCCTGTAGCTACCTACCGTCTTCAGTTCACGCCCGACTTCGGATTCAGTCAGGCCAAAGCCATCGTCGATTATCTTGATCGGCTAGGCATTTCGGATATCTATGCTTCGCCCATTTTTGAGGCCCGCAGCGGCAGTCAGCATGGGTACGACGTAGTCGATCCGACCAAAATCAACCCTGAGCTAGGCGGGCGAGAAGCTTTTGAATTGGCGGTGGAAGAGCTGCAAGAGCGGGGGATGGGCTGGCTGCAAGATATTGTGCCAAACCACATGGCTTACGACGGCCAAAACCATTATCTGATGGATGTGCTAGAGCATGGGCCTCAGTCGGCGTATATTGATTACTTTGATATTGAGTGGGAGCATTCTTACGAGGATATTCAGGGTAAGGTGCTCGCGCCGATGCTGGGCGATTTTTATGATCGCTGTTTGGAGCGCGGCGAGATTCAGCTCAGCTACGAACAAGACGGGCTAAAGGTGAACTATTACGGGCTGCACTACCCGGTACGAGTGGAGTCCTATGCGGATTTTCTCTCGCATGAAATTCCCTGGCTACGACGTCAGATGGGAAGTGCGAACCCCAGCTACATCAAGCTGATGGGATTGATTAATACGATTAAAAGTACCTTTCCGACCATGGAGGGTAAAGAGCGAAAGATCCAGGCGGCTTTTGTAAAACAGATGCTGTGGGAGCTGTATGAGGAAGGCGGTGAGATTAAAACGTTCATCGACCAGAATATTGAGGCTTATAATGGTCAGCCGGGTAAGCCCAAGAGTTTCAATTTGCTCGATAGCTTGCTGTTAGAACAGTTTTATCGGCTCTCTTTTTGGAAGGTGGGCGCAGAAGAACTCAACTATCGCCGGTTTTTTACGGTGAATGAGCTGATTTGCCTGAAGGTGGACAACCCGAAGGTATTTGATGGGACGCATGCGTTGATTATTGAGCTGGTGAAAGCGAAAAAGTTTAACGGCTTGCGCATTGACCATATTGATGGGCTGTACGATCCGCTGGCTTATTTGGAGCGGTTGGATGAGAAGACGGGCGGTGTCTATACCGTGGTTGAAAAGATTTTGGAGACAGATGAGAAGCTGCCGGAGCATTGGCCGATGCAGGGGACTTCGGGCTATGAGTTTCTTAATTATGTCAACGGTATATTTTGCTGTCAGGCGAATCAGAAGCACTTTACGAGATTTTATAAGCAGTTCAGCGGTCAGCGCGAGGGCTATGAGCGTATGATGTGGGATAAAAAAACGCTGATTGCTGAAACCAATTTGGTGGGCGATATTGATAATTTGGCTCGCTTTTTGAAAAAGGTGGCGAGCCAGTATCGCTATGGCCGCGATTTGACGGCGAACGGTTTGAAGACGGCGATTCAAGAAGTGCTGGTGACGTTCCCGATTTATTGCACTTACATTAATCAGCGGGGAAGCTCTAAGCGGGATCTTAAGTATATTCAGTATGCGATCGCCCAGGCTAGAAAGCGCGTTCCTCAGCTACTGAATGAGCTAGAGCTAATTGAGCGGTTTTTGATGTTGGGCTATGAGGAGTCTTTGCATTCTGAAGAGCGATCGCAGTGGCTACATTTTGTGATGCGACTACAACAGTTTACCGGCCCGCTGATGGCGAAGGGTCTAGAGGACACGTTGTTCTATGTGTATAACCGCTTTATTGGACTGAATGAGGTGGGCGGCTCGCCGGATCATTTTGGGATTTCGCTCGGTAGTTTTCATGCTTACAACGAGTACAAGCAAGAGCATTGGCCGGTAGCGCTAAATGCAACCTCAACTCATGATACGAAGCGAAGTGAAGATGTGCGATCGCGCCTGAACGTACTTTCTGAACTACCCGACGAATGGGAGGCTGAGGTAAAGACTTGGAGCGAGCTAAATGATGACAAGAAGAGCAAAACGGGCGATCAGACCAGCCCTGACTGCAACGACGAATATTTTCTGTATCAGACGCTGATTGGGGCCTATCCTTTTGATGAGGCGGAACTGCCAGAATTTAGAACTCGCGTTGAAGACTATGTGGTGAAGGCGGTTCGCGAGGCCAAGGTACATACCGCCTGGCTAAGACCAGATGAAGACTATGAAACAGGCTTTGTCAATTTTGTGACGGCTATTTTGACGCCGAGCAAAGAGAATGTCTTCTTAGACAAGCTCCAGCACTTTCAAAAACGAGTGGCTGAATACGGCATTTACAATTCGTTGGCTCAGCTTTTAATTAAAATGACCGCGCCCGGCGTGCCCGATTTTTATCAGGGAACAGAGCTTTGGGATCTCAGTCTTGTAGATCCAGATAATCGGCGTCCGGTAGACTATACCAAACGGTTGGAGGCGCTAGAGAACGTACAGGCGCAGTGGCAAAAGCAACCGTCTACGTTGATCAAAGATTTGCTGAAAAAGAGAACGGACGGGCGGATAAAACTCTTTTTAACCACTCGGGGACTAGCGGCTAGAAATTATTTTCGCAATGTCTTTAGAGGAGGCATTTATCGGCCTTTGACCGTGACCGGCGAGCAGTCGGAGCATGTGATTGCCTATGCTCGTCATAAAGGAGAGCATACGGTGATTACGGTGGTTCCCCGGTTTTTAACCAGCCTGATAAAGCCGGGTACGATACCGATTGGGAAAGCGGTTTGGGGCGATACGGCGATAGAGCTGCCGGGTGGAGAGCAGGCAACTTGGCAAAATTGGCTGACCGATGGAGCGATCGCGCCTAGCAATTCCCTATTAGTCAAAGATGTTTTAGCTGAGTTTCCGGTGGCACTATTAGTCAGCGAAGACCACAGCTTTGAAGCGTAATAACAGGGGCACTTCTTCTATTGTTATAAAAGTATCGCTATAGAAGCGAGCAAGGGCTAGTTTAAATGACCCTTGCTCTCGACGCTTTACTTTACGCAGGCTCTGCTTGAGAGGCCGTGACCGGGTAGCGCAACGTCGCCGCAGCATCTGCTTTTTCGGGCACTTCGTTTCTATCAACGATATAGACCTTTGCATCCGTTGCCATCGCTTTAGAAGCTGCCAAATCCAACAGATCGCGACTATTCACAGTTCGTTCGTCATGAAAATCTGCCTGACGTGCCTTGGCATCGAAGCTTCCCCATTTTTGAGTGTTGCTAGCGACTAGCAGCGTATCAATCTGGCCATTGTGGGCGGCGTTCAAAATCACGGAAATATTGGCAGTGGCTTGGTTGTTGTTTTTCAAGCTGCCGTATTGTTCGCTCACAGTTTTTCTTTCGGCTTGAAACTTGGGTTCTACTAGCTTGAAGGCGCGATCGCGAATTTCTTCAGGACTAAGCTGATCGGGCTGGTAGTCTACCGCTTTTTCCATTAGGTGAGGATAGGTGTTGGCTTCCTTATATAGCGGAAAGAGAAATTCTACGCCCATAAAGACTAGCGGAACCTGCTGACCGGCTAGGACATTTTGTACGCCATCTGCAACCAAGTGAAAAAAGCTCAAAATGTCTGTTTTCTCGGTATCTTTACCACCGCCCTGACCGCTGATAATGGTTTGACCGCTGCCGCCTCTGCCACCCCTACCGCCTCTAGTGCTGGCGCTATAGCCCTGAAGAGATTGTTCGGTAACATCGAAGCGTAAAGCGGTAGCAAGATCTAAGGGCGTGTCGCCTAAATCTACAGCCTGAACGCTGTTGCGAGTAGCCTGGTACAATCTGATTTTGTTTTGGCTAGCGGCTAAAACATAAAACTGCCCGTCATCTGTCAGCATAGGCAGCAAAGGTCTCGTGTGAAACTGATCGGATACCACCGTTAGTTCGTCGAAGCTGATAGGCGCTGTGTAATAGCGGAATTGGTCGGGATTGATGAACAGTGCGAGACCGTGGTCTTGGTGCTGCCAAAAGTCTTGATTGTTCACTAGCTCGGTAGCGGGCTGAAGTAAGGCTGCTATGTCGGATGCAGATGTGCCTCGTTCGGTGAGGTCTTCTTCTACTTTGGTCAGTTGGTTCTTAAGCCGGATAGGGTCTTGTCTGGTTTCTGCGCCCATCTTGTGGGTTGGAATGTATATCGAAATGCAGGGCGACTTTTGATGGTCGGTTAGCGATTTCAGATCGGCTTTTGAAACTGTTTTTGAAACTGTTTTTGAAAATGTTGGCATTGTTTTTCTCCGTTTCTTATTTGTTTCTTAATAATCTAGCTCTATAGGATTAGCCAACTCGTAAATCAGCCGTCTACGAGTCAGCTCATCTCTAGTTATTTTCTTCTAGCAGGCTAGTTAGTTTCTAGCGGGCGGATGGGTTGCTTCTACCGCCTGAAAAGCTTCTAATATTTTGTAGGAATGCTCTGCGCCTTTGGGCACTACCCAGGAAACACCGGGTTCTAGTAGAACTGTTTCACCAGAGACGGTGAGTTCTGCCTTGCCCTGAATAACGTAGCCGACAGTTTCGTAGTCGCTGCTGCGGGTGGGCTTGGCTGCGTCGTCGCCGGGTTTTTGATTCCACTGACGTAGCGCGATCGCGCTACCGCTGATCAATAGCTTTTGGCCATCTTCACCAGTTGTTGCTTCGCTTGTTTTAACGGTTAAATTACCTGTTGACATAGAAAATTCTGGGTATTTCTTCTCTTAGAGTGGAGTTTTAATCCACTGTTTACCCCACTAGGCTACTCAAAGGGTTCAGATACTTCGTCCTTCAGTAGAGTGAGTTTGTTATATTGCGCTCTACCGTCGGAGATAAGTCGCGCTCTGCCTTTCGATTATAAAATCGTTCGCCAGCTGTTCATCAGCCCTGTATGCCCTGCTACCCAGAGACTAGTCGCTAACACCGCTAGCCGTAGGTTTTATAGTAAAGTTTGAAGGGTTTGGCCGGTGTTTTTCTACGCTATCTATATCGGCCTAACTGAATTAACTTTTGAGAGGACGCTTTACATGGCTGAGACGACACAGATTACGGTTAAAGATAGTGGCCCTTTTTTGGTGAAAGGCCCCCTAACACTAATGGATGCGGAAGGAAATGAGTTTTCTGTGGACAAACAAACGGTGGCGCTTTGCCGCTGTGGGGCTTCTACAACGCAGCCCTTTTGCAACGGAACGCATCGCAAGATCGAGTTTGAATCAGTGGCAAGGGCGAATGAAAGCGAGTAGTTAGAATTTTTTCTTTTTTCTTTTTTTTAGAGACTGATTCTAAAAGAACTGGTTATAAAAGGAACTGATTCTGAAGGGGGAGAACGTTTTGTCCATCGGTTCTCTCTCTTTTTATTAGATATACATCTCAGCAAATTTGAATGGAGTATCCCAAAACGCCGGACGGACGATATTTTGTGGTGAAGGGGCGGCTATGGCGATGTACCAATCCGACGCTGGATGAAGCGGTGCGACAAAGCTGGGTAAATCGACTGATGGAGGCTCGGCGGGCGGTGAAGGATGCAAAGCGAGTTGAGGATGAGGTGGCTTTGAAAAGAGCGCGATCGCAAGTAAACCAAGCCAAGGTAGCGTTAGGCGAACGAGGGCCGGTGTGGTGGACAGACGGCGCGCCAGACTACAACCGATATATGGCCAAGAATACGTCGTACTCAAGCTGGTATAAGCAGCTCGATTGAGCAGTCCAGGATTTAGCCAGGGAACAATCTCTCTGTTATAGAATCTTTTTTAGACAATTTGACCTAGTAGGGTCGCTTTTGGAAAGGCGGCAAATCGGCGAATGCTTAGCTCAAAAACCGGAAGCTATGAGAAATACGAGCAGCTCGCAGGGTTCGGCAAGGGTAGAAAATGTATACAGTGTATACGACTGGCATTGGTTTAAATCAGGACAGGGTAAAGGTGTGAACGGGCAGCGAAGGGTGATTGATTTACCGAATGAGCGGGCGACTCGGGCGTTGGGTAAAGCTTTGGGAGAACAGCTTTCGGCGGGCAGCGTACTGTTACTGAAGGGAAATTTGGGGAGCGGGAAAACGACGCTAGTACAGGGACTAGGCGTGGGTTTAGGAATCGACGAGATTGATAGTCCCACATTTACGCTGATTAATGAATATATGGGCGGGCGACTGCCGCTTTATCACATTGACTTGTATCGGCTTTCGGCTGAGCAGGCAGATGGGATGCAGCTTGAAACCTATTGGGACGGGCTAGAGGTAGAGCCGGGGATTGTGGCGATTGAGTGGTCGGAGCGGTTGAGCTATTTGCCAGCGCAGCCAGTGGAGGTGTCGTTAGCGTATTTGCCAGAATCGGGACGGCAAGCAGTGGTGAGCTTTCCGGAGGGGGATGAGCTTCGACTACGTTCAACCTATAGGACTAAATGAATCGGGAGCTGTGGCAGCGCCTACAACCAATCTCTAATCAGGAAGTTGCAAGGCGGATTCTGGAATGAGCTGAGTCAGGACGCCCCAGTTAATGAGCGTGCGGTAGGCAATTTGCAGGGTTTCACCAAAGGCAACGATGCCATCTTCATGTCCAGCCATGACGAAGATTTTGCTGCGAAGCAGGTCAGTTTCAGTGAAGAGTCTTTGCGTTTCGATGGCCATTTCTGGGGTGCCGTAGGGAATGGCGGCGCGGGTAGTGGGCACCTGATTTAAAAGCTGCTGCCAGAGCTGAGGGTGGTGGACGTGAAGAATGGCCTGGACGGTAGGGTTTTGGGTGTAGATGACGCCATGGGTAAGTGACTCGGAGGAGGCTTGGCGATCGCCCTTACAAGCGAGGGTATTTTGGGCCAAATCGAAAGTGGTAACCAGGGCGTAGTCGTTGGCAGTGAGGGTCGGCAAGTGGCCAGTTTGGGTGCCCGAGATAATGAACTGGGGCGGATCTCCAGGGCTTGATTCGTAGCGCTGCGAGAGATTGCCAAAGCCGACACCGTCAGGATACTCGGCGATTAGGTTGAGCTGGTGAAGCGCGTCGCGGTAGCAGGTGAGTTCGGCAACCTCGCTGGGTCGGACGGCGGCGGTTTTTTCCCAGTCGCAACGGTATTTAATTACGCCTTCGTCGATCATGAGTTTGCTTTTTCGGATTGGGGAATCGCTGTTTTGATCCAGTTGATGATGAGCGGATTGACGATGTCGGGGCGTTCGTCGTGGGGGCAGTGGCCGGTGTTGGCGATCGCGCTAAACACCACATCTTTTTGCGGATCGTCAGCTAACGCCTGATAAATGCCCGCCGCCGAAATCGGTGTCCAAGGATCTTTCTCTCCCCATAGCACCAGCAAAGGCTGAGTCACGTTAGGGAGCAAATCGCTAGGTCTAGGGCCAGGGGGGGCGCTGAGAATGGAAGCGAATACTCTTTGCGCACCAGGCTGGCAGGCGGGGCCATGTAGAATGTCTACTAATTCGGGGGTAATGGCTTTGCGGTTGCCGTAAACCTGTTTGAGGGAGCCGCGTATACGCCCTTTGGTACGGACGCGATTGAAGAGAAAAGGGCCAGTGAGCTGGGAGCTGACGAGTTTTGAGAAGGTGCCCATGACCAGGCGCAGCGGGCCGGGCAGATCTTCGGGGCGATGGTTGAGACTGCCAGCGCAGTTGAGAAGTACGCCGCCAGTGGCCGTTTCTGGGTAGGTGGTGAGCGTCATTAGGGCCATGAGTGCGCCGATGGAGTTGCCCGCGAAAATGGCTGGCTCCTGGACGTGAGCTTTCCAAAAGTCGTGAATAAGCTTAACCCAAAACTCTAGGGTGTAGCTGATGTCGGGTTTGTCGGAGTCGCCGAAGCCGAGCAGGTCGATGGCATATACTCGATGCCCAGCGGCGGCAAGGGCGGGAATGTTTTTGCGCCAGTGGCCAATAGATGCGCCAAAGCCGTGGAGCAGTACGATGGGCGGGCCTTCGCCATGGGCAACGTATTTGATATCGTAGCCGCGCCAGTCCCAGTTGAGCTTTTGACCGGTATAGGTACTGAAGGTACTGACGGCGCTGCGTTGACTGGCCGAGACGGTTCCAGGGGCCGAAACGGTTCCAGAGGCCGAGACGGTTGAAGAAAGGGGCGAGCTAGGGGCGGGCGGAAGCGTGGGAGAGGCCGTCATGCGTGATGTTTATGCTTTGGTGGTCTTACATCATACCGAAGCTAATGATAGAGTGACGGCGCTTTTTGGATGAAACACTAGAACTAGGGCGTTTAGGAGGCGTGGGGTCGCATCCCGACTCGCTGGAGGAAGGCTTCTAACCAGAGAGATTCTTCGAAGCGCAGCGGTGGCAGGGGTGGCTGCTGGTAGTTGACGAGCAGATCGATGCGATCGCAGGCTTCATCCACAATGGGCTTGAGCGAGAGAGGCCGCTCATCGTTACCGCCCAGAGGCAGGTTAATGTCTGGAATGGGTTCGGCAACGTTCCAGATGTAGAGTTCGGCTCTAGGTCTTTGCTCGCTGCGGCTAATTAAGATGCGGTAGTCGCCGGATTCGTCGGGGCCATAGATGGAGGGAGGTTCCCAGCCGCGCAGCAGATCAATTTCGACGAAATGGCTGGGGCTGCCGAAAATGGCTTCGCGCTGACGTTCGTAAAGTCTGCGACCGCGACCAGGGCGTTTTTTCTTAGGCGATAGGGCTTCGATAACGGTAATCACTTCGCCAGTCGCATTAACGATCTCTAGATAGGTTTCGTAGATCTTTTGGGGCACTGGAACTAAAACGGAAATAGGGCGCTTTTGTGGCGTTTGCGCGGGAGTCGGGGTTTGGGCGGGCGCTGCGTTATCGGCCTCATCGTTGGGTATGGATGCTAAAGACTCTGATTGTAGCGGGATAGATAGCCCAGCGTTTTTGAGGCTGCGACTCTCGGTATCGCCATCGGTTCGCCAGCTAAAGTCAGGGGAGCCAACCACTAGGGAGTCTTCGCCGCTGACATGATAGTGTCTTTCACATATTCTGACCTGGTAGATCGGTGGGAGCGAGTGGGTGAGTTTGCGGGCGATCGCCTTAATAAATTTGCGATGAATGGTTGGCCAAAGATCTGGATGTTCGAGGTAGGGATTCATCCCTGGAAAAGGAATTGGCATGGTTGAGCACTTCTGATTCGCGAGCACTGAAAAAGCGTAGGGCAGAGGACAAAAGAGTTAATCCGTCTGCTTTTTCGCATTTAGTTTTATTGTTCAAAAGAATGTCCGTCATTCAGACAGGTTTTCCGTATTCTTTCTGTGGAAATATGACTATTTTCAACGTCAATTTTTCTTAATTTATGGCTAATTGCCTGCGTTTACCTGCATTCGTCTACACTCTCTTGCCGATCCTCTGCTGATTACTGCTGATTGCCGTTGATTGACTGTGGTGGCGCGATCGCTCGCTCGCAGGCACAAGTTTTGTCGATCCGTCGTGGCACCAAGCCATAACACCAAGCGTTAGCGGCAAAGAGTGTCGTAAGCTAAGTAAGCACCGCTATTGTCGATAGGTTCAGATGGAAACGCCCAACTTTATACCCAATCTTGTTGTTTGGGCCGCTGTTGTTCTTGGTATTGGAGGCTTCGCAATTGGCTCTATGGTCAACGCTTATCTACAACCTATTCCGGCTATTCCGTTTAAGGATGAAGTGGTCAATGAGCCATCCATTCCGCTGTCTAACGCCGGATTGCAAACCTTTGTGGGCGCAGTCAATACCTACAAGACAGAAGACTATAGAGGCGCGATAGAGCAGTTTACTCAGGTGATAGAAGAAGAGAA
>JBBSOB010000154.1:0-10922 GCA_038260205.1 Phormidesmidales cyanobacterium
GCACCGCTACTTTCAGCTTATTTGCCAGCATCATTCCGTCCACCGCCTAGTCTCTTAGCGGGCGCATCGGGGCGTCCCTGCCCAGCTCAGTCGGATCGGCCGCAAAGCGAGAAACGCACAGCCCGTCATAGCCCAGCATCAGGAACCGCGAGGCAAAATGGGCCAGCCCATTCGGCGGCGCATGTAAGGCTCTAGCTTCAGGTTGCTGCCAAATTTGTCGCTGGTTTGCCGCTAGCTGATGCGCATGAACCACGCAGTTACCTCGATACATCGGCAGCGTCCCAGGGATCGGAAACTGGTCTATGAGCGATCGCCTAAACGAAACATTATTGCAAAAATACCCGCCCGTCGCCGCCAGCGAATCACCGCCCGTATAGCGCGGAAAAATGTAGACCAGCGCCATCGCCAACCCATACGCCCCATCTACAGCTAGAGACGTTTCTCCGGCCAAAAGCTGCACGTCTTCTCGGGCATAAGGCTGTAGCATCGCCGCCAGCCAGCCCTCGTTATACACGCAGTCCGAATCGCACAACACCACCACCTCACCCGAGGTCAACGCGATCCCCTGCATTTTGGCCTGATAGTACTCCAGCCCCGCGTCAATTCGCTGCGTTTTTACCCAGGGATAGCGATCGCCAATCGTCACCAGCACATCTTCCGGCACATCTCCAGTTTCCACCATCAGCACCTCATTGGCCAACAGCGGCGACAGCGTCTGCCCTTGCAAAGCATCTAGACTGCGAAACAGTCCCGGCAAATCAGCACTCGCCAAATTTTCAGTTTCAATAATAATCGAGAAACTAACCGGACTTTTTAGCGAACCTTGAACAGACCTGATGCTGCCTGTTTGCTTACCTATAGTTGCTGACGACATTGAGCACCCTCTCCCATCTATAGCTGCCTACAAAAATCTTTTACCGCCCGTCTTACTGCCCGTCTTACCGCCTCTCTTGGTGCCTATACTTATTGCTTAATAGAGAGGCAGTATAATCCTCAACTTGCCCTACCCCACAGCCGACAACGCGCGTTCTCTTTGCGCCTCAATATCTGCCCACTGCTCCTTCGTAAAGTCCTCATGGTAAGACCGCTCGACGTTAATATTCCACAGATCGTGCTGCTCACCCAGAATATTTTTAGCCGCTAGCAGTCCGCTCAGCATTGAATGATCTTGATTATTATATCGATGCATTCCATTTCGCCCCACCGTCTGCAAATTCTCAAACGTCTGCATAAAGTCTTGCAAAACCGCTAAATGCTGCCGATAATCGCCGTCGTAAACCGGATAAGCCTTCTTCTGTCGAATGACCGTCCCATCTTCTACAAGCGACGCATCCGGCACCAAATTTAGCCCCACAATCTCTTTAGTCGCCAGGCGAATCAACTCTTCATCGCTTTGCTCCCAAATATCGTCCCCCTCGCTGCAAAAATACTCCATGCCCAGACAGGTCTTCTCTAAGTCAGGCACCATCGCCGCGCTCCAGTTCTTAAAATTCTGAATGCGACCCACCCTAAACTCAGGGCTATGAATATAAATCCAGTTATCGGGAAAAAGCGACTTGATATTGACCACAATAGGCACAATCAAAAAGTCTCTATATTTCAAGCCGTTCGCCGCCGCTAGTACAGCCGCAGGCGCAGGCGGATCGAGCCGTCTTACCAGCGCGCTCACCGGCATACTAGAGACAAAGTGATCGCCTGTTACCGTCGAAATTTGATCGCCTTTTTGCACAATCACCCGGTCAATTCTCGTTCCCGTTCGCTCTACTCGCAGCGCCCGCGTTTCCATCGCCACCGTAGATCCGCCTTCCTCAATCAGGTCGCGACATTTCTCCCACATCATGCCAGGGCCTAAAATCGGATAGTCAAACTCTTTGATCAGCGTCTTGGTGTCATTGCTGCCAAACATGGCATTGATCACCGCTTTAGAAAGTGAGAGTCCTTTAATTCGCTGAGCCGCCCACTCTGCCTGAATTTTATTGCAAGGAATTCCCCATACTTTTTCCGTATAAGACTTAAAAAAGGTGCGATATAGCCGCCGCCCAAACCGCTCCGTCACCCATTCTTCAAAGTTCTCAGCCTCCCGATCCGGCTCCAGCTTAGTCTTGATCTTCGCTTTCAAATAGCTCAGCACAATTAGCGTGCTATCAATCGGGCCAATGTTCTTCAGCGTGCTCGAAATAGAGAGGGGATAGTCGAAGAAGCGATCGCGATAATAAATTCGAGACATCCGAGGAACTTGAATAAAATCGTCTTCTAAAATCTCCTTCCAAAGCGCCTGCACCTCTCCTACTTTGGTAAAAAAACGATGCCCGCCAATGTCAAAACGATAGCCTTTATAAGTCTCCGTCCGAGAGATTCCGCCGACTTTGTCTGCTTGCTCTAGCACAATGGCTTCCTGGCCATTTCTAACTAAGTCATAAGCAGTGACCAAACCGGCTGGGCCTGCCCCAATTACTACAGTACGAGAAGCCATATATAAAAGTCCCTAATTTTTAATGGGTGATAGTTAACGGGCAGCGTGGGTTATCAATTTTTTTTAAAAATCCATCGCTTAGAAGAAAATTATTCCGGCACATCTTACCCAGAACGCAGCCGATAGCGGGCCACGGTGTAGACGTATACCAAACCGCTATAAAAGAAGTAAAGCCAGTGCCAGGGAACCGTTTTTATGGCAAATAGCCAGCCGTGCCGCTGATAAAAAAAGCGATATACCGGTAGGTTAACCCACAATAAACCCAAACCACACAGTAGCGCAGGCAGTAACAGAGTCATCCAACTGAAGGAGTATCTGCTAGCCCATTCCCAACTGGTTGGACGGGTGCCAAACGCGATCGCATCCATCCCCGCAACGATCCCCGCACCCATCCCTGACAGCAGCAGCCCAAACACCAAAATCACGCTAACCTTGCTACTCCACTTCAAGTTCAGCTCTTGGGTAAACTGCTGATAGAACGCCGGACGCGTCCGCTGCACCTGCAATAGCAAATCCATCCAAGGCAGCGCCCGATAAAAAATATCGGCTCGCAGCAGCGACGTAGGCGTCCATCGCTTCAAATGCTTTACCTGAATATCCGCACGCAAATGAATCGGATACCCAGCGTACTTGAGCCGGTAGCCCAGCTCAATATCCTCGATACAAGGCCGTCGATAGCCCTCATCAAATCCGCCCACTGCCTCAAAAACATGACGGCGAATCGCACCGCAAGCGCCCCAAAAGGTAGAGGCTTCTAGGCCCGCCTGCTGATGGGTGTAGTGATGAATCAGATTTTTGTACTGCGAAAGAAAATTGGGCGCACCTGGCGCATCGTCGTAGGAACCAATGAGCGCCGCCAAGTTAGCATCTGCTTCAAAGCTTTCGGCCACCTTCGTCAGCGTATCTAGATGCACTTCCACATCGGCATCTACAAAAAACAAAATATCGCCGCTAGCGGCTTTCGCGCCAATATTACGCGCTTTCGCTGGCCCGCCCGATTCCGGCAGGCGAATTAGCCGCACTCCAAAGGCTTCGGCTAAACGCCAGCTACCGTCAGAGTCACCGTCCGAGACGACGATAATCTCAACCGTGCGGGCATCTATAGCCGCAGATCCCGCCGGACGAACCGCTAAACAATCGCCCAAAGGCTCACGCTGAGGGTTTTTCTGGGCAAGAGGCTGGATCAACTCGCCTGGGGCAATGGGGGCGAGAGAAGCCGCAGGCGCTAAGGGAGCTTCCTCTGCGTCACGATTTCTGTCTTCTTGAGTCCGCTTGCAATGGACAGCGGTCGTAAGCGCTTTTAGGCAGCGCCGAAAGTCATTTCCCCCGTTGTAAACCGGAATCACGACAGAGATGAGAGGATGAGATGTCTGCATTATCTGACCTCGCACCGTAACTGTACCCATGACGGGAAGAAGACTAAAACGGCAAAGCGCTGAAATATCCGTAGCATAAAGAGGTGGAAAGGCTTGATATAACCTAAAGACAAGCTAATTTTTGCCTATCACCAAGTGTAGTTACCAGACTAAGCATAGCAAATCAACAAAATGCAGATGTTTTTGCTGTTTGTGTTTACGGACAGCTTGAGCATGGGCAGCTTTGGCAAGCTAGGATAAAGCCGGGAAAACCCGTTGGATCAAGGTGGAAAATGAGTCCTTAAGCACAGATAAAGGCTTGATCAAGGCAGTCTCGAAAAGCCTCTAACTATGCTCCTATGCGCTGACTGTGCGCTAACTATGATCTGACTATGTTCTGGCTGTGCGCGATCGCACTTCTAAAACTGGTCAGAAAGCGCCGCCACGCAGCGATCGCAAATTGTCGGATGCTCGCTCGACGCTCCTATATGCGTAGAATAATTCCAGCAGCGATCGCACTTCTCACCCTCAGCATTTGCCACCCCAATTGTCAGCCCGTCCACCTCAGCGCGATATTTCGCCGCCGAAACTTGATCCAAACTGTCTGATAGCTCTACTTGAGACACCAAAAACAAATAGCGCAGCTCGTCTACGTTATTGCCGCTAGAAGTAACGCTATCGGTCGGGTTCATCGCTTTCAAAGTCTTCATCAAATCCGTATCGCCGGTACTCAACAACAGCTTCGCCTCCAAAGAAGACCCAATCGCCTTATCCGCTCGGCCTTGCTCTAGCACGGTGTTGGCCTCATCGCGAATCGTCCGCAGCCGCTGCCATTTTTCCACCAAATCGGGCCGTACCCAGGCATCTGGTATCTGCACCCAGCTCGACTCAAACACCGATTCCGCATCTGTGTCGTACGGCAAAAACTGCCAAATATCCTCAGCCATGTGCGAAAGTACCGGCGCGATCGCCTTGGCCAAATTCTCAATCGCCGCCGCTAGCACCGTCTGGCAGCTCCTGCGTCGGGCCGAATCTGCCGCGCTAATGTACAGCCTGTCTTTCGCAATATCCAGATAAAAGTTCGATAGATCGACCACGCAGAAGTTCTGCACCGTTTGGAAAAACTGAAAGAACTGATAGGACTCAAACGCCTGCTTTACCTCAGCAAATACCTCGCCCATGCGGTGCAGCATGTACTGGTCTAGCTCAGGGAGATCTTCGTAGGCGATCGCATCCTGCTTTGGATCAAAATCAGCCAAATTCCCCAGCAAAAACCGCGCCGTATTGCGAATCTTCCGATACACATCCGACATCTGCTTTACATTGCGCATTCCCAGCCGCATATCGCCTGAGTAATCCACCGAAGACACCCAAAGCCGCAGCACATCCGCGCCATAAGGCGGTTCCTGCTTTTGATTGTTACCGCCCTCAATAATCACCCTAGGATCAACGCCATTCCCCAGCGACTTGCTCATTTTGCGTCCGTTTTCATCTAGCACATAGCCATGCGTCAGCACCTGCTTGTAAGGCGCATGGCCATTGCAAGCCACGCTAGTCAGCAAGCTCGACTGAAACCAGCCGCGATGCTGGTCAGATCCTTCCAAATAAATCTCAGCCGGATAGGTTAGGCCCGTTCGCTGCTGCACCACCGACGCCCAAGAAGACCCCGAGTCAAACCACACGTCCATCGTGTCTGTGCCCTTTTGGTAGGTCTTTCCATCGTTTCTGTAGGCTGCTGGCAGCAGCTCCTCCACGCTCATTTCCCACCAGGCATCCGATCCTTTCTCGGCCACAATCGCCTGCACATGCGCAATTGTCTCCTGCGTCATCAGCGGCTCGCCCGTTTCCTCGTCATAAAACACCGGAATTGGCACTCCCCAGCTCCGCTGCCGCGAGATACACCAGTCCGAGCGCTCAGAGACCATCGACGTAATCCGATTTTTTCCCTGCGCCGGAATCCATTTCACCGTGTCGATAGCTGCGATCGCCTCGCCCACAAACCCCTTCACCGAAGCAAACCACTGTTCCGTCGCCCGATAAATTACCGGCTTCTTCGTCCGCCAGTCATACGGATATTTATGCGCGTAAGGCTCATGCTTCAGCAGCACCTTTTCCTCACCTAGCGCCTCAATAATCACGTCATTCGCCGTCTTTAATACGTTTAGCCCTTCAAAGTTGCCTGCTTCGGCCGTAAAGTTTCCGCGCGCGTCCACCGGACACAAAATCGGCAAGTTCTCCCGCTGACCAACCAAAAAGTCTTCCTGACCGTGACCCGGTGCAGTATGGACTAGTCCTGTCCCCGACTCAGTAGTTACATAGTCGCCGCCCATCACAATTGGACTTACCCGGTCGAAGGCACTGTCTTTTTTAGCTAGCGGATGTCGATAAGTCGAACCGGCGATCGCACTTCCTTTCAGCTCCGCCACCACGCTCAGCCCACTGCCAAACGTCTCCGACAGCTTTGCCGCCAGCTCCTTCGCCACAATCAAATATCTGAACGGATCTCCCGACTCGCTCTCCACCACCGCATACGTCAGCTCCGGATTCACCGAAACCGCCACGTTCGCCGGAATCGTCCAGGGTGTCGTCGTCCAAATCGCCACGCCTAGACTGTCCAGATAAGGCGCAAGCGTCTCCTTTGCTGCCGCCGAAGCACTCTCCATCGGAAACGCAATATAGATACTCGGTGAAACGTGATCTTCTGGATACTCCAGCTCCGCCTCAGCCAGCGCCGTCTGCGAAGAAGGACTCCAGTGAACCGTCCTCAGCCCTCTATAAATATGGCCATTTTCAACCATCTTGCCAAACACACCCAGCTGCGCCGCCTCGTACTCCGGCGTCAGCGTCAAATAGGGATCGTCCCAATCGCCCCAAACGCCATAGCGCTGGAAGCCCTCACTCTGCTTTTGAACAGTCTCTAGCGCAAACCCTTTCGCCCTTTGCCGCAGCTTCAAAGGCGTCAGCGATCGCCGCTCCGAAGACTTCATTTTCTGCAACACCTTTAGCTCAATCGGCAGTCCGTGGCAGTCCCAGCCGGGTACGTAGCGCACCTTGCGTCCCTGCAAAATCTGGTACTTGTTGATGATGTCCTTCAAAATCTTGTTCAGCGCGTGGCCCATGTGCAAATCGCCATTGGCATACGGCGGCCCATCGTGCAGCGTAAACGGCTCGCCTGAATTATTCTGCGCCTGATTCTGATAAATCGCCTTCTCGTCCCAGTACTTTTGCAGCTCCGGTTCGCGCTTCACCGCATTTGCTCTCATACTGAAGTCGGTTTGAGGCAGCAGCACCGTCTCTTTGTAGCGCTTCGCCGGTTCGTTCGCCGGTTCGGAAGCGGTCTCTGAGTGGTTTGAAGAAGAGGCGTTTTTAGAATCGTTCACAGGGATCGCAGGTTCTATATAAAAGGTGTACGCAAAAAATCAAAAGCGCAGATTAGGTCATTCTGCCTTGAAGCCCAGCTCTATTCAAGCTAGTCGGCCCAATTGCTGTCTTCCCAATCGTCATCTTCAGACTCATCATTGTATCGACGATTACTCTCGGCAGGCGGTCTAAGGCCTGCATCGCGAACGCCCGGATCGCCATCGCCAGCGTCTCGGCGCGGAATTTCAATTATCGGCTTAGAAGGCTTTGGCTTGGTTAAAGAGACCACAACGTCCTTTACCCATCCCACCAGAATAAGGGGCATGGCCAGTAAGCTAGGCTTTTTGACTGTCGTTACGGCGGGAGATTTTGACTGACTCGCCGCGATAGGCGCTTCATCGATCCATTGAGTTTGGCTAGTTTTGTGGGCGATCGCCAAATCATCCATCGTCTGCGGTATCTCATCTAAACCCGGATCGCTCAGTTCTAACTCAACTTCCGACTCAGGCTCAAAATCAGCCAGTTTGAGATCACCATCCTCAGCAATGAATTCTTCAGAGGCAGCTTCTTCAAAGACCGTTTCTTCAGAGGCAGCTTCTTCAAAGACAGCTTCTTCAGGAGCAGTTTCCTCAAGAACAGCTTCTTCAGATATCAGCACTTCAGATAAGCCTTTCTCAAAGGCAGCTTCTTCAGATGTCAGCGCTTCAGATGTCGGTGCTTCAGATGTCAGCGCTTCAGATAAGCCTTCCTCCGCTACGTTCTCTTCAGAGACCGCTTTCTCAACCGCAGGCTCTACAGCCACAACTTCAGCCTCTGCCGAAGGAGGCGCTAAATAAGCAAAATCAGCCACCGCCTCACCTAAACCGTCAGAAGAGTCTGTTGTCTCCTTTGCAAAGGCCGTAGAAAATAGTTCGCCTTGCTGAACCTCAGCCAACCCCGCCCCGTCCTCTACAAACTCATAGTCGTACGCAGGTCGCCGACGCGGATCTAGCCGAGCGTTTAGCACAGCAGCGCCTTCTATCGCCCGACGCTCTAACCGCACCGGCCGCACATTTTCATCCGGCACAATGCGCAGCTCATTCAGCTTACTTTTTGCCCAGCCGCCCACCACCTCAGGGGTCAGCACAATAGGCGTCTGCTGATAAACCGGTGTCTTCTGCCGACGCACCGTCAGCGTCTGCCAGCCCAAACCCAGTAGCAAAGCCACAGCCACCATCTGACCCAACAACACCAGGCTCGTCATCTGCCCAGCGCCAAACCACAGCACCGCCGAATACAGCAGTCCTAACCCACCCCACAAAAAATCAGAGCGCCGATGCACTTCCGGATAAAAGAAGGCCGCTAAATAAAATAGAAGACTGCCCAATCCCAGCAGCACCGCCAAAACATGCGCGAACATTCACCAACCGCTTACAATCATCCCCATTGTGTCGGATAAGGGTTCACTTGTGTCTGCAAATTTATGATTCGGTGGCTGAGCGTGGTCGCGGGCGCTTCACCTTCTTGCAGAGTAGTCACATCGCCCCAGAATTTTTGCTGAATAGCACCGTCACGGTCTTGAGAATAAGCTGAATATCGTACATCAGACTCCACTTCCGCTGATATTGCAAATCCAGCCGAATCACATCCTCAAACGACGTCACCTTAGAGCGTCCGTTTACCTGCCACTCGCCGGTCATCCCCGGCTTTACATTCAGCCGCTGCCACTGAGAAATCTCGTATTTTTCAATCTCATCTGGCGTTGGGGGGCGCGTTCCAACCAGACTCATATCGCCCTTGAGCACGTTCCAAAACTGCGGAAACTCGTCTAGGCTGGTACGTCGCAAAAGCTTCCCAATCTTAGTAATTCGATGGTCGTTGTCATTCTTAAACAGCGGCCCCTCCAGCTTATTCACCACCTCTTGTTTGCGCGCCTCTGCGTCCACCACCATTGAGCGAAACTTCCAAATTTTGAAGCGCTTACCCAAAAACGAGCAGCGCGTTTGCGCAAAGAAAATAGGGCCGCCATCGTCTAGTTTGATAATGATGCCTACCACTACCCACAAAATAGCCGTGAGCGCTAGGCCCACTAGTGCGCCTACAATATCCAACGCCCGCTTGGCTTTAGATCGAACCGAGGGATGCGTTTCTGGCAGATTTCCTAGCGCCCGCTGATAGCGACCTCGCTTCAGCTGATCGCGTTTACTTCGACCCAGCTCTGCGGGCGGCACGGGCAACCGCTCAATGTAAAAAATCTTGTCTAGCTCTGTTAGCGAAAGTGCCATCATCACTTGATCTGGCACATTTATCAGCCTTAGCTTCGCCCCTTTAGACTCGCAAAGCTTATGGCAAATGACTAAAGAGCCAATGCCGCTGCTATCTATGAATCGGGTTTGGGTAAAGTCGAGCACCACCGCCTCCAGATCGGCATGCTGCTCAAATGCCTGTTGGCAGCTACGCCTGAACGACTCAGCCTCAGCAACGGTAAAGGATTGGGTAAGATGAATCGTGCCCATGGACTCCACAACCGATGTTTTGAAGCTGGCTGGGCCGGGCGAACTGGTTAAGCTATCGTAGTGGCTAGTCATATCAAAAAATTAGTAACAGTTCACAGGCCCAGCCGATTAAGCATGCCCAAACGAATATATCTTTGCAGAGCTTTTATAGAGGACATTCCATCAACCTGCATTAGAAATGGCCTCTGTCGGTAGCCTCAGTGGCCTTGTGCTCAGTCAGGTAAGTTCCGGCGGATAAGTTTAGTCAGGCAGGATCAAGTCGGACAGAATCAAGTCGGACAGGATCTAGCTGGAGCAGATCAAGCCGGATAGGAAGATCAGGCGATCAGCTTGTCTTCCGTAGATTGTCTTCCTTAGCTTCCACTTAGATGGGTATAGAGCAATGGGTATAGAGCGATCGCCAGGCAAACACTTTACGCTACTAATAACCTACCGCAAGAGTTCCAAACGAAATTATTTAACCACGCCATCTTTTTAGAACTTTGTAGTAAATGCATCAATATAAATTTTTGGTGCCAAAGTCATTCATAGAAGATGATTACCCTGTTTTTATCTGCGTATCTACACAGACGTTATTTATTCGTTTTTGAGTCCGTAAAGAAAACACAATTTGCAACGCGCCAATCCTTAATACAGCCAAGGCGGGCTAGAACCGGAACTACATAGCAAAATAAATTGATAGGTCGGCGCTACCCCACTTAACATCTACCAATCGGCGCGGTTAACAAAACGTGAATTGAGACCAATAATATAGAGGGGTAAATAGATGGGTGAATAGAGGGGTAGGTAAATAGATAAATTAATCTAGAGTGGCTTATATCAATAAATATTGATAGATTACTCTACGTCTAGCCTTACTTAAAAAAACGACGCCCATTCGGTCGCGTTATTTGATCTTGCAACTAGAGCCTGACGCCGCCATGCCTGAAGATAGTCAGTCCTTTTTACTTTCAGACTCTGCTCTGCAAGCAGCGAGCTACTCTACCTATCAAAACTTCCAATCTTCGCTCACGCTTTGCGCCTTAGAACTTCAAAGATGGAAGCAGCGAATCGTACTTTTCCAAACGCACCTTCAAACAACTTCTACGCCTACGCAAGGTAGTTTATTCGAGGCATTCAGCGCGGAAAGTCGGCTCGACAGCATCAAACCTTTCGAGCTGCGTCGTCAAAATACTGAGTTTTGGCGCTGGCAGTTTGACGATGTTGGCGTTCCGGCTATGTATTTTGTTATTGATTACA
>JBBSOB010000155.1:0-10913 GCA_038260205.1 Phormidesmidales cyanobacterium
GAGTTGAGGTAGCGGAAAGACTTAAGGAACTTGGATACTAGTCTGGCGCTGCCGTTGCTTAGCTTGGAGCCACCGACCGAAACGCGGCGGTATTCAATATCTTCGCAAGTTTCAACCGCCGCTTGATCTTTATTTCGGCGCGAGTAAATCACAACCTTGCAGTCTTGGACTAGCCGTTTTGCGGTTTCGTATGTCCAAATCGGAATAGACGCTGCGTTAACCGGCGGCGAAACTGTATCCCAGCCCTGATTAACAAAGGCTACTTTTATCCGTTGTACCATTACCTTTACGATCTTACGAATAGATGGTTCTAATAAAAAGCTGCCCGCATATTTGCCGTCAGCGCATAGCTAAAAATATAGATTAGCGGGTGGATACCTTTGGGTGATCAGACCTTGCTGTTCATGCGATCTTTATTTATATGGATACAATTGCTTACCTCAAGTTAAAGATCTCTACTAGGCGTTCATGATCGGGACTTAGAGAAGATCTAGAATTAGGCGTTGCCAGGTGAGCGATCGCTCATTTTTAGACTGATGCCAGCGCAGTAGATGGGCCGGACTTCCGGGCACAACTTCTTCTAACCCCAAAGCCCGGCGCGGCGATCGCGTTACCAGAGCGATCGCCTCCTCAGCCGAACACAATCCCCACTTCACCAAATTCTTCGCCCCCTCAATTAAAGGCAGCGTCGTACCCGACAGCGTACCGTCCGCTAATCGCGCCGTCCCATCAACCACCTCAATCGTGCGCGCATCCCAAGGATAAATGCCGTCGGGCAAGCCCAGCGGAGAGAGCGCATCGCTAACGAGAAACAGATTGCCTAATAGATGATCAAGCGCGCAATCTAATCCCCCGCGCCCCGCTCGCAAAAGCAAGTCCAGCATAGGAGCGCTAATGTGCTGACCATCGGCAATAAAGCCGCAGAACACCCGCGAATCAGTCAGCGCTACGCCCAGTAATCCGGCCTCTCGGTGATGCAATCCGGGCATGGCATTAAAAGCGTGAGTCACCATCGTGGCACCTTGATCAAAGGCGCGTTTGGCTTGGGCGGCGATCGCTAACGAATGCCCCAAGCTCACAATAATATGCTGTTCAATTAGCCAGTCTATTGCCGTCGCATCCATTGCCAGTTCGGGCGCAAGCGTCATAATGCTGATCGCTTCAGCAAAGTCTCCGACGACGGCTTTGACATTTTTTAAAGTGAGCGGCTGCAAAAATTCGGCCGGGTGTGCGCCTCGCTTTTCTCTATTCAAAAAAGGGCCTTCGAGATGAACACCCAGTACTTTTGCCGTCCGATCTGCAGCCTGTTGCTGAGCTTGGAACCGGGCGATCGCTCGCAAACTCCCCTGAAAATTCTCCAGCGATGTCGTCACCAGCGTCGGGCAAAACCCGTCCACCCCCTGCGCCCACAGCAAATCGCAAACGGCCTGTAGCTGATCCAAAGTCTCTAAGCGCAAATCGGGAAACGCCAGTCCCAACGCACCGTTAATCTGCAAATCGACCGCCCCCAAAGACAGCCAGTCATGCTCAACATCTATCACTCGCCCCACGTCAGGCACCGCCGCTCCCATTGGCTCAATCGACTGAATCAGACCATCGGCTACAGCTAGCTGATAAAGGCCCGAGCGAACAGGCAAACGAGCATTGACTATAATCTGGCGATCATCACCCATCGTTCAAAAAAAGAAGACCACCTGCCCACTGTAAACTGACTGAACACTCATCACTAAACACATGACCACTCCACAAACGCCCAGATCGGTCGAGGTCGGCATCATTATGGGCAGCGACTCCGACTTGCCAACCATGATGGGCGCGATCGCCATCTGCGAAGAGTTTGGCATTGCCCACGAAGTAGCCATTGTCTCGGCCCACCGCACGCCGCACAGAATGGTCACCTACGCCGAAACAGCCCATACCAGAGGGCTAAAGATCATCATCGCGGGCGCGGGCGGCGCGGCGCATTTACCAGGAATGGTCGCCGCGCTCTCACCGCTGCCGGTCATTGGCGTACCCGTTAAAACCCAAGCCCTTTCTGGAGTAGACTCGCTCTACTCGATTGTGCAAATGCCGCGCGGCATCCCGGTAGCCACCGTCGCCATTGGCAATGCCAAAAACGCCGGACTGCTCGCCGTGCAAATGCTAGCCGCCCATTCCCCAGACCTACAAGAAAAAGTACTCACCTACCGGCAGCAGATTAGAACCCAGGTAAACGATAAGCAAAACCAGCTTTCAGCCATCGGGGCGCGGCAGTACCTCAAACACATGATCAACAGCTAGATGTAAAGGCAGCTAGATGCAAAGGTAGCCAGTGATACAGAACGACTGACTCAGACTTGGTGAAATAAGACCCATCAGTTTGACAGGTGCATGACGGGTTAGCAGTTGAAAGCCTAACCTCGTAAGGCCATGGATTACTGGCGAAATCGCGTTAGGAATGCCCGACTCATCATGTCTAATTACAACATCTTAAAAAGAAAGCACTCCAGGCGCGCGCCGTCGCCCTGGGATGCCAATGTCCCGCCCTTTACCGACATGGCTCAGCGAGCAGTGCGGCTGGCGTTTGGTCGGCCTAAAGGCTGGAGCTGGCTCACCTGTATTCCAATGGCCCTGGTCATTGTGGGCGTTTGGAGCTTCTCGGCTCAAGCGCAAGATAAACCGGTCGATCCAGAAGATGTCAAAGTCATTTTGGATAACATCTGGATTGTGATTGCCTCAATTCTGGTGATTTTTATGAACGCGGGCTTCGGCATGTTGGAGACGGGCTTTTGTCGTCAAAAAAATGCCGTCAACATTTTGACCAAGAACCTGATCGTGTTTGCGCTCGCTACGCTGTCTTTCTGGGCAATAGGCTATGCGCTGGCTTTTGGCGAGGGTAACGCCATTGTCGGATTTCAAGGATTCTTTTTAGCGGGCACCGAAGAGTTTTACCCCGGTTTAACTTTGTCGACACCGGTATTTTTCTTGTTTCAGACCGCGTTTGCCGGTACAGCCGCAACGATTGTGTCGGGTGCGGTGGCTGAGCGCATTAAGTTCTCTAGCTTTCTTGTTTTTAGCGTTTTGCTTACGGCTATTTGCTATCCCATCACAGCTCATTGGGTTTGGGGTGGCGGCTGGCTATCGGACATGAGCTTTTTGGGCGAAGGCGTGGCCTTTAGCGATTTTGCAGGCTCTACGGTGGTTCACTCTGTGGGGGGTTGGGCCGCGCTGATGGGCGTTGTTTTCCTTGGCCCTCGACTGGGCAAATATAACAACGGCGCTATCAATGCCATTCCTGGCCACAATATGAGCATTGCCACGCTGGGCTGTCTCATTCTTTGGATTGGCTGGTTTGGCTTTAACCCCGGTTCTGAGCTATCTGCCGATTTAGCTGTCCCTCAAATTGCCCTGGTGACGAACCTAGCAGCGGCGGCGGGCGGCATTACAGCAACCTTTACCGCGTGGGCACTCAGCGGGAAGCCTGACCTTTCGATGGTTATCAACGGCATTTTAGCTGGCCTGGTGGGCATTACAGCGGGCTGCGGCGGCATTGGCTATTGGGGCGCGGTGATTGTTGGTGGAATTGCGGGCGTTATTGTGGTGTTTTCGGTTGGCTTTTTCGACAGTGTGAGAATTGACGACCCGGTGGGCGCAACCTCTGTTCACTTGGTGTGTGGCATTTGGGGCACGTTGGCAGTTGGTTTGTTCCATACAGAACTGGGTTTGTTTTACGGCAACGGCATTACTCAACTAATCGCTCAAGTGATTGGGATTGTGTCGGTTGCCGTGTTTACCATAGTGGCGACTTCGATACTGTGGGTGCTGATCAACTCTACGCTTGGCCTGCGCGTGTCTGCTGAAGAAGAGATTAAAGGCTTGGATATTGGCGAGCACGGTATGGAAGCTTATAGTGGATTTCTTAAGGACACTAGCGATATGGGCGGCATTATCTAGTTGGGTTTAGTCGCTTGGCGGCTAGATTAAAACACGGTTTCGAAAAAACGGTTTCGAAAAAACGGTTTCAAACCATCTGTCGCAAATAATGCCCGGCGATCTAGACCTTATAGATCGCCGGGCATAGTTTTTGGCAGGCTGAAAGGCTTTTTCTAGACCATTCGAGGCGATTGGTTAACCATTGACTTTGATGAACTTATGGCGCGATCGCCCCAATCCGACTGCTATTCTAACGGTACTTATTGATACATTATAAAAGCGGTCTACTTCCGAGCAGCGCATCAAACAGACCTGCATATTGCTCTTATCGCACCCGCGTTCGCCTCTCAAAACACCGTATTCGTAATGGGTAATCCAGCTTCCATTGTGGAAGAAATGTTTGAGGCGCTGCCGTCTTTGCGCGCCCAGATGTATTTCAAGACCTCGCTCACAGCCCTTTCTCATGCGATGGAAGATCAGGTGCTAGCAGGCTTGGAGCAGTCGCCGCTGATTATTGCTAGTTTTCAGCAGGAGCGGTTTTACCGGCAAGAGGCCCATCGCTACACGCGCATTAGCGATCTAAGCGATCAGGTGTATGTGCTCTCGGCAAAGGATACAAAGTTTAGTGAGACTGAAAACAACTACGAAAAAATCCACTTTGATAACGAAGATGCGCTGACGCAGGAATGGCATTTGGTGGTGATTGGCGATCGCTATACGGCGGCGTTAATTTGTCGCGAGCATCCTAGACAGGAAATAGCACCGCCTGCGCATGGGACAAACGCCCTGCATTTAGACCAAACGCGCCGGTTTGAGGGTATTTGGACGCTAAATAAGCAGGTGAGTTTGCGGGCGGCCTCTTTGCTATTGGCAAGAATAGAGGCGTATCGGCCCGATTTAGCAGCCAAAATTGGGATAGCTCGCGATCGCTTTCTCCCCAAAACGCTCAGAAATGACCTGACCATAGACCCCGATCCCTTTGCGCAAAGGCTGATCACCTACTTGCAAGCCGGGCAGTACAAACAGCTCAAAGCCTATCGGGCGATCGCTCTGCAAGAACAGCGAGAACGCCTGATTAACTCGATTACCGCCGCCATTCGTCAGTCATTAAATCCGGGTGAAATTTTTGCGATCGCCTCCCAAGAGCTAGGCCGCGTCCTCAAAGTGGGTCGCTGCATCATTTATCGCTGTACGCCTGAAGACGCCGATATTACCATCGCTCACGAATACCGCCAAACCCGTCTTAACTCGCTAGAAGGCACCACCTGGCCGCTGAAGCACAACCCGCTCTATCAGTGGGTTAAGGCCAATCACAGCACCCTGGCCATCAACAGCGTCAGCGGCGAAATGGAGCAAGATATCGACTTAAGTGCGACGATTCCCCGGCTACAGCGCTGGCAAATTCAGAGCTGTCTGCTGGTGCCCCTCGTGCATAAACAGCGTTTGCTCGGCATGGTAGAGCTGCATTTAGATCGCGATCGCCATCACTGGAGCGATGATGAAGTGGCGTTAACCGAGGCGATCGCCAACCAGCTCAGCGTGGCCCTGATTCAGGCCGAAGCCTACGCCAACCTCGAAGATCTCAATAGTCAGCTCGCCGACCTAGAGCGCACCCGCAGCAACCTGATTGCCATTACCGGACACGAACTGCGCACGCCTCTTTCTACTATCCGCGTCTGCCTAGAAAGCTTGCTCAGCGAGCCAGACATGCCCGACGAGCTGCGCCAAGTCATGCTCGATACCGCCTTGACCGACGCCGAGCGAATGCGCAAACTCGTGCAAGACTTCCTCACCCTCTCGCGGCTAGAAAGTCGCCGGGTAGAATGGAATTTGGAGTCGCTTTCGCTGCAAGAATGCGTCGATCTGGCCCTGAGCAGTCTGCGCTGGCAAAATGCGGCCAATGCTGCCCCGGCCATGCCCATAGAGACCAATCTGCCCGATTCGCTGCCTTTTGTCAGAGCCGACGGCGAGTGGATTGTTGAAGTGCTCTCTAAGCTGCTCGACAACGCCTGCAAGTTTAATGAAGCCAATGGCCAGGTGACTATTAGTGCGCGATCGCTCGACTCCAAAACGGTTGAGGTAATCGTCGCAGACGAAGGGCGCGGCATTGAATCCGACCGGCTAGCAACCGTATTTGAGCGGTTTTATCAGGAAGAAGGGGCGCTAAGAAGATCCGTCGGCGGCGTGGGCCTAGGCTTAGCCATTTGCCAGCAGGTGATCGAAGGGCTAAACGGTAAAATTTGGGCGACCTCTGAAGGCAAAAATAAGGGCACTCAAATTCATTTCACCCTGCCCGCCGCCGCCGATATGGGGCGCTATGGCCAGACCAAGCAATTACCTACTGGCAAACCCACTGGCAAAACCGCTGGCAAAACCGCTGGCAAAACCGCTGGCAAACCCACAAAGGCCAAGCAAAAGGCCGAACAAAAGGCCGAACAAAAAGCCGAACAAAAGGCCAAGGACAAGCTCGCGAAGAGAAGCTAAACCGTAGAGACTCGGCAGAGGCCCGCAGGCCAGGAAGCAGGTCGCTTAAAATACCGTAAAAAGCGACGTATACCGCTCAGCTAACGAACTATTACGCTTCTTATCACGCAGGTTAAAGTGGTCTCCGGGCAATGTTACGATGCCAAACAGCTAAGCTTGAGAGAGATTCATTCATGGCAGAACAACTGACTGGTAAAATGCCCAAATTTGGAGGCAGCACTGGCGGCCTTTTAACGAAAGCATTTGTTGAAGAAAGATACGCGATTACCTGGACTTCTGAAAAAGAACAGGTTTTTGAGATGCCTACAGGCGGTGCAGCCATCATGAATGAAGGCGAGAACCTCCTGTATTTATCGCGCAAAGAGCAGTGCCTGGCCCTGGGCACTCAGTTAAGAAGCAAGTTCAAGCCTAAAATTACGGACTACAAGATTTACCGCGTTTTGCCCAACGGCGAGACCACTTTCTTGCATCCCGCAGACGGCGTGTTCCCTGAGAAGGTGAACGAAGGTCGTGGATACAGCGGCAAGAAAGAGCGTCGTATCGGCGAGAATCCTAACCCTGCCACCATTAAGTTCGGCGGCAAAGAAACGTTTGAAACGTAGGATTTGCAACAGCAATTCTATTAACATTGATCTATTCGCTTAGATCGACTGTGACAGAGAAGGATGGTCTTAACGGACTGTCCTTTTTTGTTTTAAGCCCCCTCTCCTCCCTTTCATCATGATTTTTCCAGACTTCAAAACCTTCTGTGATTTGGCAAAACAAGGAAATTTTGTGCCGGTCTATCAGGAATGGGTGGCCGACTTTGATACGCCCGTATCGGCTTGGTACAAGGTCTGCGCGGGCCAGCCTTATAGCTTTTTGCTGGAGTCGGTGGAAGGCGGCGAAACGCTGGGCCGATATAGCTTTTTGGGCTGCGATCCGCTGTGGGTGCTAGAGGCCGTGGGCGATCGCACCACCCAAACGTTTCGAGACGGTAGCCAAAGCACGCTACAGGGCAATCCGTTCGACATTTTAGAAGCCTGCATTGCGCCTCTAAAGCCCGTACGCTTGCCGCAGCTTCCCCCCGGCATTGGGGGCCTTTTTGGCTTTTGGGGCTACGAGCTAATCAACTGGATTGAGCCGACGGTGACCACCCACGACCGGCAGACGGAAGATTTGCCAGATGGGCTGTGGATGCAGGTGGATAATCTGATGATTTTTGATCAGGTGAAGCGGAAGGTGTGGACGATCGCCTATGCCGATTTGAGAGAAGACGGTGTGGATTTGCGAGCGGCTTATGATTTGGCTTGCGATCGCGTTACCAATCTTGTCACCAAGCTGCGCCTCCCACTCACCGAAAAAGACACGCTGCTGCAATGGACTTCCCCCGAAGCCAGTACCGCGCCCCCACTGGAATACATCAGCAACCGCACCCCCGAAGACTTCTGCGAATGCGTCGAGAAAGCCAAAGCCCACATCCGCGCCGGAGATATTTTCCAAGTCGTGGCCTCGCAGCGCCTGCAAACCAGCTACAGCGGCAATCCCTTCGACCTTTACCGGTCGCTGCGGCTAGTCAACCCTTCTCCCTATATGGCCTACTTCAACTTCAACGGCTGGCAGCTCATTGGCTCTAGCCCCGAGGTGATGGTAAAAGCCACCCGAATCAGCGACGACAAACCGATGGAGGCCACTCTGCGCCCGATTGCGGGAACCAGACCGCGTGGCAAAACGCTCAAAGAAGATGCTGAATACGCGGCAGATTTGCTGGCCGATCCGAAAGAAGTGGCCGAACATATCATGCTCGTAGACCTGGGCCGCAATGACCTGGGCCGAGTGTGCAGCAGCGGCACCGTTGTTGTTGACGAGCTAATGGTGATAGAAAACTATTCGCATGTCATGCACATTGTTAGCAATGTTGTTGGAGATTTAGCCCCCGACAAAACCGCCTGGGATTTGCTAAAGGCCAGTTTCCCCGCAGGCACCGTCAGCGGCGCACCCAAAATCCGCGCCATGCAAATCGTCAAAGAATTGGAACCCGATCGACGCGGGCCATATTCTGGCGTCTACGGCTACTACGATTTTGAAGGGCAGCTTAACAGCGCTATTACCATTCGCACAATGGTGGTGCAGGCGGCTGAGGATGGGAGTCAAACGATTAGCGTGCAAGCTGGTGCAGGACTAGTTGCTGATTCGGTGCCTGAAAGTGAGTATCAGGAGACTTTGAATAAGGCAAAAGGAATGTTAGAAGCCGTTCGCTGTTTAAAGGGGTAAAACTTGTAGAAAAGAGAGAACTAAACAACAGATCGAGAGCGCATCCTCGCAGTATTTCACCTGATTTACGCCTATCGCCAAACAGCTTTTCTTCAGCTAAAACTTGAGGTCAGGCATCTGCTCAGCGGTGAGCGGCTGATATAGCGCCATTTCTTCGGATGAATTGTAGCCGAGCAGGTTGGCAATTTTAGACTGAATGTGGGCTAGGAGATGGGTTCTGCGATCGCCCACAGCCACTTGATTAAGTTGTTCTAATTCTTACAAACGCCTCTTTTCGCAGTCATGACCCAAAAGAATTGTTGCTTTGAGTAATATTTGAGTGATATCAGCATCACGCCTGATTTGCCTGAGCGGTTGAGAGCAGATTACAGAGAGCAACAGTTTTTCTAGAGTCAATTTAGCGGTGGCCTTCACCTATCAACCACCGCTCGGACACATTCTTACGCTAATCCTTGGACGGGCGGGCAGGCTGAAGCAGGTGGGAATAGCGAAGTAAGCGGATAGTTCGCAGATCTAAGCCTCCGCTAATGCTCGTTCTATTGTTTGTATCGCTTTAATTTTCTCAGGATTTGTTCATGGCTAGTAAAGTCACCTCTTTGTACGCTCAAACTCGCATTTTACCTAACTTATGGGCTTTAGACGACTTGCCCGTCACCAAGTCTAATGTCCTCCCTAAGGGCAAAGCGTATGCGACAGCATTAGACCAACTGGTAGAAAATGGTGGGCTGATTGACATACTCCCCGGCCTAAAGGCGCGGAGATTCTCCGGCTAGAAGCACCAATCAAGCTGTACTTCGCACGGTTGGCTAGACGCATCACCGGGCACCGCTAGCAAGCTAGACTTCTGCGCCCTCCGACATCCGTTTTGAGTGTCGAGCTGCCCGCCCGCCACTTTAATATTCATCGCAGCATTCACGTCTCTATCATGGAGAGAACCACAATTAGAACACAACCACTCTCGGATTTTTAGCCCTTCCATACCTACTTTTTTCTGCAATGTTTTCTCACCGCAGCTAGAGCAGGTCTGCGAAGTTGGCTCCCACCGATTAATTACGGTAACGTCACGGCCATACATCTCGGCTTTCGCTTCGAGCATGGTTCTGAAAGTGCGCCACCCTAGATCGCTGATTGCTTTGGCTAGACAATGGTTCCGCAGCATTCCGCTCACGTTGAGATCTTCTAGCCTGATCGATTGGTTCTCTCGAATCAGCTTGGTACTCAACTGGTGCAGGAAATCGATGCGAATATCTTTGATGCGAGCGTGAACTTTGGCGACGGCCAATACAGCCCGATTACGCCGATTGCTACCTTTCTCGCAGTTGGCAAGCTTGCGTTGTCGCCTGGCTAGCTTTTTGAGATATCGCTTTAGCGGCTTAGGTGCATCCACCTTCGTGCCGTCGTCCAACGTCGCAAAGGCCGTGACGCCTAGATCAACGCCAATGGCTTTATCAGTCCAGGGCAGTGGCTCAGTTTCAACTTCGACCACAAAAGAGGCGAAGTATCGGCCTGATGCATCCTTAATCACCGTCACGGACGACGGCTCAGACGGCAGCTCACGCGACCACTTGACTTTGATGCTGCCGATCTTCGCTAATCTCAACTTGCTAGAGACATTGAAGGCATTAGGATTGAACCTAGCTGACTGGGTATTGCTACGCTTCTTGAACCGTGGCATCCGTAATTTCGGCCCCTTCCGTTTGCCCGTTACCGAGTTAAAGAAATTGCGAAACGCAACGTCTAGATCTCTTAGCGACTGCTGCAAAGGCACTGACGATACATCAGCTAGCCAAGCTCGCTCAGTCGTTTTCTTTGCCGCTGTCAGTGTCCGCATCAACGCAGCAGATCCAGGATATTTCTCTCCTTCCTCGTACAACCTTTGACACTCAGCTAAAGCGTCATTCCAGACTACCCGAGTACAGCCGAACAACTGAGATAGGCTGATAGCCTGCAAAGGTGTCGGATATAAGCGGTAGCGATAACGTTGCTTCAGAATGCTAAAGTATGAGAGTAGCACCACTATAGCACAATGAAAACGACTAATATTAGGCTAAGCGATAAGCAATATGAGCAAGTTAAAAAGATTTCCGCAAACGAAGAAGTTAGCATGAACGCCTTGATCCGTGAGGCGTTAGAGCTATTATTCAAGTCCAGAAGTGGACAGATCTGATTGCTCGCTAGCACTCGCCCGAGAGACACGAGACGACATCCCCGCGCTGAAGCACCGGGCTTTGCTTCTTTCTCTCAGACTCTCTTAATTCAGGTAA
>JBBSOB010000156.1:0-10873 GCA_038260205.1 Phormidesmidales cyanobacterium
AATATGGCTGGCGAACGCTGTTGCTTTCGGCGGCGGGCGACGTGTATTTGGATGGACGAGGGGCTTCGTCTGAAGGGGTGCGTCCGTTTTTAGACCGGCTTAATTTGGCGACGGGAGAAAAAGAGAGATTGTGGCGATCGCCTGCCGATGTGTTCTCTAGAGTAGAAGAAGTGCTAGACGCCGAGGCAACCGAACTCATTATCAACAAAGAGAGTAAAACAGAGCCTGAGAATTATTACTTGTACAACCGAGTAAACGCAACAGAGCAGCCGCTGAGTCACTTTTGCGATCCGCTGCCCTGGTACAAAAACATTCACAAAGAGGTCGTTCGCTATTCTCGCGCCGATGGGTTAGAACTCTCTGGCACCCTATATTTACCGCCCGGTCACGACTTAGAGAAAGACGGGCCTTTGCCTACTTTGCTGTGGGTCTATCCAGAAGAACATAAAAGCCGGGAGACGGCTAGCCAGGTCACGCGGGCCGAAAATACCTTTGGTAGACCTAGCCAAACTTCTGTGATGTTTATACTGACCCAAGGTTATGCGTTGCTCTCTGGCCCAGGTATGCCGATTATTGGCGTAGGTGCGACGGAGCCTAATGATACTTACTTAGAACAGCTTTTGGATAGTGCAACGGCGGCTGTGGATTATTTGGTAGAACGCGGGGTAAGTGAGCGCGATCGCATTGCCATTGGTGGTCATTCCTACGGCGCGTTTACGACGGCGAATCTGTTGGCTCATAGCAATCTCTTTTGCGCCGGGATTGCCCGCAGCGGCGCATACAATCGCAGCCTAACGCCGTTTGGCTTTCAGGGCGAACAGCGAAATTTTTGGGAGGCTACCGACGCCTACATGAAAATGTCTCCTTTTTTATATGCGGACAAAATAGATCAGCCGCTGCTGCTGATTCATGGCGCCGCCGATAACAACTCCGGGACTTATCCTATCCAGTCGGATCGTTTGTACGAAGCGATGAAAGGATTGGGCGGCACCGTGCGATACGTTAGCTTGCCTTATGAGGAGCATGGCTATCGTTCGCGGGAGGCGGTGAATCATGTGCTGTGGGAAATGGTGCGGTGGTTGAATACTTATGTTAAATGCAGCTCCTAATGGCGATCGCATGGCCTGATAGCTCAGTATCATCGCTGTAGTTAAAGGAATTTTCACTCATGACTGCTCAACTTAGATCCAAACGCTGCTTACTGTTCGCATTCATTCTTTTGGGGGGTATTGCTGCGACTGTGAAATTGCCAGCGATCGCTCAATCCCAGCCCAATTCTCAGCCCAATTCTCAGCCCAATTCTCTGCGCTTAGTCGATATCGTTCGGTTCTATAGCGGATTGCCGCATCAAGTGCGATCGCTCCAACTCCTACAGCAACAAATCGACCATCGCGATCCTCAGCTGCTTCAGGCGGATTCGATTGCGGCAAATGTTTGGCGCAATTCAACGACATTGACTGGACATACCGATATCCTCGGTTCAATTGCGGCTGCAAATCGTACCGGCCCCGATCCGCTAGCGCTAGCGATGAAGGCGGCAAATATTCGAGCGGGTGCGCCGGTTGAGATTGAATTGTTGCCCAGTCCAGGCGTGGAGTCGCCTGGTCAGGTGATGGTTACCATTACCAAAGGTGGAACGTTGGACGATTCGATTGCCGGGGTGCGCGATCGCTTCGACATTCAACAACAAAACAATCAGTGGACAATCCAGCGAGCGGGTCGTCAAGTTCGCTGTCAATCCGAACGCGGACATCAAGACTTCTCGGCTGAAAAATGTTTGTAGCTGAAATGTTTATAGCTGATAGGACTAGCTGATAGAACATTTCAGCGACTTTGAGGCTATTGAAAACGCCGTACATCTACGGGCAAATCGCTTATTGGCGGTGAGCGCTGCCTACGGCTTCTGAAATATTTTTGAGGCCGTGTTCATCTAGTTGAGTCAGCAGTCCATCGAGAATTGTTTTAACCAGGCTAGGGCCTTCATAGACCCAGCCTGTGTAGGTTTGAAGTAGCGACGCACCGGCTGCTATTTTGGCCCAGGCATCTGCGGCGTTAAAAATGCCGCCAACGCCAATAATGGGCAGCGTCCCTTGCGTATGTTCGTAAATCAGCCGGATGACTTCTGTCGAACGATCGGCAACGGGTGCGCCGCTAATACCGCCCGCTTCGTCTGTAACGCTCAATCCGGTTTCGATGATGGTTCGCGTTTTCAATTTTGTTCGATCAAGGGTGGTATTGGTGGCGATAATTCCGGCTAAGTTGCACTGCTGGGCCAGTTCGACAATTTCGTAAATGTCTTCAGTGGCCAGATCGGGAGAGATTTTTACCAGCAGCGGCTTGTTTTCGGTGTTGGCAGTTTGCAGGGTTTCTAGAATGGGTGCGAGCTGTTCTTTGGCCTGAAGCGATCGCAGCCCAGGCGTATTCGGTGAAGACACATTCACCACAAAATAGCTGCCCTGCGTTTTCAGCAGCTCAAAGCTCTGACGATAGTCCTCTGCGGCGGCTTCTAAAGGCGTTATTTTCGATTTGCCAAGATTAATGCCCACGGGCATCGGGTAGTTGCCTTCTGGCCACAGGCGATGCAATCTTTCGGATAGGGCAGCGGCTCCCAAGTTGTTGAAGCCCATGCGGTTTAGCGCGGCGCGATCGCCCACTAGCCGAAACATACGCGGTTTGGGGTTGCCAGGTTGAGCATGGTAGGTGACAGTGCCTAACTCTGCAAAGCCAAAGCCAAGTAGGGGCCAAGCGCGAGCCGCTTCTCCGTCTTTGTCAAATCCAGCGGCTAGGCCCAAGGGATTATCAAACTGAAGACTCCAGAGCGATTGGCTAAGGCGAGGCGATCGCCTTTCAAAGCTGCCGGTCATTGCGGCTTGGGCGGCTAATCGGGTGGGCTGGTGTATTCTGGCACCGGTAGCTGGGTCGTCTGCTAGCCAGGCTAGAAGGTCGATAGTTTGCCGATGAACTGTTTCTGGGTCGGCCTTGAAGACGTTAAACAAAAGCGGACGTAAGCCAAACCGATAGAGCTGCTGCAAGAAATCTTCCCCTGAGTAAAACGAGCGCCAGATGGCGGCGGTGGTCAGTTCTTTAATTGACTTAGCGCGATCGCCGTTGAGTCAAGTCGTCGCAAAGGGCATTCTACGGACATAAAGAATCTACAAATATTCTATCGGCATGGGTGCTTTTACCGACCGCCTCATCTACGGCCGTCCAATGCCTCCTCCCATTTCATGTCAGCTCAGAGCGCCTTTTTTCCTATGGTTAAGCACACAGTGGTTAAGCACACAGTCCCCGACTCCCCCCGATCCACTAATAAATTTGCTCCGCCTACGGCTGCCATGCCCGATCGCCGCGCCGACCGTCGAGCCGGACAGGAGCTAACCAAGCAAAACTTGAGCCAGGTGCTGCCCGCTATTTGGGAGGCCGAAACGCTCGACCGCTCGATTCAAGAAGCGCTGCAGGCGATCCGCACAGAGTTTGGTTATTCTTTGCTGTGGGTGGGCCTTTACGACCGGTTTACGCATCAGCTAACGTCGCGCGGTGCGATTACCAGCGGGCCGCGTCGCTTTACGCAGCCGTCTCTAACGCTAGAGCCAGGCGATATTTTAGAGCAGGTAGTGGTGCAGCAGCGGCCCAAAGTGGTGGCTGATATTCGAGAGGAGTCTAGAGCCGGTTCTTGGGCGCGCGTGGCTAAAAGTTTTGAGCTGCAAGGCACCGTTATTTTGCCGATTCAGCGACGCAGCATTTGTTTTGGGGTGATGATCTTATCCTCTCAGCGGTGGGGCGTGGTTCCTGGCATTTTGGAGAACTCGACGCTGCTCGCTATTAATAACGCGCTGGCTGAGGCTATCCATCAAAATGCGCTAGAGGTGCAGCGCCAGCAGACCAAGCAACCCGCTAAGCCCCTGCTGAGCTTGCTCAACGCATTAGGCACCATGCCGAGCTTGGACGACCGGCTGAAAGTGGTGGCAGATGAAACGCAGAAATTTGTGGAGACGCCTGTGAGCGTTTACTGGTTAGAGCCGCGTGGTTTAGAGTTTTGGTGCCGGGTGGGAAAACGCAAAGATAAATCGAACGGCACGCTAGCCGTCAGCGAGGTGCAAAACCTATATCAGAAGCTGTGTGCGGGAGAGACAATTGTCCTAGGTGAAGCGGAAGGATCGCTAAAAGCTAGCATGGCAAGTCGGCTTATGCAGTATCTAAAGGTTCAATCGGTGATGGTTGCGCCGATTCTGTATCAGGGCGACTTGCAGGGCTTTATGGTGACGGAAGGGGCCAATCCTCGAATTTGGAGTGAGGCCGAAAAGGACTATGTGAAAGGAGTGGCTCAGCTCGTGAGTTTGGCTATGCCGACGGCTGAGATGGATGCGGCCCTGAGCCAGATTAAGTCCGATCAGTTGATGAGTGCGGGGGTGACGCGCAGTATTCACAGCGATCGCGATTGGCAGCATGTTTTGGGTCTGTGCGTAGAGCAGCTAGCGGTTCGGTTAGGAACCGATCAGCTTTTGGTTTTGAGCGCCAATTCTGAACGCGGCGGATTTGATTTGTGCTACCGGACGGGGCAGGCAATGCCGCAGGCGTTTGGGCAGGCGGAGATCTGGCACCCACTGGATAATGTGGATGAGCAGATGCTAAAGCGGGCGCATTCGCCGGTGAGTATTGAGAGTGTAGAGCGGGAGCTGAAGTTTGAACCCTGGCGATCGCACTTCCAATCTATGCAGGCCAAATCGCTGCTGGTTAGCAACACCTCTCCGGGGCGCAAACCCGAAGGGCTGATTATCGTGACTGATAAAGTGGAGCGCCGCTGGAATCAGGCTGATCGCGAGCTGCTGCAAGCGTTGAGTAGCCAAATTGGCCTAATTTTGCATCAGTGGCAGCTTCAGAGGCAGACCGATCAGCAGGCGCATTTGCACGAGACCTTTCAGTGGGGAATGCGCAGTCTACAAAGGCTCTCTAAAATAGAGGCGCTCGATCAGTCGGCGCTGCGACATCTCTCTCAACTCCTACATGCGCCCTTGGTGGGCCTGGTGACCTGGGAAAACGGCGGCGCGTTTGCAAACGTTAGCAGTACGCTGCTGCAAAACAACAGCTTTCAGCTAGATACGGAGCGGCTAATTTCGGTAGAAACCGACGCTATTTTGCACTGGGCGGTTTCTACTGAAGGATTGATGACGCTGCGCCTAGAAGACCTCCCGGCCGACGATCAGCAGTGGATTCAGGGGCCTGCCCATTCTCAGGTGTTGGTGATGGCGCTGCGGACAGCTCCTGAGCATGAACCGAATGCGGTGGTGGTGTTGGCGGATAAGGCGAACCGTCGGTGGTCGGATGAGCAAACAACATTACTGGCGATTGTGGTAAATCAGCTCGCCTGGTGCCGCCGCCATCTTAAGCTAATGGATAAGATGACGGCTCAGCAGCAGCAGCTAACGCAGCTTAACTGGCACAAGCAGCACCAAATAGCGGCGCTAAGTCAGGGCTTTGAGGAGTGTCTGCAACAGGTGATGGCCCAGCCGATGAACCCGAAACAGCAAATGCTTTTGCAGAATATGAGCGTATTGGCAGAGCGATCGCAGCATGTGGTTGAACATGAAGGATGGGCGCTGGCGTTTCGCGAGCAGACAACGCCGCTGGTGACGCTAATTAAGCGAGCGATGGCCAGAGCGAATGCGCTGATTCAAGCGCGGCAGCTATGGTCGAAGGTTCACTGTGAGAGTAATCTGACGATTTCGGGCGATACGGCCAAGCTGGAAAATGTGCTGTATGAGCTAATTTCGGAGGCTTGTGAGCGTTCTCCGGTGGGCGATCGCATTGACATCTGGTGTCGTCCCATTGACGAGCGCTGGCTAGAAGTGGCGATTACCGATGAGGGCAGCGTGATGCCGCAGATTTTGCAGGAGTTGGAGGATGGATTGCCGATTGATTTGCTGTCTCCTTCGACCCTGTACGAGCCGAAAAATAGCCATTTGTGGGTGTGTCAGTCTTTGATGCAGCAGCTAGGCGGAGAGTTTACGCTCTCGCAAATGGAGGATGGGCGATCGCTAAGCCGAGTTGTTTTACCGCTGGTTTCACCGGGGACAGCAAGCTAGAGCGTCTAGAATGTGACAGAACAATTTTCCGGCGCACTATGTCTGATCCCTACGGTTGGGTAGAGCAGTCTCTGAACACTATTCACAAGGCCCACTGGCATCGCAGCGTTTTGACCCTAGACGGTATGGCTGGGCCAGAGGTACAGGTGCAGGGCCGCCGGATGGTGAATTTTGCGAGCAATGATTATCTGGGCTTGGCGGGGCATCCGCAGGTTGTGGAAAAGGCGATCGCCGCGACTAGGCGATATGGAACCGGGGCCACGGGGTCGCGATTGTTAAGCGGACATCGGAGCTTGCACTCTGAGCTGGAGACGGCGATCGCCCGGCTCAAAAAGACTGAGGACGCGATTGTTTTTAGCAGCGGCTACCTGGCCAATATAGGGACGATTCCGGCGTTGGTCAATCACCGAGATCTGATTTTGGCGGATGAATACAATCACGCGAGCCTGAAAAACGGCGCAACCTTGAGCAAGGCTACCGTTGTTGTTTATGCTCATGGAAATATGGCGGAGTTGGCGAGTTTGCTGGTGCAGCATCGAGCCAATTATCGCCGCTGCCTGATGCTGACAGATGGTGTTTTTGGGATGGATGGAGACGTTTGCGCGTTGCCGGAGATTCTAGATTTGGCCGATGAGCAGAGCGCTATGGTGATGATTGATGAGGCACATAGTGCGGGCGTGCTGGGTAAAACGGGGGCGGGCTGCGCTGAGCATTTTGGCTGTAGTGGGCGATCGCTGATTCAAATGGGGACGCTGAGTAAGGCGTTTGCCAGTTTAGGCGGCTATGTCGCAGGCAGTGCGGCGCTGATAGATTTTTTGCGCAATCGTGCGCCTAGCTGGATTTATACCACCGGGCTTTCCCCGGCAGATACGGCAGCGGCTTTGGCAGCGATCGCGCTACTACAACAAGAACCTCAGCGCCTAAAACAGCTCGATCAAAATATCCGCTATCTAAACGAAAGACTAGATTGTCTTCTAAGCGATCGCGCTTGCGAGCAAACTGCCAACTTTAAGCGTTTACCCACAGACTCCGCGATTGTTTGCGTTCAGGTAAAAGACGCGGCTACTGTTTTAACCCTGTCTCAAAAACTGCGAGATCAAGGTGTTTTTGTTTCGGCGGTGCGTCCGCCGACGGTGCCCGTTAGCCGTCTGCGAATGAGCGTTATGGCAACCCATACGAGCGCACATATAGATTGCCTGATTGCTGCTTTAAAGAATTGTTTGCTGGGCGCAGCTTAGATCTTAAGGTTGAATTTTAAGACTGGATTTTGCAAGTTTTGCTAGTCTCTGCCCATCGGTCGGTCTTGGGGGCGGGTTTGTCACTTAAAATACAATTATTAAATGCAATTGTTGCTAGTCCATTGTAATTCCGCTCTGTTATGTCAGAAGTTGTTATGCCAGAAGTTGCTATGCCAGAAGTTAACTGCGCTGTAGATTGTAAAGACGGCTGTGTCTTGGGAGATCGGTGCCCGCACAAAGCCTCTCAGCAAGAAGCCTCTCAGTTTATTGAAAATACCTCTTTAGATGCGATGCTGGAGATGGCGGCTGAGGCGGTGCGTCGCAAGCAAGAAGAAAGAAAGGCCAATGCGAGCGAAGGGCCTAAGTGGGTGTTTCCGGAAGAGGGGATTCAGCCGCCGCAGTAGATCGCTCTTGAGGGGGGTGCTTTTCTCGCGCGGAGCGGGGGCGATGGCGGGGCCAATCCTCCGGCACATCGCTCAACCGAACTTCTATGCGCTCTTGAGGCATCCCCATGACAATATCAGCCGCATCGAATGCCTGCTTGATTCGCGCTCGGAGTTCTCTGGCAACAGACCACTGCTGGAGCGGCTGGGTTTTCAGCAGCAGGCGAACGGCAATGCCAGCATGGTCTAGAGACTCTATGCCTAGGATGTCGGGTGGCTCCAGGATAGAGCGCTGCCATTGAGGATCTTCGCTCAGGGCGATCGCCGTTTGCTGTATGAGGGCGATCGCTTTTTCTAGGTCTGCGCTAGGGGCCACTCGAATAGAGAGATCTACCTGCGCCCAGTCTTTTGAAGCGTTTTGAACAATGCTAATTTGGCTATTGGGAATGGTGATCAATCGGCCTTCGCTATCGCGTAATTGAGTGATGCGCAGGTTTAACGATTCTACAGAGCCAGAGAGATCGCCGACTATAATCACATCGCCAATGCCAAACTGATCCTCAAATAGAATAAAAAAGCCGTTGATAAAGTCTTTGATCAGGCTTTGGGCGGCGAGTGAGATGCCGACCCCGATGATTCCGGCACCGGCTAGCAGTGGGCCAACTTCGACCCCGGCGAGCGCCAACGTCCTGAGAACGACAATGCCAAAAATAACGGAACCCGCGATGCCTTTGGCGACCTGTGAAAAGGTAGAAAACCGCAGGCTGCGCCGTCTATATTTTTCGGGTGCCCAGTGGGTGCCTTCTTGCACCGTGAGGATGGTTTTGTCGATGGCAAAGCTGCTTAACCGTATGGCTGCGTAGGCAACGCCTAGGGTGAGCAGGAGCCTGCCTGGAACGCGCGCCCACAGCAAAGATAGCGTGGTGATCCAGCGGCTGTAGGGAAACAGAGATAGCAGCCACAGCAGCGTCCCGATCCAGAGTGCTACTTGAGCGAAAACTAATAGCACTCGCAGCAGTTCGTTTAGCTTTCTTTTTTGGCGGTTGTCTAAACGAGCTTTTACCTGATCGAAAACGGTGTTGAATTTGCCGGACGAGAGCACATCTACTAGGGGACTATAGGGCTGCGATCGCGGTTTTCCTAACTGGGTTTCGACATTGACTAGCCTTTTTTGACGGTGCTTTACTCGTAAGCCGATTCGGTTAATGACGAGCTGAAGCAGGATAGCGACCAAGAGCATGACGGCGGCGATTTTGACCTGCCGTTGCCAAAAGCTGGGCTGTCTCTCGGTGAGGTAGCTCCGCAAGGCCAGCTGCAAGTCGGTGGCGATGGCCTGGGCGCGATCGCTGGCATTCGCATAACCGGCCACCTGAGCATCTAGCTGAGTAATTGTGAGCAGCGTTTGGTCGCCCACTAAGACGACAGGCAAATTGCTAGGCTGGTCTATCTTTACCTGCGTATCGAGCGGTTCTGTCTGTGATTTGGCCAGTTTGTAGAGTCGATGCTGAATTTCTTGCGCTCTTTTTTCGGCAGGCTGTTGACCCTTGACTTCTGGGGCGCTGACGTAAAAGAGGGTGCGTCCGTCTAGATAAATGGGCGCGATCGCCACTTCCTCCGCCGAAACCGAAAGCGGCCCCGGTAGCAGTCGATTGACCCCGGTATTTTGCTCAGAGAGTACAATGCCAGAGGCTGTGCCATCTCCAGTCGGTTTACCTACCGCATCATCAGATTCCGCATTATCAGCTTGAGACCAGCCGGGCAGCCCCAGCAGACTCACAAAAATCAGGCCCAGCGCTAGCCAAAGCCCTAGTTGTCCCCATCGCCGTTGTTTATTCATACATGTCTAAATTTGACGAACTACAGTCTACCGGTTCTGCCTTCGATAGTGCGATGATGCGGCGCTGCTGCGAGTTGGCTAGCCAGGCCGCAGGTCTAACCGCGCCTAATCCGCTGGTCGGCTCGGTAATTGTCCAAGGAAACAAGATTGTGGGAGAAGGGTATCATCCGCAGGCAGGCGAGCCTCATGCTGAAATTTTTGCATTGAGAGATGCCCAAAAAAATATCCAGAAGCATGGAGAGAATAACGTAAATAACGTAAAAGGAGCAACGCTGTACGTTAATTTAGAACCCTGCAATCACTTTGGGCGAACGCCGCCCTGTAGCGAAGCGGTGATCGCGGCGGGAATCCGGCGGGTCGTCATCGGAATGCGCGATCCGAATCCACAGGCGAAAGGCGGGGTTGAAACCTTAAGAGCCGCTGGTATCGCCGTCACCGTAGGCGTCGAAGAAGCGCGGTGTCGTCAGCTCAACGAGGCGTTTATCTACCGGGTGAGGCATCGTCAGCCGTTTGGCATTTTGAAGTATGCGATGACGCTAGATGGCAAAATTGCGACGACAACCGGTCACAGCGCCTGGATTAGCGGGCCAGCGTCGCGCCAGCAGGTGCATCGGCTACGCAGTCGCTGTGAGGCGGTGATTGTCGGGGGCAACACGGTACGGCAAGACAATCCGAGCCTGACTAGTCACGGAGAGAGCAGGCATAATCCGCTGCGGGTGGTGATGAGTCGGCATTTGGATTTGCCTGTGGCCGCAAATTTATGGAATACCGAGGCTGCGCAGACGCTAGTGTTTACTCAGCTAGATGCGAATTTGGATGCAGATTCGTCAACGGCGGATGCGCTTCGACAACAGGGCGTAGAAGTGGTTGAACTAGAGTCGCTGACGCCGAAAGCGGTGATGAGTCGGCTTTACGATAGAGGCTGTATGAGCGTGCTGTGGGAGTGTGGGGGGACGTTGGCGGCGGCGGCGATCGCCGATGGCTCAGTGCAAAAGCTATGGGCATTTATTGCCCCTAAGCTAATTGGGGGCGCCACGGCACCTTCTCCTTTGGGCGACCTGGGTTTGGAGAAGATGACGGAGGCGATCGCCCTGGAGAACATGCAAATCACCCAAATAGAACAGGACTTTCTGCTTCAGGGCTATCTGAAGACAACGCCTTCTGTTTGACCGCCTTCTGTTTGACCGCCTTCTGTTTGACCTTCTATTCTTCAGCCAAAAGCTGCCCTAGAGCGCTTGCTTGGTAGGTCGAACAATAATCTCGTTGATGTCTACATCGTCGGGTTGTTCGATGGCGTAGGTAATGGCGCGGGCGATCGCATCAGCATCTATC
>JBBSOB010000157.1:0-10863 GCA_038260205.1 Phormidesmidales cyanobacterium
AATCCCTCAGAGGGTTTGGTTGGTTTTGCGACGTACAGAAGGTATCGCACTCAAAGCCAAGGCAAAGTTTCAATCCCTAAGAGGGTTTGGTTGGTTTTGCGACCGCTCGCGTTGGAAAGGCTTGCTGTATTTGGTTTTCAAAGTACGAATGCGCGAACCTGAGTAATAATAGCATTTTTGCCTCCATAAGTGGCGATCGCCCTAAACACAAAAAGACCGCAAATCCAATCAGACTGCGGTCTTCGGTTACTGCGCGAATCTCAAACTAGGGCGATCGCCCAGAACTCCCACAAAAAGGAAGGCTTAACCTGACAAGCGCGATCGCCCAACAAACACCCGCCTACTCGCGCACCGCAAACAGCTTAGGAAAAAGCAGTGCCGTCTTCACCACACTCATCAACCAAATAGCACATCGCCTTAAAGCGAAGCATCACTAGCTGCTCATAAAGCGGGTTGAGCTTGCACATCGGCGGAATATGACCCACCGTCTTACCAAATAAATTGATGTCGCGCTCAAATGGACAGTCGGCGGGAATAATCGAAACAATGCGGTGCGCAGTGCGCGGGTTCTTTACCGGGATACGCTCTAACCACAGCTTTACAGGCTTCAAAACGTCTAGAGATTGCTTATTTCTGGGAAGGGAATAGTCCATGACAAAAAGGTGTCTTCTGACTCAATAGTTTTCGGTAAAAAAGAGCAGGGGGTGGATGCTGTCAACAAAGTGCCCACAAACTCAAATTAATCAATTTAGGCAAACAACAGTTGAAGCTCGTAAGAAGCTTTTGCCTAATCGCTTCAATCTCTGATAAAGCAGAGCGCTACAGCGTTAAAAATCCGTTTCTTTGTAGCGATAGATACCGTTTTTAAGAGGCTCTTTAGAGAGATCTGTTTGAGCTAATATCAGCCTACCCAGTACTGACAACATTGCTACAGCGGACTGTCACACTTTCAAAAGCGTCAGCGAGCAAGGGAGCCTCCATTGGGCATCTATCCAAACAGATTTGATTAAAACCCATATAAAAAGGGGCTAAAACGAAGATTCGCCCGGTAATAAAAACATTGTTAATTCACGCTACCCATCATAGACACCTAAACTCGGCTTTGCGTGTTCAGAAAGAACATTTTTGCAACAACTATGCAAATTCAGCATGTTCTCTATGCGATCCCGCAAAAACAGAGCGAAAAATTCAGTCCTTCATTGAGTCTCTCCACTGATCCCCACTATTGCTATAGCGATCGCTCAATCCTAAAGACAAATGCCTCTCATAATGGCAACATTATTTACAACAAACTGACAAAAAATAACTCTCCAAGCTGAGCGCCTGAAGAGTCACTTAAAAAGAGAACCTTATCCTCTTTTTTTATTGGCAGCGCGTTAGCTAGCCGCTGACGTTAGCGCATGGTCACAAATTCCTCAGCCGAACTGGGGTGAATGCCCACCGTAGCGTCAAAGTTAGCTTTAGTTGCGCCCATTTTCAGCGCGATCGCCACACCCTGAATAATCTCTGCGGCACCATCACCCACCATGTGCGCACCCAATACTTTATCGGTTTTGCTATGCACAACCAATTTCATCAGCGTCTTCTCATCCTTGTTTGGCAAGGTGTAGTACATCGGACGAAAGCGCGAGCGGAAAACGCGAATATTTGCTTCACCATGTTCGGCGATCGCTTCTTCCTCAGTTAGCCCGACCGTTGCCGCCTCTGGGGTGGTAAAGATAGCCGACGGGATCGCCTCGTAGCTCATTTTGCGAGACATTCCGCCGTATATCGTATCAGCAAAAATTCGCCCCTCATTAATCGCCACCGGCGTCAGGTTTATGCGGTCGGTACAGTCGCCAATTGCATAAATACTGGGTTCTGCGGTTTGGCCATAAATGTCAGCGGCGATCGCCCCTTCATCCGAAACCTCCACCGCCGTATTCTCTAGCCCCAAATTCTCTAGCTTCGGCTTACGCCCGGTCGCTGCCAAATTTACCACATCCGCCACAACGACATGCTTTTGACCATTATCAATCGTCACGTTTACGCCATCGTCAGTATTCTCAACTTTCAATAGCTGAGCTTTTGTAATCAGATTGATCCCCTGCTTCACCATGGCCTCGTGCAGCTCATTGCGCAAATCCTGGTCAAACCCGCTCAAAATCTGATCTTTGCGAATCACCTGAGTCACTTCTGTCCCCAGCAGGTTCATAATGCTGGCAAACTCACAGCCAATATAGCCGCCGCCTAGCACCACCATGCGCTTGGGCTGCTCCGTTAGCTCAAACATTCCATCAGAGGTAATCGCATGCTCTAGCCCCGGAATGTCCGGCTTAACCGGCTTACCGCCCACCGCTACCAAAATTCGCTCTGCCGTTACTTTTTCATCGCCCACTTCCACCGTATGCCCGTCTAATAAGCGAGCGTGAGTTCGGTAAAGCTTCACCTCTGCGCTATCAACCATACGCTGATAGATTCCATTCAGTCGTTTGACCTCATTGTTCACGTCCGTAATCATCTTGTACCAGTCGAACGTGCCCGGCTTAATGTCCCAGCCGTAGCCCGCCGCCTCCGACACATACTTTGGAAAGTGCGAAGCGTATACCATCAGTTTTTTCGGCACGCAGCCCCGGTTCACGCAGGTGCCCCCTAGTTGATCCGACTCTGCCAAGCCCACCTTCGCCCCATAAGATGCCGCCCGTCGAGCCGTCGCGATCCCGCCCGAACCGCCACCAATCACAAAAAGGTCAAAATCGTACGCCATAGCTCGTCTCGCTCCCGCTGGAAAAAATGGTCAAAACAGTCGTCAATTCAAATAAGCAAAAATATAGTTTAGTTTTTAAGCAATACAGGCCCTAAAAGCACAGCCCTACGTTTTTTTGCCGATCCCTAGATCTCAACCCCTAGATCTCGACCCCTAGATCATAAATAAAAAACGGCAAAACGATCCTAAAAGCGAAAACCCTCCTCCTGAGTGCGGGCGATCGCGTTAAACAACGAAACGGCACACCGCAATCAGGAAGAAGGAAGTCAGGCATCAGCAATCAAGCTTTTAAGCACGTTGAAGCCAGCAGACCTTACGCAACCGCTTGGGGATTGTCCTGTCTGTTAAAATGCGCTTCCAAATCGTCAGAGCCACCGATGAGTCGGCCATCAATAAACACCTGAGGCGTCGTCCCCGCACCCGAAACAGCGTACAGCGACTTAGTAGTCACACCGTTGCCTAGCTCAACCTGTTCGTAGTCAACGCTGTGCTTCTCCAGCAAATCACGCGCCTTGGCACAGAAAGGACAGCCCGGCTTGCTGATCATAAAGGCTCGCTTAGGCTTGCCCGCTTTGTCGTTGATGTAGTTCAACATCGTATCCGCGTCAGAAACCTCAAACGGATCGCCAGGCTTTTCTGGCTCGATAAACATTTTCTCAACGGTGCCATCTTTTACCAGCATCGAATAGCGCCAGGATCGCTTACCAAAGCCCAAATCCTCTTTGTCCACCAGCATTCCCATGCCTTCGGTGAACTCGCCGTTACCATCTGGAATCACGGTAATATTGTCAGCTTCTTGATCCTGCGCCCAAGCGTTCATCACAAACGTATCATTCACAGACATGCAGATAATGTCATCTACACCGTTTTCCTTCAGCAAACGAGCATATTCGTTGTAGCCAGGTAGGTGAGTCGTCGAGCAAGTAGGGGTAAACGCCCCCGGCAGGGAAAAGACAACCACGGTCTTCCCTTTGAACAGGTCATCGCTAGCGACATCGACCCATTCTTCATTTTGACGGGTACGAAAAGTAACGCTAGGAACCTTTTGGCCTTCTTTATTTTCTAATGCCATTGATTGAGATTTCTCCTTAAATGAGGGAGTCCATAGCGGGCAAAGTAGCTTTGCTATGCACTGATAGATTCATTTCAACTACGTCATAAATCATACTCGTAATGAGTACGCTTTAACAAGTCTCGATGGGATTATATACCTCCAGAGGTAGACAACGCACGACTCTATAGACAGAGCTGCCTTATTTTTCCTTGGGAGTCACCAGTTTGTTATCAATGAGCTGCTGAAACATATCGGTTAGCGATGTTTCAAGCGGTCGATAAGTCAAATCTAGCTCGCGGATGCCCTTGCTGTTATCGGCCACAAAAGGCAGTCCAACGTTGCGAGCAATGTACTTTCGCGTGGTGTTCTTAGCTAAAAATGGCCCCACTATCCACACCAACCACTTGGGAATAGATTGGGTGGGAAAGGGATAGGTCTCGCCAAATTGGTTTCGCAGAATGCTGGCAAATTCAGGAAAGTTTGTGTTGTGCCCGGAGACAATATAGCGGCCCTGCGCAGACGGGTTAAATCCAGCTTTTATATGCGCTTCGGCCACATCGCGAACATCAACTGCCCCCATGCCCAAATCCACCATGCCTGATTTCATCGTGCCATCGCCCAACTGTTGAACCAGCGAAAACGATGCCGATGTCGCAAACGGATTAATGCCAGGGCCTAAAACCAGAGAAGGGTTAATCGTCACCAAATCCCAGCGATTTTGCCCTTTAGCAATTTTCCAGGCTTCCTGCTCGGCCAGCGTTTTAGAATAGGAGTAGGGCTGGTGGGTGAGTGAGGAGGAGGTATTCCAGTCAGCTTCGGTGAACTGTTCGTTTTGAGTGTTTTCTAGATCTGCGTTATCGCCGTAGATGGCCGCGCAGCTACTAGTAACCACCACTTGCTTTACGGACTCGGTTTGGTTCGCCTGCTCTAGCACATTGCGCGTCCCTAGCTGAGCGGGTTCAATCAGCTCTGTTTGAGGATCGTCTGCCGTCAGGCTAAAGGGCGAGGCCGTATGAAAAACAACTTCGCAGCCCTGCATTGCTTCGGCGTAGGAGCCTTCGTCCAAGAGATCGGCTTTGAAGTACCGAATTTTGCCGGGAGATTGATCGGCGATCGCATTCAAATACTTAAGTTTCTCAGTCTTAGCCGGATCTCGAACCGCCGCATGAACGGTAAATCCTTCATCTAGCAACCGCTTCACGATCCAGCCCGCTACGTAGCCAGTCGCCCCAGTCACCAGCACCGGCGCGGAAGTATTAAATTGAATTTTGGTCATGCTCACTCACCTAATGTCACATCTAATCAATTTTATTTAGGCGGCAAAAACGTATCCGACCAAAGCCCCTTACTCTCCAACCACGCCCGATTGAAAATTTTCGACTGATAGCGAGCACCCCCATCGCACAAAATAGTCACAATCGTATGCCCTGGCCCCATCTCCTTCGCCAGCGCCACCGCCGCGCCCACATTAATCCCCACCGAGCCGCCCATAAACAGCCCCTCCTTATATAGGAGCTGATAAATCACCCGCAGCGCCTCATGGTCATCCACTAAAATCGCATCGTCAATCGGAGCGCCTTCCATATTGCCCGTAATCCGGCTATTCCCAATCCCTTCCGTAATAGAATTACCCTCCGGCTTAATCTCGCCTGTTTTCACATAGCTATACAGACCGCTGCCCATCGGATCGGCCACCACACAGCGCACGTCAGGATTTTTATCCTTCAAAAACATCGCCACGCCCGCATAGGTTCCGCCCGTTCCCGTCGCTGCCGTCCAGCCATCGATCTTGCCGTCCGTCTGCGCCCAAATCTCCGCCGCCGTCGTCTCGTAATGTGCGTCTCGATTCGCCAAATTCTCAAATTGATTGGCCCAAATCGCATTGTCTAGCTCATCTGCCAATCGTCCCGACACCTTTACATAGTTGCCGTCATCCTTATAGGGCACCGCAGGCACTGTCCGCACATCGGCCCCCAGCGTCCGCAGCAGCTCAATCTTCTCCTGCGACTGCGTTTCTGGAATTACAATCACGCACTTGTAGCCCTTCGCATTACAAATATGCGTTAGCCCAATACCAGTATTGCCCGCCGTCCCTTCTACCACCGTGCCACCCGGCTTTAGCCTGCCGTCCTTCTCCGCCTGCTCAATAATGAACAACGCCGCTCGATCCTTCACCGATCCGCCCGGATTCAGAAACTCGGCCTTGCCCAAAATTTCGCAGCCCGTTTCCTTACTAAAGCTGTCCAGCCGAATCAGGGGCGTATTGCCAACCGTGCCTACAAATCCAGATTTGATGTCCATCGTGCGCTTTACCGTTCAACCCTTTCATCCTAATAGGGAACGGGCAATCAGCAAAAATCTTAGGAGATAAAGTTGTTGAAACCTATGGGCGATACTGGATTTGAACCAGTGACCTCTTCAGTGTGAATGAAGCGCGCTACCACTGTGCTAATCGCCCGTGAGGTCTCACTTTATCACAATTGATTGAGCAAGAAAGCAGAAGATTTTGCCTTACTCCCCCAAATTTATTCCATAGATTCGTTCCACAAGTCGCTGCTTTGACGAATGCTAGAGAAGTCGCCGTTGCCCAAAATCAGATGGTCTAGCAGCGGAATGCCCAGCAGATGTGCGCCCTTTAATAGCTGCCGGGTAAGCGTGATGTCTTCGGTGCTTGGATCTAAGCTGCCAGAAGGATGATTGTGAGCCACAATAACCCGAGTTGCCCCGCGCTTGATGACCTCGCGAAAAATTTCTCTAGGATGGGCCAGGGTTTCAGTGGCTGTACCTATACTCACCACCTTCGAGCCAATAATTCGATGCTTTACATCTAGCAGTAATACGGCAAAGCGCTCTTGAGATTGCCACATGAGTTCGTGACCTAGCGCCGCGGCTGCGACGGCCGGATCGTCTACCACCGTCAGGTTCGGCGGCTGACTTTGCAATACCCTTTTGCCTAGCTCTAACGCGGCTAAAATCGTCGCGGCCTTAGCTGGCCCAATACCGGACACCTGCATTAGCTCTTCGGCTGAAACGTCGCGTAAAACCGGCAGGCCGTCGCCATGCGGCTGCTCCTTGCCCAAACGCTGCAGCAAATGCTGTCCTAAGCCTACTGCCGATAGGCCGCCGGGGCCTTGGCCAGTGCCTAGCAAAATTGCCACTAGCTCTGCTGCCGACAGTCGCTTAGCGCCGTGGGTTAGCAGGCGCTCGCGGGGTCTTTCGGTGGCGGGCATATCGCAAACCCGCAGACTATAGGTCATAAAAGAGCACAAAGAGAAGTCTTCTCAGTGAACCCAAAATCGTTACCTTGTCGCCTAGCGAACGGGCCGTTTGCTAATTAGGGATGGTGCCGGGAAGATCGTAAGCTAGGAGTGTTGAAAAATGCGCGATCGCCCATGTCTTCCGAAGTCTCCAAATCTTTTGATACTGAACTCAAGGTCATCCGCCAAACGCTGGTTAAGCTGAGCTTGCAAACCCAACCGGCCGACCTTACCGACGCGCAAAAAGAAACGGTTCGAGCCGCGCTGCTCTGGCTAAACGAGAATAGCGAATACCAAACTATCGGCATCTGCGCAGCGACTCTGACAGAGGCTGAATCTGCCCTAAAAGGCTATGTCGCGGCCTTGAGCCAGCCTATTCAGGTAGATATTCCAGAGCAGGCAGGCGCGGTTTTTCTCAAGTTCAACACGCTCAAAAATGCCTGGTATATAGATGGCTATACCGGTGATTCTAGAGGTGTTTTAGTTACCTATCACACCTCTGAGCCGGAAGAAGACGGCGTGAATGGCACCTATGGGCCGTTTGCGCTGGACTTGTTTGGCTAGTCTAGCGATCGCCCCACAGATTGCCCTACCGATCACTTATTGCTTACGCAACTTTTTCGTAAACAGGCGCTTCTTCATTACTCAAGCGATGGTATTCGGCCAGTTGAGCCTCAATCTGCTGACGCACGATCTCTCGATATTCCATAAAGTGCTCGTTGTGGGCGCAAAGTACTAGGTACTGCTCGGCTACAGCAGGATTGCGGCGGATCATGCTGAACAGATGGTGCCAAAACTTCCAGCGGGTCGATCTTTTGATGCCCTGTCGCCAAATTACGATAGATAACGCGCGAACAGCTACCCATTCAGGCATCTTAAACGGTGGCTTTACTCTAGGAGCGCCCAGCTTTAAGAAGTAGCGATAAACCCGATCGAGGTACTGATGGGGTTCGTAGAGCTGATCGAAAGCGTCGATATATTCTTGAGCTATTTCGTCTACCGGGCGCGTCGGCACGAAGTTCATCAGCGTGGTTTGGTTGATATTGCCGTCTTTTTCTCGCAGACGACCCTCGCGCTCTAGTCGATGCCACAGCGCCGTGTTGGGCAAGGCTTGCAGCATGGCAAACGTCGTCGTCGGAATTCCGGTGATTTCGGCAAACTCTACGATGCGCTGACCGGCGCCTGGTTTTTCGCCGTCGAACCCGATGATAAAGCCCGCAATGACGCGCAGTCCGGCGTTGGTCACTTTGTCGATGGATTCGAGGAGGGGCGATCGCATATTTTGAAACTTCTGAGTCAGTTTCAGGCTCTCTGTATCCGGCGTCTCAATCCCCATAAAGACAGCGGCAAAATTACAGTCCAGCATCAGATCAATTAGATCATCTTCTTGAGCGAGATCTAACGAGGCTTCGGTATCAAATCGGAAAGGATAGTGATGTTCTTCCTGCCACACTTTGAGCGCTTCTAATAACAGTTTGACATTGCGTTTGTTGCCAATAAAGTTGTCGTCCACCATAAAGACGCCGCCGCGCCAGCCAATGTCGTAAAGCGCTTGCAACTCGGCAATGAGCTGTTCGGGCGTTTTGGTTCGCGCCTTACGTCCGTAAAGCACAATAATGTCGCAAAACTCGCACTGAAAGGGGCACCCGCGAGAAAACTGAACGGACATAGAGTCGTAGTTCTCGCGTTCTAGCAGGTCGTAGCGAGGAATCGGGGTGCCGGTCACGTCGGGCTTTTCGCCGCCAGAGGTAAACTCACCGCTGGTATCACCCCGCTCAAACGCTTCGACAAACATCGGCAGGGTTACTTCGCCTTCATCCAAAATTAGGAAGTCCGCGCCCGCTGCTCGCATTTCTTGCGGCATAGAAGATGGATAAGGCCCACCCACCGCCACCGGAATGCCTCGGCGTTTCGATTCTTTAATCAAGTCCACCATATCGGGCTTTTGCACAATCATCCCCGAAAGAATGACCACCTCGGCCCAAGCCCATTCTTCTTCGGTCACGGTGCGAATGTTGCGATCTACCAGCTTAAATTCCCACTCCTGCGGCAAAATGGCAGCGACCGTCACGAGTCCCAAAGGCGGCAGCAGCACCTTAACGTTTACCAGTTCTAGAATTTTTTCATAAGACCAAAACGTTTTAGGAAAGAGCGGATAAATCAAGAGCGATCGCACCATGCTTGCACTTCAACTTGTTAAACGAAACATCTCAACAAGCACATGGTAATCGTTATAACGCTAGCAAAGCTGAGATTATGCCGATATTTGTAGTTGCGGGCGCTGTCCTAAACCTGCAAAGCCGCCAGCACGTCTCGAAAGCTTCCTAGCCCAGCTTCAAGATTTTCAATAATCTGCTCAGCCAAAATATCCGGATCGGGCAGATTCTCTAAATCGGCCAGGCTTTGATCCTTCAGCCAAAAGATATCGAGGCTGGTTTTATCGCGAGCAATAATGTCGTCGTAGCTATATTTGCGCCAGCGCCCTTCAGGATTATCGTTCGCGTGCCAGGTTTCCTGACGATCTAGCCGAGATTCAGGCCGATAGCAATCGACAAAATCTTCCAGATGAGCGCGGGTAAGGGGCTTTTTCTTTAGTGTGTGATGAATATTAGTCCGATAGTCGTAAAACCATACATCCTGAGTCCAAGGATCTTTGCTGGCAGGATGGTTGTCAAAAAACAGCACGTTGGCCTTAACGCCGTTAGCGTAGAAAATGCCAGTGGGCAGACGCAAAATGGTATGAAGCTCAGTGGTTTGCAGCAGTTTTTGACGAACTGTTTCGCCTGCGCCCCCTTCAAAAAGGACGTTATCGGGGAGGACAACGGCAGCTTGCCCGGTAGATTTGAGCAGAGTACGAATATGCTGAACGAAGTTGAGCTGCTTGTTGGAAGTGGTGGCAAAAAAGTCCTGACGATTGTAGATGAAGTCTTCCTTTTCTTCTTCACCATCGGCATTGGTAATGGTGGTAGTGCTTTTTTTGCCAAAGGGCGGATTGGCCAAAACATAATCGTACCGTTCTTTACTATCGGCAATCAGCGCATCGTTGCTAGAAACGGGCACTGCGCCGTCAATATCGCCAATGTTGTGCAAAAACATGTTCATTAGGCACAGGCGGCGGGTGCTAGGGACAATTTCGTTGCCCGCAAAGGTATTGAACTTAAGGAATTTCTTTTGGGCTTTGTTGAGGCGGTAGTGGTTGGGGTTATTGAGAAAGTCGTAGGCAGCCAGGAAAAATCCGCCTGTGCCGCAGGCTGGATCGGCAATGGTTTTGTTGGGTGCGGGCCGAATGCAATCAACCATGGCGCTAATGAGGGCGCGTGGCGTGAAGTATTGGCCTGCTCCCGATTTGGTGTCTTCGGCATTTTTCTCTAGGAGTCCTTCGTAGATATCGCCTTTAACATCGGCTCCGAGGACTGTCCATTTTTCGCCGTCGATCATGTTGACGATCTTGTAGAGCATGGCCGGGTTTTGAATTTTGTTTTGGGCCTTGAGAAATATTTGGCCAAGGGTGCCTTGCTCTGTGGCCAGTTTGCGCAATAGCTCGCCATAGTGGGCTTCGAGTTCTGCACCGCTTTTGCAGGTGAGGCTGGCCCAGTTGTATTTGTTTGGGATGCCGAGGGATTTGTTATGGGGTGGCTGGCTGTACTCATCGGCCATTTTGAGGAAGATGAGGTAGGTGAGCTGTTCGAGGTAGTCGCCGTAGCCGACGCCATCATCGCGTAGGGCGTTGCAGACGCCCCAGACTTGGGCGACGCTCGCGTTGGAGGAGTTAGAAGGGTTGGGCATGGCTATGGCGACTGTCTATA
>JBBSOB010000158.1:0-10839 GCA_038260205.1 Phormidesmidales cyanobacterium
CTATCCCAGCAGCAGCGCGTCTAGGGAAAACTTTCCTGGCCCAAAGACCACAATCAGCGTCAGCATCGTGCTAAAGATCAGGGCTTTTTCATAGCTAGGGGGTTCGCCCTTTTGACCCTCCGGGCCTTCGTAGTACTGGCCTAATAGATAGGGGTCAGGGGCAACTATCGGATCGCCTTTAATCAGCTCGATGATAATGGCATACACCATAGAAACCAGAATAGACAGACTGCAAAAGGGCGTGAGCAATCCAACTATCAAACCTAAACCGCCCACTACCATAAAGCCCGCTGACAAAAGGCACAGCGGCAGCGGCGCACCTAATGCTGCCGACCAGATCTTCAAATTTTGCAGCTTGGGGATGCCGTGCAAAATAAATAAGAAGCCGACCACCGCTCTAAAGAAGAACAACATATATCCTTGAGGGCCATCGACAAAGTCGGGGTAGATAGATGAGAGTAGCGCGATCGCAGTTTCCAACAGAAGTCTCCTTGTCGTTGTTCTTAATACTGATTTGTCTATCTTTTGCTAGCTTAGTTTTGCTAACTTAGCTCTGCCAATTTAGTTCTGCCAATTTAGTTCTGCACCAGCAAAACATTATGACCATCCGGCCCGCGCCACAGCACCGCCCGCTTAAACGGCAGCACATCCGGCAAATCAATTACCTTCGGTGACACAAACTGAACGCCTAAGCTCGCTGGTGCATCCTCCAACGCCTCTACCGCCGCGTCAATATCATCTACTCGCAGCTCAAAATGTGTATGCACCAAATCGCTGGTCTTTTGATCGATCGGAAAAGGTCTTCCCCCTGGCGGCGTCAGATAATCCAAAAATTCCACGCCTAAGCGCCCTGTGGCAGGCGTCAGCGAAGTCACAATTACCTTCGCACTAAAGAGATTATCCATCGTCTCCTGCTTAATGCCAATATTTGTTCCACTGCCCTGATGGGTCAGCCCTAAAATATCTCGATAAAGCGCCAAACTTCGCTCTGTGCTCGCAATCGCGATCGCTGAGTGATCTATCCCTAAAAACAGCTTATCTTTTTCCTGCCAATGGTCAGGGCCAAGCCCCGCCGGAAACTGCAACAGCTCTAGCGGGTGCCCATCCGCATCTCGAAACTTAAACGCCTTTATGTCATTGGGCAGCGTCTGGGGTTCAGGCGAAATCGGGGTAAAGGAGAACTTTTGTAGCTGGGCGTAAGCCTTGTCCATATCGCTGACGATAATGGCAAAATGCTGAAACCATAGATCGTTACTTTTGCTATCTTCCGGAATCGCTTTGCTTTCGCCACCGCTTAAAAACTGCATCAGACGAATCGTTTCTTGACCTAGCGCTAGAGAAACAATCCGCACTTGAGCATTGGGTACGCCATACAAGTAGCTCGCCTCATCACCGCTCAAAACGGCATCAGCCGTAACGGTGAAATTGAAAGCGCCGACAAAAAATTCAGCGGCACGGCTTGCGTCGGAAACCGTCAGGCCAATTGCTTGAACGGCTTGCGTGGTAATACCAGAGGACGATGCCATAGTGAACTGGTGGGACTTCCCATAGTTTTTTCCTTCGTATCTTTGCATATTACCGCTGTATTACTCCGCGATCGCGCGCCTTTTATTCAACTTCTGGGGCGATTCTTCGAGGTGATTATTTCTACCTGCTGATGATGCTTCCAAAGCAAAAGAACCCTCAACAAAAAAAAGTAATGCCTCGTCGAATTGATAGAATAAAGACTTCGTAGGAAGCATTCGATATTGCTCCTAAATTCAGCACCTTAAAATATGCCCGACGCCTTGCCGCAAAAGCCCAGCACGCCTGTGCCAGAGAATGAGACTGAGCGTTTGAGAGCGCTGCATCGCTACAGAGTGCTTGATACATCTCCTGAAGTAGCCTTTGATCGCATTACTAGGCTGGCAGCGCGGTTATTTGATGTGCCGACTGCGCTGATCTCTTTGGTTGATGAGTCGAAGGCTTGGTTCAAGTCTTCTGTGGGGTTTGATGCTTGTGAGGTGCCGCGCAATGCGACGCTTTGTAGTTTTGCGATATTGGCGGAGGAGCCGCTAATTGTGCCAGATGCTAGGCTAGATGATCGCTTTGCCTGCAATCCGTTTGTGCAATGTGAGCCGGGCGTGAGATTCTATGCGGGTGCGCCCTTAGTTACCGAGGGTGGCTTTAATCTAGGGACGCTGTGTCTATTGGACGTTCGGCCCCGCGAGGCTTTGAGCGCAGAGCAGCAGGCCACGCTGATTGACTTGGCAGCGATGGTCGTTGATGAACTAGATCTGAGGCTAGCCGCTGACCAAATTACTCAGATCAATGCCGCGCTACAAAAAACTCATGTGCAGTTGGACACGGCGTTAACGGCAGGCTCTGCGTATGTTTGGCGCTGGAATATTCCTACTAATCGGGTCGTTGTCAGTACTGCGTTTGCCCATTTGTTTGGCGTAGATCCGACGGGTGCGACTACTGAAGGGCTGCCGATCAGTTTTTTTATTGACTCTGTGCATGAGGATGATCGCGATCGCGTTTCAGCCGCCGTTCAGCAGGCAATTGAGACGGGTGAACCTTACATTTCTGAGTACCGCGTGCATACCGCTACCGGTGAAGAGCGTTGGCTGACGGCGCGGGGCCAGGTGGAATATGACGATGCTGGGAAACCGCTTTCGTTTCCGGGGGCGCTAGCTGATATTACGGAGCGCAAGCAGGCCGAGGCAGATCGCGATCGCTTCTTCCAACTGTCTCACGATATGCTGGCGATTATTGATCGCGACGGATACTTCACCCAACTCAATCCAGCTTTTACCGAAACGCTGGGCTACAGCATACAAACGCTCACCGCCCAGCCTTATATCGCGTTCGTACATCCCGACGATCAGGCGAGGACGATCGCTGAAGTGAAAGCTGTTGCCCAGGGCCAGCCTACGATTGAGTTTGAAAATCGTTATCGCGCTCAAGACGGCTCCTACCGCTGGATTTCGTGGAACATGGTGCCCTTTGCGGAGCAAAAACTGCTTTATTGCATGGCGCGCGATGTGACCAGTCGCAACCAGATGGAGGCGAAGCTGCAAGCTAGCAACAATCAGCTAAAGCTGCTCTCTACTACCGCAAACGATCTGTTGCTAAACGAGAATCCTCAAGCCTTCTTAGCCAATTTGTTTGCTCGCGTTTCCACCTATTTGGAGCTTGAGGTTTATTTTAATTACCTGTTTGAGGAAGAACTACAGCGGCTTCAGCTTCATGCCTATGGCGGCATCTCGGACGAAATCGCTGAATCTGCGAACGTTTTAGAATTGGGGCAAGGCATCTGTGGGTGCGCCCTACAACAGCGCCAACCGATTGTTATTGAAGCGGCGCTAGAGTCTGATAGTCCGTTTGCTTTGCCGTTGAAGTCAATTGGCGTGAGAGCCTATGCCAGTCATCCGCTGATTGTGGGCGATCGCGTCTTAGGTACATTGGGACTAGGCACTCGCCAGCGCGATTACTTTACCCCTGACGAACTCCATATTATGCAGGTGCTAGCCGATCAAGTGGCGGTGTCTTTAGAGCGATCGCGTTTGGTTATAGCGTTAGAAACGCGCGCCGAAGCGTTGACCCAGACCAACCGGGTTAAGGACGAATTTTTGGCGGTGCTTTCTCATGAGCTGCGATCGCCCCTAAATCCTATTTTGGGTTGGACAAGCTTGCTGAAAAAAGGCAAACTCAACGCCACTCAGCAAGCTAAAGCTTTGGAAACCATTGAGCGCAATGCCAAACTACAGGTTCAACTCATTGAAGATCTTTTAGATATTTCTCGCATTATGCAAGGCAAGCTGACTTTAAGAGCAGCTCCCGTCAGCTTGGCCTTTGTCATTTCGTCCGCGCTCGAAACGGTTCATTTGGCAGCAGAGGCCAAAAACATTCAGATTTCGCTTGATTTAGAGGCGACGGTAGCTCCTATTTCTGGCGATGCCACTCGCCTTCAGCAGGTGGTGTGGAACTTGCTGACCAATGCCATTAAATTTACGCCCTCGGGAGGGCAGATCGTGGTCGAACTTCGACAATTCGATCAGTCGGTTCAAATTCGAATGCACGATACCGGCAAAGGAATCGATGCAAATTTTCTGCCGCATGTATTTGAGTATTTTCGTCAGGCCGACTCCACGAGTACTCGCAGGTTTGGTGGCTTAGGGCTAGGGCTAGCGATTGTTCAGCAAATTGTGGAAATGCATGGAGGCACCATTGGGGTAGAGAGTTTGGGTGAGGATCAAGGGGCAACGTTTACGGTGCAACTGCCGATTGGACAGCAAAGAGTTTTGGCGATCGCTGAACCCGCCGCCGCCAAAGTAGGCAATTCCAATCAGGTTTTAAGCAACCTGAAAATTCTAGTGGTAGATGACGATCTAGATGCTCGCGAGCTTCAATCATTTTTGCTGGAGCAAAATGGTGCGACGGTCACGGTAGCGGCTTCTGGCTCAGCCGCCCTAAAAGCGCTAGATCACTCTATTCCAGATGTGTTAGTTAGCGATATTGGCATGGCCGAAATGGACGGCTGTATGCTGATTCAAAAAATTCGCGATCGCCCCTCTCACCAAGGAGGATCTGTGCGTGCGATCGCCCTAACCGCTTATGCCAGAGATCTGGATCGTCAGCGAGCGCTTCAGTCAGGATTTCAAAAGTGCATTACAAAACCCGTGGAGCCAGAGGCTTTGATTAAGTCAATTGTGGATGTCCTAGAGCGTAAGTAGGTTGATTCATATCGCGCCCTAGAAGGTTAATCTCCTCAATTGGAACTAATGCAATGAGAAGCGCAGCTAAAGTTTAGAGACGCATCCAAAACTTTAAGGAAGTTCAGGTTCAATAGGCGCGGGGATGTCCATCGTTTGGCTCTCGGCACTTTCCATCGTATCTGCAGGCTCGTTTAAATCGTTTGAGGACTCTGTGTCTTCGCGCAATTCGTCCATATCCGTGTATACCTGAGTGCTTGGGCCAACGGGCGCTTTAGCTGGCTGGCTTGTTTCGCTCTGTGACTCCATCTGACCCTTTTGAAAAGCGCTCCATTTGGTTCTCAGTTGTTCTAAGAACCCAGTCTTAGCAGGCGGCTCAGATTCAGGTAATCCAGATTCAGGTAATCCAAATTCAGGCAATCCAAATTCAGGTAGCTCAGGTTCAAAAGGAGCGATCACAGGCGACTCAGTCTCAAGAATAGCTTCCTCTGATGCTTCAAACGCTTCATCCTGATCGACGTTAGCGTCCTCTAACCGGTCTAAAAAATCAATGTCTTGCTCTGCTGTAGGTGCGGCTAGCTCTTCTGGAATCTCTTCATTTAGAATCTCTTTATTTGAGATCTCCTTCTCTAGGATTTCTTTCTCTAGGATCTCTTTCTCTAGGATCTCTTTCTCTAGGATCTCTTTCTCTAGGATCTCTTCTTCACTATTGTCTATCTTGAGACTTTCCCTCTCTGTCTCTTCTAAGCCTTCTGTTTCTTCTAAGCTTTTTGTTTCTTCTAAGTCTTTTGTCTCCTCTAAGCTTTCCGTTTCTTTCAGATTATCGAGCAGCGGCGAGGACTTATCTTCCTCCAACAGTAACCGGTCAGGAACTAACTCCCTGTTTTTACCTGGTTCAAAAGCTTCCTCTAAAGGCTCAAGAATTAAAGGTTCAGGAATTTCAACTGCATTCTCATCCTCTGCGGGCGTGGGAACGATCTGTGGCTCAACAGGCGGCTCATAGTCAGGAATGACCGTTTGGCCGATTTGTTCAACGGGGAGTTCTCCGCGTACCAGCTTGGAGAGGGTATCTTTTATGTCAGGATCGTAGTTGACCAATCGGACAGTGCTGTTAAACGCGTTATCTATTGGCTTGCCTTGTTTGTCTACTAGACTTAGCTGAACCCAATTTTGACCTGGCTTAAGTCCCTTTAAATAGACCGGTCGCCACTGATCAAACAGAAAGGTTTGACCGTTGACGGTGCAGCGAATTTGCCAGTCGCGCAGGTCTTCTCTTGGATTTTCTGTGGCTATATTTTCTGTGGCTATATTTTCTGCGGCTATATTTTCTGCGGCTATATTTTCTGCGGCTATATTTTCTGCGGCTATTAAGTGAAGCGGCGCATTGTTGAGATAAAAATCGAGTAGAACGGGTTGCGCTCCGAAGCTGCCCTGCGGTTCGTTATAGGTGAGCAGCGGCAAACTAGAGTCGGGCGTATTTTCTGTGGTGGGCGCCAGAATGTGAAAGGTGGTTTGGGCATAGGCGGCTGTATTTTTAAAGCTTTCGCCCCAGGGCAGCACCGCAAAGACTCTCAGGGTATGGCTACCGGGCAAAAGCTCAGAAAATGCGACTGGCTCGTCTAGATCGTAAATATCGCGAGCGGGCTGGTTGTCGAGGATGGCTTTCAGGTGCGGGCCAAGCTGAGTTTTTTCTTCCTTATATATAGAGAGACCGCGTAGCCCAATTTTGGCAGCGAACTCGGTTTCGTTGAGGGTTTGATTGGGCTGGGGATAAGTAATTTCAACCTGAGGCCGTAGATCGCTGGCAAGATTAGTCAGGTCTAGAAAGACGGCGGGCGGCGCAACTTCGCTAATATCGCCGCTGAGCGCTCTCACTTCATTACCAGTAGGGCGATCAGGAAGCTCTAAAAGATGAACAGAGGAATTGACCTGAGTACAGCCAGTGGCTAAGCAGAAAACGGCGACGGCGACCCATTGCGTTACCCGTTTAAGCCAGGTGAAGGTGATGGCTTTTACGGCGATCGCAAACTGAGAACATGTTTCGGGTGCGTTAGTGCAGCCTCTCTGTAAGAAAATCGCCATAGCTTATCTGTACCCAAAATCCACAATCTGCATCGTCAAGTGCTCGTTAGATTCTGATCGTAGTAGACAGCGTCGCTAGATGCTCATCTCTGTTACCAAACTGGAGAATTATCTAAAACTTTTTTACAGAAGCCGTTCTCTAAGCCAGACCAGTTCTAACAGGAAGCCTCCAATCCTCAAGACGAAGTCCTTAACAAACGACTAGGAGATTTAAATCAGAAACGAAAACAAACTTCTTTTAACTACACAAATATTCAAAAAAGAACCCGCCAATCTATCAGCGACCTCGAACAAATCCTATAGTTTTGCTCCAAAAACAGTGCTAAGCGCCTATTCTCTCGCTCGCTAGAAATAATATTGCGTTTTGTTAAAGTAATTGTCTCTGTTCTTGCCAATTATGTATAACTTGCCGTTGAAACCCTGATGAAATCGGGTTTCCTGGTGGTTGAACTATTGTTAACTTGTCGGTTTCTGGTTGCAAACTCGTGACTATAATACGTGAGAACATTCCTAGAACCCCTGTGGTTTTGAGGCAAGCAGCTTAAAGAGCGCCTTTCGCTTTTACCGTTGTTTTTGAATCCATCGCTTACCGCCTAAAAACGGAGTTATGAAAGCTGGATTAATCTCGAAGCCATTTGCGGTTGACTAGGTGCCGTTCTTTCTCTGTCTAGAGATGAGAGTCTCCATGACAACTACCCCGCGAGAGCGGGAGGCAACTCCAAAAGCTAAAGTTGTAGTCGATAGAAACCCCACCCCAACTTCTTTTGAGAAGTGGGCTAAGCCAGGTCATTTTGACCGGACCCTGGCGCGCGGACCTAAAACTACGACCTGGATTTGGAATCTCCACGCCGACGCTCATGACTTCGACAGCCACACCAGTGACCTAGAAGATATTTCGCGCAAGATTTTCAGTGCTCATTTTGGCCACCTGGCCGTTGTGTTCATTTGGTTGAGCGGCATGTACTTCCATGGCGCTCGTTTTTCGAACTTTGAAGGCTGGATGGCCGATCCGCTGGCTGTCAAACCGAGTGCTCAGGTCGTTTGGCCTATCGTTGGTCAGGAAATCCTGAACGCCGACGTAGGTGGCGGCTTCCACGGCATTCAAATCACGTCTGGTCTGTTTCAGCTCTGGCGTGCCTCCGGTATTACTAACTCGAACCAGCTTTACTGCACCGCCATTGGTGGTCTGGTAATGGCCGGTTTGATGCTTTATGCAGGCTGGTTTCATTATCACAAGGCTGCTCCTAAGTTGGAGTGGTTCCAGAACGTTGAATCCATGCTGAACCACCACCTGGCAGGTTTGCTGGGTCTAGGTTCTCTGGGTTGGGCAGGTCACCAGATCCATGTGTCCTTGCCTATTAACAAGCTGCTGGACGCGGGCGTTGCTCCTCAGGACATCCCGCTGCCTCACGAGTTTATTTTGGACAGGGCCTTGATGGCGGAGCTGTATCCTAGCTTTGCTCAAGGTCTAAAGCCCTTCTTTACGCTGAACTGGGCTGCTTATTCGGACTTTCTCACCTTTAAAGGTGGATTGAATCCGGTGACAGGCGGTTTGTGGCTATCTGACTCTGCGCACCATCACCTAGCGATCGCTGTGATGTTCTTGGTCGCAGGTCATATGTACCGCACGAACTGGGGTATTGGTCACAATATCAAGCAGATTTTGGATAACCATAAAGGCGATCCGCTTCTGTTTGGCGGCGAAGGTCACGTTGGTATGTTTGAATTCCTCGTGAGTTCTTGGCATGCCCAGCTGGCTTTGAACTTGGCTCTGCTAGGTTCGCTGACAATTATCGTGGCACAGCATATGTATGCGATGCCTCCCTATCCCTATTTGGCGACGGACTACGCGACTCAGGTGTCGCTATTCACTCACCATATGTGGATTGGTGGATTCCTAGTCGTCGGTGCGGGTGCTCACGCTGCGATCGCCCTGATTCGCGACTACGACCCGGCTAAGCATGTCAACAACGTGCTCGACCGCGTTCTCAGAGTCCGCGATGCTATCATTTCTCACCTTAACTGGGTCTGTATTTTCCTCGGCTTCCATAGCTTTGGTCTATACATTCACAATGACACCATGCAGGCGTTGGGTCGTCCCCAAGACATGTTCTCGGACACGGCAATTCAGCTTCAGCCCATCTTCGCTCAGTGGATCCAAGGACTGCACACCGCAGCCGTTGCTGCTGGCGGCACTGCGCCTAACGCCCTAGCTCCGGCTAGTTATGCATTCGGCGGCGACGTCGTTGCTGTCGGTGGCAAGGTCGCAATGATGCCTATTCAGTTGGGCACCGCTGACTTCATGGTTCACCACATTCACGCCTTTACCATTCACGTAACGGTGCTCATTCTTCTGAAGGGTGTGCTGTATGCGCGTAGCTCTCGTCTCATCCCTGATAAGGCTGAGTTAGGCTTCCGCTTCCCTTGCGATGGTCCAGGTCGGGGCGGTACATGCCAAGTTTCAGCTTGGGATCACATATTCCTAGGTCTGTTTTGGATGTACAACTCCATCTCGATTGTGATTTTCCACTTTAGTTGGAAGATGCAGTCAGACGTGTGGGGCACGGTATCGGATAACGGTACGGTTTCGCATATCACTGGCGGTAACTTTGCCGCAGGTGCAATCACCATCAACGGTTGGTTGCGCGACTTCTTGTGGGCGCAAGCTTCTCAGGTCATCAACACCTACGGTTCGGCACTGTCGGCTTACGGTCTGATGTTCTTGGGTGCCCACTTCATCTGGGCCTTCAGCCTCATGTTCCTCTTTAGTGGTCGCGGCTACTGGCAGGAATTGATTGAGTCTATTGTGTGGGCTCACAACAAGTTGAAAGTGGCTCCGGCTATCCAGCCTCGCGCACTGAGCATTACTCAGGGCCGAGCTGTGGGCGTGGCTCACTACCTCTTAGGAGGGATCGCTACCACATGGGCATTCTTCCTGGCTCGAATGATAACAGTAGGTTAAGGAGCGCGGAGGACTCGCATAACTTATGGCAACTAAATTCCCTAAATTTAGCCAAGCGCTAGCGCAAGACCCGACCACTCGTCGGATCTGGTACGGGATTGCCACGGCTCACGACTTTGAAACCCATGACGGGATGACAGAGGAGAATCTTTACCAAAAGATCTTTGCCTCTCACTTCGGTCACCTGGCGATCATTTTCCTCTGGACCTCAGGCAACCTGTTCCACGTCGCTTGGCAAGGCAACTTTCCGCAGTGGACGCAAGATCCGCTCAATGTGAAACCGATCGCACATGCGATTTGGGATCCTCACTTTGGTCAGCCTGCGGTGGATGCGTTCACCCAAGCTGGCGCAAGCAACCCGGTCAACATCGCTTACTCGGGTGTATATCACTGGTGGTACACCATCGGTATGCGCACGAATGGCGACCTGTACATTGGCGCGGTGGGCCTGTTGGGCCTGGCAGCAGTGATGCTGTTCGCGGGCTGGCTGCATCTGCAGCCCAAGTTCCGTCCGAGCTTGTCCTGGTTTAAGAATGCTGAATCTCGCCTGAATCACCACCTGGCTGGTCTGTTTGGCGTCAGCTCTTTGGCCTGGACGGGTCACCTGGTACATGTGGCGATTCCTGAGTCTCGCGGTCAGCATGTCGGCTGGGATAACTTCCTGACGACATTGCCTCACCCCGCTGGTCTCAAGCCGTTTTTCACGGGCAACTGGGGCGTTTACGCTCAAGACCCGGATACGGCTAGTCACATCTTTGGCACGGGTGAAGGATCCGGTTCGGCGATTTTGACCTTCTTGGGTGGCTTCCACCCGCAGACAGAGTCTCTCTGGCTGACGGATATGGCGCATCACCATCTGGCGATCGCCGTCATCTTCATCATCGCTGGCCACATGTACCGGACGAACTTCGGTATCGGTCACAGCATCAAGGAGATTCTGGCCACTCACCGTCCGCCTGAGGGTACGCCCTTTGGTGGCGCGTTAGGGGCTGGTCACAAAGGTCTCTACGACACGCTGAACAATTCGCTGCACTTCCAGCTCGCTTTGGCGCTGGCTTCTTTGGGAGTGATTACTTCCCTGGTCGCTCAGCACATGTA
>JBBSOB010000159.1:0-10813 GCA_038260205.1 Phormidesmidales cyanobacterium
CCTCTGGTTTTTCCTCTGATCTTTTCTCTGGCTTGTTCTCTGATTTTTTCTCTGGCTCGTTCTCTGGTTTTTCCTTGGGCCTTTTCTCTGATTTCTTCTTTGGCTTTTTCTTGGGCTTTTTCTCTAGGTTGGCTTTAGCCTCCAACGACTCCAACCGGCTCTTCAACGCTTTGTTTGTCTGCTTAACTTCATCTAGTGCCTGACGCAAATCGACAATGGCCTGATCCGACCCCAGTTTTTTCTGTACTTTTTGGGCGGCTTCGTCGGCCCGCCTTTTCACCCGACCGTCCGGAGAATGTGTGGCTATCCGCTGCAAAATATCGACGGCTCCGCGCGCTTCCATCTGGCTGAGTGCGCCCACCGTAGCCACCTGAGTCAGGAAAAAGTCCTCCCGAGACAGCGACTCTAAACGGTCTAAAATTCGAGTCAGCGCCTGCTTTTCTTGCCCGGTTGAAATGCTGCCCAAAGCGCGAATAGCCGCTAGTCTCAGAGGCTGCGAGACGCCGAGTTCAGTGTAGGGCAGCAGCAAATCGAGCGCCGCTGCGGAGGCTTTGAACTGGCTCAGTCCGCTAATTGCGCCGCTGCGAACCACCTCGTTCCAGCCAGCTCGCTCTTGCAAAACGTTATCGAGCAGCTTCAGAACTTTTTTTTCTTTGTCTTTGCCGTTGAGAGTGGCCGTGCCGATTTTGCCGAGCGATCGCACCGCCGCTGCCTCCACGTAATAGCTCTCATCGCCCTTTTTGGCCACAGATTTTAACGCTTTGTAGCTCTCTACCGACTTCACATCCCCTAGCGCCGTCACCACTGCCCGGCGCACCTTAGCATGCTCATCTTCTAACCCTTCAATCAGGGCCGCCTCTGCCTGCACGAGCTGCACAGAGCCTAGTTGCTCAGCCACTTCAGCGCGAACGGCCCAAAACGGATCGTTTTTAAGAGACTCTTTAAGACTTTCTACCGCTTCCAAACTGCCTTTTTTCGCCAGCGCCTCTGCCGCAAACAGTCGCGAAATGGCATCTGGATCGTATTTAAGCTGCGCTTTGAGTTCGGCTATCGGATAGTCTAGCTCGACGGTTTTAAGCAGGTGATTGTCTATGTCGAAGCTGATGAAATCGGGCTTTTTCTCTAGTGGGAAGTACAGCGCCTGCTCCCGCTGATGAATGCGCACCTTAAACGATTTGACTTCGCCGCTGGTAGCTTCGGCGTTGTTGCCCACATACCCAAACCCAATCGGCACTTTCAAGTCAAACAAGCCCTCTTGCACCTGCGACTTTCCATCTTCCACCTGAGTTTGAGTGACGGTAATTTTCGCCAGGTTGCTATCGCCATCCCAGCTATAGCCCACCTTATAGTCGGGATGTCCCCCACGATACACATACTGATCGAATAAATAGCGCAGGTTGCGGCCAGTAGATTCGTCAATGGCTCTGAGCAGATCAATGGTTTCGACGGTGCTGTGAGCGTGTTTTTTGAGCAGGGTGGAGAGCGATCTGGTAAACAGTTCATCGCCTAGCTCCATCCGAATCATGTGATACACGCACGATCCCTTCTCCTAAATATGCCGGTCGTACAGCTCAATCGCCTCCCGGTAGATATGCTTTACCAGCGGCCGACTATAGCGACTTTTATCTTCATCTAGGTAGGCCCGAGCATGATTGAGGTGATAGTAAAACGCCTCTTCTTTGCCCTTGGTTTCTTCTACCCACAGCACTTCCGAATAGGTGGCGGCTCCCTCTTTTACCCAAGCCTGCGACCAGTGGTTAATCACAACCAAATCGCCAAACCACTGGTGAGCTAGCTCGTGGGCTACTAAGGTTTCGGCCCGCTCGTCGTCGATGGCAGCCCGCTGGTCGATCAGGCAGCGGTCGGTTAGCAGCGTAGTGGTGGTGTTTTCCATGCCGCCGAAAATAAAGTCGGCCACGCACACCTGATCGTATTTGGAAAAGGCATATTCGTAGCCAAACCAGCGGCTCAGCGTCTCTAGCATCTGTGGCGTTTTGCCCATCGTCAGCTTAGCTTCGGCCTTGCGCCCTTTTTCAAAGTAGTAGCGGACGGGCTTGCCCTGCCACTCATCTTCAATCACGGCAAACTCACCAATCGCCAGCGTCATCAAATAGCTAGGATGTACCTGATCGAGCTTCCAGTGATAGATTTTATCTGCGCCATCGGCTTCAGTTTCTATCAGTTCGCCATTGGACACGGCGATGTATTTTTTAGGCACGCGCACCCTAATCTCGGAGGTGGCGAGCTGACCTGGATAGTCGAAGCAGGGGAACCAAAAGCGAGAGTCTTCATCTTCGCCCTGTGTCCACACCTGCACGGGCTTGTCGGGGTAGTGCTGGTCGGGGCCGATGAAGTAGATGCCGCGCTGAGGATTTTCTACCGCGTATTCGATGATGAGGGTAAAGGATTTGCCCAACTTTGCAGGCTGGGCTAGGCGAATGTGAATTTGCTCGCCGTCGTAGTCAAATTCTTGGGCGATTTTGCCGACTTTAACGGACGTAATTTTTAGGTCAACCGCGTCCATGGTGAGTCGATCGGTGCCGTCTACAACGGGCGCGATGCGGACTTTGCAGGTGCCGCTGTAGCTTTTGTTAGGAATATCAAAGGCCAAGTCCAGCGCGATATGCTCTACCTGTCCAGGCCGATCTGGGTTGTAGTGAGGGTACGCGCCTGGGAGTTCGAAAGGTTTGCGGCCAGCGATATCGAATGCGGAGTTTGGCATATTTGAGAGGGTGGTAGGAAAGCGAAAAGCAAAGAGTTCACCAAGATTTAGTTTAGCGGTTTGATGAGAAACTGGGCGCTCGACCAATTTGCCGGTTCTTCACAGAATTGAAACGTTTTTGTGTCGCTTTGGGCGAGGTTTGAGATAATGCAAACTGCCTCGGCTGTATCCTTTCGCTTTGAAGCACTATGACTGCGATCTCTTCACAGATATCCTCCAAACTCATTAATGGCCTACTCTCGGTAAAGCCGCTGGCCAAATTTGCCAAAAACAAAGCTCGCACCATGATGATGGACAGAGCTGAAACGATGGGTGTGTATTGGCGTGATGAGGTCAAAGCGCTGAGGGCAAGAGCGTCTGAGGCCGAGATGGATGAGCGCTGGGAAGAGGAGTTGAGCGCGATCGCCAATCCCAATCTCAAATACCCTCGCTATTACACCACTAGCTTTCACGCCTACGATGAAGGCAACTTGGGCTGGCTCCCGGCCATGGAAGTAGATGTTGCCGCTCGCGCTGTCCATGCTCGAATCTGGCCCGAAGGCGACGACCGCGCCGGTATCAACGGCGATGCGAACTTGCGTCAGGCTTATCACCAAATTTTGAAAGCCAAGCTCGATCAGCCCCCTGAGCGCATGATTGACTTAGGCTGTAGCGTCGGCCGCAGCACCATGACTTTGCAAGACACCTTTCCCAACGCAGCTGCTACCGGCGTAGACCTTTCGCCCTACTTCCTCACGGTGGCGCAACATGCAGAGCGCACCGAAAACAGAGCGCAGTTTAGCCCTATTCAATGGGTTCACGCAATGGCTGAAAAAACGGGGCTACCGGCCAACTCTGCCGACTTAGTATCTTCTTGTCTGATGTTTCATGAATTGCCCGCTTCCGCCGCTGAAGACATCATTGCCGAAGCCTATCGTCTCGTGCGTCCGGGCGGCTACTTTGCCATCATGGACATGAACCCGCAAAGCGAGATCTATGCCCAAATGCCGCCTTATATTCTCACGCTGCTTAAGAGCACAGAGCCATATCTCGATCAGTATTTTGCGTTGGATATCAAAGAGACTTTTCAATCTGTTGGTTTTGAGGCCCCAGAAATTGTTGAAAGCACGCCGAGACACCGGGCGGTGATTGGCAAAAAGAGCGCATAGCGGCTAGAGACTGTCCGGATGGAGGCGTAGATTGCTGTAGAGCTTATTTTCGCAAAAGTGCGAGATTCGCTTATGTCTTCCCGCTATCGAAGCGCTGCATACTTATTGTTGGGATTACTCTTTAGCGTATTCCTTTCAATGAGCGTTTTGGGGACTACAGCCACCGCAGAAGATATTGTGCTGCCAGCAGATGCGATGATCAATGTCACGCAATCGGTGGCTAGCGGTGGCTGCGGCCTAGTGGGAAATGGCCGGTTCGATAATACGCAGGCATTTAGAGCCTGTATTAAAAAGTACGCCAATTTGGATCTGTGGGAAGAAGATAGTATTACTCGCAGCCCGCTGTACTTTCCCAACGGCACCTACTTATTATCAGATAGTGTTTCGTGGCAGGCGTTTCTCTTTTTGCAAGGGCAGAGCCGCGATCGCACCATCTTAAAACTCGCCAACAACGCCGCCGGATTTTCCGATAGCAATGCGCCCAAAGCGTTCATCGGCTTCGGTGACAATCAGCAGGACTTCTACGGCGTGGGCTTTAGAAACATCATGCGAAATTTTACCTTGGATGTGGGTGCGGGTAATCCTGGTGCGGTGGGCTTGTCGTACTACGGCAGCAACCAAAGCAACGCCGAAAACATTCTGATTAAAACCGCCGATGCTCACAGGGTGGGCTGGGCAGGCGTCGCCGAACGCGGTGGATCTTGCCCAGGCTTATTGAAAAACATCACGGTTGAAGGCTTTGACTACGGCTTGGTGCCCGCTAGCGGCTGTACTCACGAAAACATTTCTCTCATCAAACAGAACGCGGCTGGCATCTATTGTACGCAGCAAAGCTATACAGGCTATAGCTCGAATCAGGACTTTGGCTGGGGCGGCGGGGTTGGCGTTGGCGGTAGAGCGATCGCCCTCATGAATTTGACCAGCGAAAACAGTGTTCCTACTTTCGACTTCAACCCAGATGCCGCAGTCATCCCTTCTTCATGCGGCATTACCCTAATTAATGCTCAGCTCAAGGGCGGCAAAGCTGGCACCGTAGCCATTAATACCGTCGGGCCGATTTATGCGCGCAATGTCACCACTCAAGGCTATGGAGCCGCCATCAGCGATCAGTTCAATCATCGTAAAACCGGCCCAGCTCTTAAAGAATACGCCAGCGAGATTTATCAGGCGCTGCCAAATGGAGACCTCTCACTCAATCAACCGTTCAAAGCCACACCCAACACCACCTATCCGCACATCAGCCAGGCAAAGTGGGCCAGCGTTATCGATTTCGGCGCTAACCCGGACGACTTCGACTCTGACACTCTCGCCATTCAATCGGCCATGGATAGCGGCGCAGAAGTCATCTACTTCCCCTCCCCCACAGATCAGAACAATCAGACCGATTATTTAACCGATGACACAATTGTCGTTCGCGGCAATGTGAGATTTGTTTTAGGGCTAGGCACCAGCATGAAGTCCTACAACGGCATGGCGGGCAAGTCCATTTTTCGCATTGAGGAGACGACGGGAGGTGCCGTTGTTTTTGACGCGCTGGAGTTCATTAGCTTCGACAATGCGATGGATCACAATATTTTCGAGCATAACTCCAGCAAAAATCTGGTGCTAAAAAGCTTGTTATTCAACAACAACACCAACACCAGTCGCATTCAGTATGCCTACTTTAGCAACCTAACCAATCCTGGAACTCTGTTTATTGAGGACATCGCAGGCAGCGGCCAAGTGAAAATCAAAGAGAATGGAGCGATGTATGCAAAGCAATTTAACCTCAATGTAGGTAAAACCTTGGACAAGCCGCTGGTAAGCAACCAGGGCGGGCTGGTTTCGATTATGCAGTGGCGTCCAGAAAATCCTGGCCCCGCCGATACCAAAGAACCTCTAATGCGAACTACAAAAGGTGGCTCCAGCGAAATTCTAAGTACCTGGATTGACAATCAAAATGCAACCGCGCCCACCCGAGCCGCTTTTGAAGCAACAGACGCTAACTTATTCGTCAATGCTCGGTTTCCAGGTTGGGGGCGCGCGTACAAAACCAATCCCGACAATCCCCTTTTTGGCTATGTTAACTATCACATTGCCGTCAGAGACATTCAGCAAGGTAACCGTCAAGAACTGATGCTATATGACACGCGCCAGCTACCCCAGAGCAAAACTGACTATAGCGTAACGGCCTATATGACTCATCCAACGTCACCGTGACGGACGGCTAGCACCCTACAGGACTAACGTCAGATTTGTGCTCCCTGCACCATATTTCATCGCGCAATGAAGCACGCAAGCGGAAGCGGTATCAAGCCTTCGTTCCTACCATCACAACCGAAGACTTTAAAAAATCCAGTTTTAGCGCTGTAATAGCGCGCGTGTATAGAATCGCCAATCGGCCTAAAACGGGGCGCAACCTAAATCGGAAATACAGCTCCGAAATAAACACGGCTTCGACATCTCTAAAGCCAGCTTCCTCCATCTGGCCTTTCAACTTGCTAATTGACTTAAAGTCGAAGGTCGTTGGAAATGTATTTTCGCTTACGTTGTCGTACCCTTGGATATGCCGCTTGAAGAAGAGGTGAAATCCAAAGGGGGTGAGCTTCGTAACAATCGCGGCTGGCGAAGTCGGATTAGGTATAAGTAGCGTTGCTAGACCACCTTTTGCGGTTACCCGGGCAATAGATTTGAGGGTCGTTAGAGAATCTTTAACATGCTCTAGTAAAAATTGAGAAAAGACAAGATCGTAGGAACCATCTTCGAAGGGCATGTCTGCGGCATCGCATAAAAAAACCTGTTCTACGTCTTTGTTTTTAAGCGAGTAGGTGTCTAAGTCTGCGCCGTGAACGATCGCTGGGATTTTAATACCCTTAAAAAAACGGGCGATATCTGACTTGCTGCCGCAGCCAATATCGAGAACCACTGGCACATTGTATTCGTCTATATGCGCTAAACTTCTCTGCATTGCGCAGGCAAAAGAAGGCAGCAGTGAGGGTAGCGGAATGGCATCTGACTTGGTCTTAGAAGGCGCGCTCAGGATCTCGATTGAGCCATTGTATTGTAGTTGTTCCATGGAAGTGAGTACTCAGGAGTGTTGTACGATCTTCCACAGGTAATACAAAGAAATTCCTTGCACTGCCTGTGTTTCGCCAACTTATCAGGCAATTATCAGGCAATTATCAAGCAATCATCAGGCATTAGCAATAGTGACATGTTTTTTATCCTGCACGGAGCGTTGATTCCACTCGAAATGCCTGCTTCTCGGGCTAGCTATAAAATCGCTAGATGAAAACTGCTAGAGCAAGATCGCTATTTTTTCTGGTCTTTATACCGCTCTTTGAAGATAGCCTGTTGCTCTTTATGCTCAACTATTCGCTTAGGGTAATCTGTTCCTTCTAGCGCTTTCTCTGAGATCTCTCCCGAAATTAACAGTTTTGTATCTAAGTGCCGAATCTCTGGCACCCATTCGCGAATGTACTCCGCATCTGGATCGTACTTTTTTGCTTGACTCGCCGGATTGAAAATTCTCAAGGGCTTCGGATCCATTCCGCTAGAGGCGCTCCACTGCCAGCCGCCGTTATTAGAAGACAAATCGCCGTCGTAGAGCTTTTGCATAAAGTATTTCTCACCCCAGCGCCAGTCGATAATTAAATCTTTGGTGAGAAAGCTGGCTACGATCATCCGGCAGCGATTGTGCATCCAGCCTGTGGTGTTGAGCTGTCGCATCGCTGCGTCCACAATTGGATAGCCCGTTCTACCTTCGCACCAGGCTTTGAATAAAGTCTCATCGTTGTCCCAGGGAAAGTCTTTGAGCGGTTCGCGGTAGGGGCCTTCGGCTAGCGCTGGGAAAAAGTACATCACGCTTTGGTAAAACTCTCGCCAGCAGAGTTCTTGCTGCCAGGTGCGAACGTTCTCTCTCGTTTCGTCGCTGCGAGCACGGCTGTAGGTATCGGCGGCGGCGGCCCATACGGTGCGAATGCCAAGGGTGCCAAACTTGAGAGCGGCGCTGAGGGTGGAGGTGCCTGAAATTGCAGGAAAGTCCCTTTGTTCGTTGTATTCTGCGATCGCGCGATCGCTCTCACAAAATGCCTTTAATTGCGCTAAAGCCGCCTGCTCTCCCGGTGCTAGCAGCAGCTCATGCGCCCACTCGTATCCCAAAGCTTCTGCCGTTGGTAGCTCAATATTACCCGCATCGTTTGCCAACGCCTTCTCGTGCGGACTTAATCCGGTTGCATCGCTTAATGCCTCAACGGGCGGCTGTTTCTCATGTTTGAGCCAGTTCCGCCAAAACGGCGTATACACTTTATACGGATCGCCGCCGCCGGTCTTAATTGTATCTGGATCGTTCATGAGCTGATCCCAAAACTGAGTGCAGCGCTCAATCTCTTTTTTCTTTAGGGCCGCGGCAACGTCGGTATCTCGCTGACGGGCGTATGGCTCTACATCGCGATTCCAGTAGACGGCGGCGGCTTCTAATTTATTGGCTAGTTGGGGAATTGCTTTTTTAGGATTGCCCTTTAAAATTAACAGCTCGCTCCCCGCAGATTGGTAGCTTTTTTGCAGTTCGGCCAGTGAGCCAATCATGTAGGTAACGCGAGCCGGGGCAATGTCGTCGCCGTCTAAAATACCCGGATCTAAGCAGAATACGCCGATCACTTTGGGGGTGCGATCGCGCGCCGCCGCCAGTCCCAAATTATCTCGAATCCGCAAATCCTTACGATGCCAAAACAGCACCAGTTCGTCCGCCATGCCTTACCCTTAATCCACTGCTTGTGATTCTTGTGAGAAATTATCGCGCCTTATGGTAGCGAGTTTGTCTATACAGAGATAGGTTTACAGAGATAGGTTTTCGGCGCTATTTTAGATGCCATTTCAGCGCTATTTCAGCGCTATTGCAATACTGTTTCGACATTAGGACAATCGTGCCCGTGCCATATAAAAGGCCGCAATGGATTTAGCATCAATCGGCACGCCTGCTAAAATTGCTTTTTCTAAAGCATCTGCGTCCATCAGCACGACTTCAATATCTTCATCTTCGTCGGCGTCAGGCGGATTCTCTAGCTTTTCTAAATCGGTTGCCAGATAAGCATAAATAATCTCATCTGAGTAACCCGGCGCATTCGGAAAATCTCCAAGTGATTGCCAGGTGGCGGCTTTATAGCCCGTTTCTTCTTGAATCTCTCTTTGCACCGTCGCCAGCGGTTCTTCCCCCACTTCTACCGTACCCGCCGGAAATTCCAACAGCCTTCCCTGCATGGCAAAGCGATACTGACGCACCATCACAAACTGCCCGTCATCGGTTACGGGAACGGCCATGGAGCCGCCAGGATGAAAAATACATTCGCGATAGCCCACGTTGCCGTTGGGGAGTCGGAGCTTGTTGACGCCAAAGCTAAATTTTGCCCCCTGGTAAAACAATCGCTGGTCTAGCTGCTCGGGGGGTTCTGTTCCTAAGGGCATAATGACGGACTTTAATTTTAAGGAGTGATTTTTTGCGGGGTGGGCGCTGGCAAAGCTTCTTCTGAAGCGAGTCGCAGACCCAATCGTTCTACGCCAGCCGTGGATCGCTGGGCCAAAAGCTGGGTAGTGGTTTGATGCAAAACAGGATGCTGCCAATTGGGCGCAATGTCCATGAGCGGCACCAGCACGAAAGGGCGCTCGTGCAGGCGCGGATGCGGAACGGTGAGGCCCCAAATATCCAGGGTGCGATCGCCATAAAAAAGCAAATCCAAATCCAGCGATCTGGCTCCCCAGCGCACCTGCCGCACCCGACCAAACTGATTTTCAATAGACAGTAGCTGATGCAGCAGCGCCAGGGGGCTGAGTTCTGTTTCGACCAGAATGCAGGCATTGATGTAGTCGGGCTGGGGCGGGCCGACGGGCGCAGTGCGATAGAAATGCGATCGCGCCGTGACCGAAATTTCTAGGATCTGATCTACAGCAGCGATCGCCTCAGATAAAATGCGCTGCGAGTCGCCCAGATTGCCACCTAAAGCGATCGCCGCACTAAAGTTATGCTTCACCACCCAACACACCACGCACTCGGCTGGCCAACTGGTCAGCCGTCACCACACCCTCAATTCGATCAATCGGCTGACCGTCCTTAAACAGTACCAATGTCGGCAGCGCATGGATCTTGTGCTGAGAAGCCAGTTCGGGATAACGCTCTGTGTCTACTTTAGCGACCTTAATTTCGTCCTTCATGTCCGCGCTAACCTGCGTCAAAATTTTTGCCATCATCTGACAAGGGCCGCACCAGTCGGCATAAAAATCGACCAAAACGGGCTTATCGGAACCGCTCACTAGCTCCTCGAAGCTGCTGAATTGCTGTTTGACTGCCATGGGTTTAGAAAGAAGGATAAGAACCTCTTCATGCTACTGGCCTACTCTCAAGATGGGAAATTTGTTTCGCAATTTCTCAATACTTTAATCCGCAGCACTTTATCCGCAGCACTACTTTATCCGCAATATTTTAAGAGCGCGGTCTATCCGTTGCCGATTCGAGATGCCGATCCGGAATGCCGATCCGAGATGCCGACTTGGGTTGAAAATTCAATGAAAATTGATTCCCTACCCCCGGAAAGATTACAGTGATTGAGAAAATTTTTAAGACGCGTGAGGATTTCATCACCATGGCTGGAGCGCTAACGGATCAAGTTGCCATTATTACAGGCTCGTCACGAGGGATTGGTAAGGCGGCGGCGCTAGCGCTGGCGGGCGAAGGCGCAAACGTGGTGGTGAACTATGCCAGTTCTAGCGGCGCGGCAGATGAAGTGGTGAAACAAATTGAGGGTAATGGAGGGAGTGCGATCGCGCTCCAAGCCGATGTATCCAAAGCCGATCAGGTCGATGCGCTGATCAAAGCCACCATGGACAAGTTTGGCCGCATTGACGTACTGGTTAACAACGCAGGCATTACCCGCGATACGCTGCTGCTGCGCATGAAGCCCGAAGACTGGCA
>JBBSOB010000160.1:0-10792 GCA_038260205.1 Phormidesmidales cyanobacterium
AGGGCGCAGAAGTCTAGCTTGCTAGCGGTGCCCGGTGATGCGTCTAGCCAACCGTGCGAAGTACAGCTTGATTGGTGCTTCTAGCCGGAGAATCTCCGCGCCTTTAGGCCGGGGAGTATGTCAATCATCAGAATTAGAAAAAGAGAAGTTTTCGAGTTCTACCGAGTCATTTAGATGAGGTTTTGATGTAGAGAAAGGCTAGTCAATGCATAAACGCTGAACCTACAGCTTCACTGTTGTAGGGCATTAAGGCTTTGGGCAAACAAGGCTGATGGCGCGAGTACTCGCGATCGCAAATTTTGCTTTTTGGGAAGAACCAGGTAAACGAGTGAACACAATGTGGGCAACCGATACAGAACTGAACATTAATCCACCTTGTTGGGAGAGTGCGCTGCATTTTTTGGATACGTTTACCTGCATGGACTCTGAGTTTGGGGTGATTGATCTGGTGACCACTGGCATGTTCGATCTGTCTCATCCTGAAACTGCCAACGAGCTAGATATGACCAAAGCGCTGCGAGCAATTCGTCACAAATCCTTGATGGCAAAAAACATTGTAAAGTGGGTCGCTAGCAACAGAGAAGCCTTGGGCGATTATCCGAAACCACGGGCAGCTGAAAAATAGCCATCAGCCGAGACTCATCAACTGAAAAAGCTGCGCTCAGCGCTATGGTGATAGATGCGCATTCGATGCCTTAGACGCCATGACATTGCACGACTCTAATCGTAAAACAACCTCTAAAAAGCTTTCAACTAAGCAGCTTTCAGTCGATCAATTCTGCCAATGGATTCAGCAGCAGCCAGAAGCAGAGCAAGATCGGTTTGAACTCGTTGAGGGGAAGATCTGCTCATTGCCCACTAGCCCAGAACAGATGCGGATGCTGCGATTAGTACAGTGGCAGCTTCAGCATTTTTTAAAGGTGGAATCGGCAGAAAGTTTAGAGACAGCTCCCGCTGAAAAGAGCCGTTTTGAGGTGCATGTAAGGTCCCCAGTTCAGCTAAGCGAGTTTAGCTATTTGAAACCTGCCATTCTAGTTTGTAAAGGCCGCAGCGAGGAGCTTGGATCAGAGGGCTTATCAAATTCAAACACTGTCTGGATTATCGACATGGTAGAAGACTCAGCCGATAAGTCCCGCACCCAGCTCTATGCTCAAGCTGGCATCTCTAATTACTGGTCACTCGAAAGCCACAGCATTGAGCTAAACCTTTATCAACAGCCGAGCGCCTCGGGCTATCAACGTCATCGAGTTCTACAAGTTGGCGATCGCGCCTCTCCCAATTCCGTGCCCATCACCGTAAAGCTACAAGAACCCGTCCCGCTCTATTTTATGACGCGCACCCTCAGAGGCCAGCAACCTTACAAAAGTAGCGCGCTGCCTTTCTCGTTCTCTCACGGCTAAGACTTGTCCTCTTGTTATTTACTTGTCCTTTTGCCCTCTACTTATCCTCTACTTATCCTCTACTTGTTCTCTAGGCGCATCCGAACTGAGTCGCCGTGGGAAGGCAGTCCTTCGGCTTGAGTGAGCACATCAATGTCAGTCGCAATACCTTCTAGCGCCGCTCTAGAATACTGAACCAAGCTGGTGTGCTTCATAAAGGTCTCTGTACTTAGCGGAGACGCATAGCGAGCGGCCCCCGATGTCGGCAATGTGTGGTTAGGCCCCGCGATGTAATCACCCACGGCTTCGGGCGTATCGTGCCCTAAGAAAATTGCGCCTGCCTGGGTGATGTGGTTGAGTAAATCCCAGGGATCGGCAATTTCGAGTTCTAGGTGCTCTGGGGCAAAAAGGTTCGATAGCTCGGCGGCGGTGGATAGATTATCGACCACAATGGCAACGCCGTAGTGAGCGATCGCCTTTTCTGTCAGTACCTGGCGCGGGTGCTGTGCTAGCTGCTTTTCTACCTCGATGGCAACGGCTTGAGCTAGCGCGTCTTCCGTGGTAATCAGCACGGCCGCGGCCATCGGATCGTGTTCTGCTTGGGCTAGCAAATCGGCGGCAACATGCTGAGGGTTCGCCGTGCCATCCGCAATGACCAGCACCTCAGAAGGCCCAGCCAAAGAATCAATGCCGACCGTGCCATAAACCTGCTTTTTGGCCAGCGTGACGTAGATATTGCCTGGGCCAGTAATGACATCTACATTGGGGATCGTTTGGGTGCCATAGGCTAACGCGGCGATCGCCTGCGCCCCACCCACCTGATAAATCTCTTCCACACCCGCTTCTTGAGCGGCGACAAGCACGGCCGGACTCAAGCTGCCATCCGCGCCAATGGGGGTCACCATCACAATTCGCGACACCCCCGCGACTTTTGCTGGAATCGCGTTCATCATAACCGTACTCGGGTAGCTCGCTCGCCCACCAGGAACGTAAATACCGGCCTTTTCAACCGGCGTGTAGCGTTTGCCGAGCACCACGCCATTGTCCTCAAAGGTAACCCAGCTTTTGGGCAACCGCTGGCGATGGAATCGCTCGATATTTTTACAGGCTTTTTGAATGGCCTTAAGCAAATCTTGGGAGATCTGCTGATAAGCCGCATCCATGCTGGCCCCATCGACTCGCAGCGTCTTAGCGGTCAGCCGCTGCCGATCAAACTTTTCGGTGTAGTGAATCAGCGCCTCGTCACCCGTTTTCTGCACCGCCGTGACGATCTCACGAACCGTATTTTCCTTGTCCGTGACCTGGGTATCGTGAGTGCGATCGCATATTCGTCGAAGCTCTGATCTCGCTTCACTTAGCTGATGGATAATTCGCAGCATGTGGGGAAGAAGGTTGAGGTAACAGTCGCAAAACAGGTGGTTGCGGCTTCTACCAGCTTAGCGTGGAATTCTAAGCGGCGACCTGCTCGTGAGACTTTTTTGAATGGGCAAGCAAAAATCGCGCGAGCGAACGAATGCCCCACACAATCAATTCGATGCTATGATTGCTAATTCTAATAGTCTTACTGAATTGATTAAGGGCAAGCCGTGGCAAATACTAAATCTGCGATTAAACGAATTCGAGTTGCAGAGCGGAATCGGTTGCGTAATAAAGCGTACAAGTCTGCTGTGAAGACGTTGACCAAACGCTATCACGAGGCGCTTGAAACGCTTGAGAGCAACCCCTCTGACGAAAACACAAAGCTAGTAGACGAGCGCATGTCTGCGGCTTACAGCAAAATTGACAAGGCCGTGAAGCGAGGCGTTTTGCATCGTAATGCAGGCGCTAGACGCAAGTCGCAAATCGCCAAAGCCAGAAAGAAAGATGAGCAGGCTGTAAGTGCATAGCTAGACAGAAAGCGTAAAGCCAAAAAACTAGCCGGAAAAAACTAGTCAAGCATCCTCAATCACATAGCGAGCTTTATTGAGCTATATGACCCTTCGCCTAGTCGATACTCACGTCCACCTTAACTTTGATTCCTACGATATTGATCGAGATGAGGTTGCTAAGGCATGGAGAGAGGCAGGCGTGGCTCATTTAGTACATTCCTGTGTTGAGCCAGCTGAGTTTCCAAAGATTCAGGCGATCGCCCAGCGTTATCCAGAAATATCTATCGCGGTCGGTCTTCATCCTTTAGATATGGATAAGTGGAGGCCTGATACGGCTGAGGCGATCGCCCGTCTCGCTGCATCGGACAGTAAAGTTGTCGCTATTGGCGAAATGGGCTTGGATTTCTTTAAAGCTGACGACAAGGCAGTGCAAGAAGAAGCGTTCATCGCGCAGCTCAAAATTGCACAGTCTCTAGATTTGCCAGTGATTATTCACTGCCGAGACGCAGCTGATGAAATGGCCAAAGTGCTAACAACGTTTTTTGAGGCCAATGGGCCAGTAAAAGGCGTCATGCATTGCTGGACAGGCAACCCAGAAGAAACTCAGCGGTTTCTAAATCTGGGATTTTTTGTCAGCTTCAGCGGCATTGTTACGTTCAAGAACGCGACTCAGGTAAAAGCATCAGCTCAGATGGTGCCGAGCGACCGACTGCTAGTTGAAACCGACTGCCCCTTTCTTTCCCCGGTGCCCAAACGAAAAGAAAAGCGCAACCAGCCCGCTTTTGTCCGCCATGTAGCCGAGCATGTAGCCGAGCTAAGAGGCATATCGCTTTCTGAGCTAGCAAAGCAAACTACCTGCAATGCGCAAAAATTATTCAAGTTGCCTAGCTCGCTAGTCGGCAATAATTAAGCTTGCAGCAAGCCAGCAAGAGTCAGTCAATACTTTCCCTATCGACTGGCTTGACAATCTGATATTTTTAAGATCCGAAATTTAGATTATGATATATAGACTTGAAAATATATCAAAAATTGCTTTTGTATCCCCTGCTACTGCCAACCGACTATTTCAAATAGATAAAATGCCTCTGCTACTGATGTATCCAGGGCCGAGATTCGTGACCTAGGCGTAGCTAATCTGGTTTTTTCCGCTTGCACCGATTCACTATTCACTGAGATTACTCTTGAATTCTTCCGAATCTTTCCTCTCTCTTGCTGGCAACTTTACAATTCTTAACAGGCTAGAGCCAAGGGGAAATTTCTCCGGCTTGAGCACTGCATAAGCGTTGCTACCTACCGCCGTTGGTGGCAAGATTTGGTGCGCTCAAGTTTTCAATCGCTTTTGCAACAAATCTCGTAGACCCTGAATCATGTCTCTTTGAAAATGTCTCTTTATTTTATACTCAGTTTTCCTTTGTCCCCTAGCCTACTCGCTTTCAATGTAATCAAATCATGTAATTAAATCACGACCTACCCGTTCTAAAGCTACCGACTACCCTACTGTCTAAACGTTTGCCCTGCCCGGCGCGACTTTTTGAGGAAACGCATGACTGACTCTACTTTGGCTACCCTTGATGCGACTACGACTACTCCTGCCGCTCTTAACACCACGCCCATCCACATGCTGCCCGACCTGGTTGAAATCCAGCGAGCGAGCTTCCGCTGGTTTCTAGGAGAAGGCTTGGTAGAAGAGCTAGAAAGCTTCTCGCCCATCACTGACTACACTGGCAAACTAGAGCTGCACTTTTTGGGGAGAGACTACCGGCTAAAGGCCCCTAAATATTCAGTAGACGAAGCCAAGCGTCGAGACAGCACCTACTCAGTACAAATGTATGTGCCAACCCGCCTGATCAACAAGGAAACGGGAGAAATTAAAGAGCAAGAAGTGTTCATTGGCGATCTGCCATTGATGACCGATCGCGGTACGTTCATCATCAACGGCGCTGAGCGCGTCATTGTGAATCAGATTGTCCGTAGCCCTGGCGTCTATTACAAAGCCGAGACCGATAAGCACGGTCGCCGGACGTACACCGCCAACTTAATTCCTAACCGAGGCGCATGGCTAAAGTTTGAAACCGACAAAAACGATCTAGTCTGGGTTCGAATTGACAAAACACGCAAGCTGTCGGCGCAAGTGCTGCTTAAGGCATTAGGTCTGAGCGACGGTGAGATCTTTGACTCGTTGCGTCATCCTGAATACTTCCAAAAAACGATTGAAAAAGAAGGTCAGTTTAGCGAAGAAGAAGCTTTGCTAGAGCTGTACCGCAAGCTGCGTCCCGGCGAGCCGCCTACCGTAAATGGTGGTCAGCAGCTCTTAGACTCTCGATTTTTTGATCCTAAGCGCTATGACTTGGGTAAAGTTGGTCGTCACAAGCTGAACCGCAAGCTGCGTCTGAACATTCCAGAAACTACTCGGGTTCTCACGCCGCAGGACATTGTTTCTGCCATCGACTACTTAATTAACCTCGAATTTGATATTGGTAGCCCTGACGACATTGACCACTTGGGTAACCGTCGAGTGCGCTCTGTGGGCGAGCTGCTGCAAAACCAAGTGCGCGTTGGATTGAACCGGCTAGAGCGGATTATTCGCGAGCGGATGACAGTCTCTGATGCCGATTCTTTGACCCCTGCATCACTAGTGAACCCCAAGCCTTTGGTTGCCGCCATTAAGGAGTTCTTTGGCTCTAGCCAACTGTCTCAGTTTATGGATCAGACCAATCCGCTGGCGGAGTTGACTCATAAGCGTCGCATTAGTGCGCTAGGGCCAGGGGGACTGACACGCGAGCGAGCGGGCTTTGCCGTTCGAGATATTCACCCTTCGCACCACGGTCGAATTTGCCCTATTGAAACGCCTGAGGGGCCTAACGCGGGTCTTATTGGCTCATTAGCCACTCACGCTAGAGTCAACGACTTTGGCTTTATTGAGACGCCTTTCTTCCCAGTGGTGAACGGCCAAATTATCAAAGACAAGCCAGCAGTCTATATGACGGCTGACGAAGAAGATGATTTGCGCGTGGCTCCAGGTGATGTGCCGATTGATGCGGATAACAACATCTTGGGTGAGACAGTTCCTGTTCGCTATCGCCAAGACTTTACGGTGACTGCGCCCGTAGAGGTAGACTATGTTGCCGTTTCGCCTGTGCAGATTATTTCGGTTGCCACCTCGCTGATTCCGTTCTTGGAACACGACGATGCTAACCGCGCCTTGATGGGATCGAACATGCAGCGGCAGGCGGTGCCTTTGCTACGGCCAGAGCGTCCGTTAGTGGGCACGGGACTAGAGGCGCAGGCGGCTCGCGACTCACGAATGGTCATTATTAGCCAGACGGACGGAGTGGTGAGCTACGTCGATGCTAACTGGATCAAGGTACGTGATCCTGAAGGTAAAGAGCACAAGTACGAGCTGCAAAAATATCAGCGCTCCAACCAAGACACCTGCTTGAACCAGCGTCCGATTGTATTTGAGGGCGATCGCGTCGTCGCCGGTCAACCCATGGCCGACGGTTCGGCTACAGAAGGCGGCGAAATTGCGCTCGGTCAAAACGTACTGATCACCTACATGCCTTGGGAAGGATACAACTACGAGGACGCCATTCTGCTCAGCGAGCGACTGGTTTATGAGGATGTTTACACCTCTATCCACATTGAGAAGTACGAGATAGAGGCGCGGCAAACCAAGCTAGGGCCTGAAGAGATTACTCGTGAAATTCCAAACGTGGGTGAAGATGCGCTGCGTCAGCTCGACGAAACTGGCATTATTCGCATTGGTGCTTGGGTAAGCTCTGGCGACATCTTGGTCGGTAAAGTCACTCCGAAAGGGGAGTCTGACCAGCCGCCCGAAGAGAAGCTGCTGCGGGCAATCTTTGGTGAGAAAGCTCGCGATGTGCGCGATAACTCGCTGCGAGTGCCTAACGGTGAGAAAGGCCGCGTCGTTGACGTGCGCGTATTTACTCGTGAGCAAGGTGACGAGCTACCGCCCGGTGCAAATATGGTGGTTCGCGTCTATGTGGCTCAAAAGCGCAAGATTCAGGTGGGCGATAAGATGGCGGGTCGCCATGGCAACAAAGGGATTATCTCCCGGATTTTGCCAGTGGAAGACATGCCTTACTTGCCTGACGGCACGCCCATCGACATCGCACTTAACCCCCTAGGCGTACCTTCCCGAATGAACGTAGGCCAGGTATTCGAGTGTTTGCTGGGCTGGGCTGGGCAAAACCTGAACATGCGCTACAAGATCACGCCGTTTGACGAGATGTACGGCGAAGAAGCTTCCATGGAGACAACTCATGGCATGTTGCAAGATGCTCGTGAGGCTACCGGAAAGGATTGGATATTTGATCCTGAGAATCCTGGAAAAATTCAGCTCTACGATGGTCGCTCTGGCGAACCGTTTGACCAGCCGGTAACCGTCGGTCAAGCGTACATGCTGAAGCTGGTTCACTTGGTAGACGACAAAATCCATGCGCGTTCTACTGGCCCTTATTCTCTCGTAACGCAACAGCCACTGGGCGGTAAAGCTCAGCAGGGCGGTCAGCGCTTCGGGGAAATGGAAGTGTGGGCGCTAGAGGCATTCGGTGCGGCTTATACCCTGCAAGAGTTGCTAACGGTTAAGTCTGACGATATGCAGGGTCGAAATGAAGCCTTGAACGCGATCGTCAAAGGCAAAGCGATTCCTCGTCCAGGTACACCTGAGTCCTTCAAGGTATTGATGCGCGAGCTTCAGTCGCTGTGCTTAGACATTGCGGTGCATAAATTAGAGACTCAAGAAGATGGTACCAGCCGCGATACTGAGGTGGACTTGATGGCCGATGTGGGCAACCGCAGAACGCCTTCTCGACCTACTTATGAGTCGGTTTCGAGAGAGGAGCCTGCGCCGACTGAGGAAAGGCAAGCAACGCCAGCTGGAATCACAGCAACGCCAGAATCGACCCCAACGGGATTTGCGCCTGCGCCATTGGGGAGTAGCCCAGTTGGGGGATCTGTTAGTAGCTTGGCGGGAAGTTCTGTCAAGGATTTAGCAGGCGGTGTAGTCAGTAGCTCAGCTAGTAATAGTTCTGCTAGTAATGGTTCTGCTAGCAACCTAGCTACGGATTCAGGTGATGATGCCGTATCGTCTGTGCCGCCATTGGTCTAGTCGCTGCTGATCTAAGAGAGTATTGAGAACGTCAGTCAAGTTGTAGGGGAAAAACAAAGAATGCCGAAAGTAGAACAGCGGTTTGACTATGTAAAAATCGGTCTTGCTTCGCCAGAGCGAATTCGAGACTGGGGCGAGCGGACGCTGCCCAATGGAACAGTAGTCGGTGAGGTGACCAAGCCTGAGACGATTAACTACAGAACGCTGAAGCCAGAAATGGACGGCTTGTTTTGTGAGCGGATCTTCGGGCCTGCTAAGGACTGGGAATGTCACTGTGGTAAGTACAAGCGTGTGCGCCATAGAGGAATTGTGTGCGAGCGCTGTGGTGTAGAAGTCACCGAGTCTCGGGTGCGTCGTCATCGCATGGGCTATATCAAACTAGCAGCGCCAGTTGCTCACGTTTGGTATCTCAAGGGCATTCCTAGCTACATCGCGATTTTGATGGACATGCCACTGCGCGATGTGGAGCAGATTGTCTACTTCAACGCCTATGTCGTGCTCGACCCGGGTAATGCAGAGAACCTGACTTATAAGCAGCTACTGAGTGAAGATCAGTGGATGGAAGTTGAGGATCAGCTATATGACGAAGATTCTCAGCTCGCAGGGATTGAGGTTGGAATTGGCGCAGAAGCGTTGATGCGTCTTCTAGAAGATTTGCAGCTAGAAGAAACCGCTGAGCAGCTGCGGGAGACGATCGCGACTTCTAAAGGTCAGAAGCGAGCAAAGTTGATTAAGCGTCTGCGGGTGATTGACAACTTTATTGCGACGGGATCCAAGCCTGAGTGGATGGTGCTAGACGTCATTCCAGTGATTCCGCCCGATCTGCGGCCCATGGTTCAGCTAGACGGTGGCCGCTTTGCGACCTCTGACTTGAATGACCTCTATCGCCGAGTCATTAACCGAAACAATCGTCTGGCTAGGTTGCAGGAGATTTTGGCTCCTGAAATTATCGTCCGAAACGAGAAGCGAATGCTGCAAGAGGCAGTCGATGCGCTAATTGATAACGGGCGTCGTGGCCGTACGGTAGTGGGTGCTAATAACCGACCGCTGAAGTCGCTTTCCGACATTATCGAGGGTAAGCAGGGTCGATTCCGTCAAAACCTGTTGGGTAAGCGAGTTGACTATTCGGGTCGTTCTGTAATTGTGGTTGGCCCGAATCTAAAGATTCACCAGTGTGGTCTGCCGCGTGAAATGGCGATTGAGCTATTTCAGCCGTTTGTGATTCATCGCCTGATTCGTCAGGGCTTGGTGAACAACATTAAGGCAGCAAAGAAGCTGATTCAGCGCAATGATCCTAGCGTGTGGGAGGTGCTTGAAGACGTAATTCAAAACCATCCGGTAATGCTGAACCGAGCGCCAACGCTGCACAGATTGGGGATTCAAGCCTTTGAACCGATCATGGTAGAAGGTCGAGCGATTCAATTGCACCCACTGGTTTGTCCGGCGTTTAACGCTGACTTTGACGGTGACCAGATGGCGGTTCATGTGCCGCTTTCTTTAGAGGCGCAGTCTGAGGCGCGCTTGCTGATGCTGGCTTCGAACAATATTCTTTCGCCTGCGACGGGTCGGCCGATTATTACGCCGAGTCAGGACATGGTGTTGGGATGTTATTACCTAACGGCGGAGAATCCAGGAAAGCAGAATGGAGCGGGGCGCTATTTTGCCAATATGGAGGATGCGATCGCTGCTTACGAACAAGGCAACGTCGATTTGCACGCCAAAGTTTGGCTACGCTTCCTAGGCGACGTTGAAAACGACGAAGACGACAGCGAACCCAAAGAAGTCAAAACCGACGAATCGGGCATTACCACCAAACTCTACAAATTCCGTCGGGTACGAGAAGACGAATCAGGCAACGTCCTTTCGCAATATGTAGAAACTACACCGGGTCGAATCATCTATAACCACGCCGTACTAGGCGCGCTGGCTGAATAAGTGACAGAAATAGACAGTCGCTGTGAACTCATCTATGACAGCGATTGTCTACCTCCGAGACATCACCACAAGCATTTTTAACCGCAGCAAAAGAGTTCTAAGGGGCAACCGAACAGCATGACTGAGCAAGGCGACGCTAAAAGACCCGTTGTATTTCGCAACCGCACTATCGATAAAAAGCAGCTAAAGAACCTAGTTTCCTGGTCATTTGAGCATTACGGCACTGCCCGCACCGCTCAAATGGCAGACGAGATCAAGAGTCTTGGCTTTAAGTACGCTACTAGAGCTGGCGTATCCATCAGCATCAGCGACCTGGAAGTGCCGCCTAGCAAGAAGGCGATGCTAGAAACGGCTGAAGAAGAAATTCGCGATACTGAAGAGCGCTACACCCGTGGCGAAATCACTGAAGTTGAGCGATTTCAGAAGGTCATCGACACCTGGAACGAGACCAGCGAGCACCTAAAGGACAAAGTGGTGGA
>JBBSOB010000161.1:0-10663 GCA_038260205.1 Phormidesmidales cyanobacterium
CGCAGACCCTACAGAGCTAGAGTCTCAGGTCACCAAAAAAATAGAAGACTCCGTTGCCAGCCTTGGCGATATTGACACCATTTCCTCCACCATAACCGACAGCAGCTCGGCCACAGTAATTAGTTTTACGCTAGGCACCGACAGCGACAGCGCCACGAACGATGTGCGCAATGCCGTCTCCCAAATCCGCCAGGATCTGCCGCAAAGCATCAACGAACCGATTGTTCAAAAGCTGACCTTCGCGGGTGGCCCAGTGGTCATTTACGCCGTAGAATCGGCTGAACAATCAGTGACTGCGCTCAGCAATTTGATTGATCAAGACATCAGCCGCGCGCTGCTGGCCGTTCCAGGCGTTTCAAAAATTCAGCGCATTGGCGGCGTCGATAGAGAGATTAATATTGACCTAAATCCGAATGCATTAGATGCGCTAGGCATTACGGCTACTCAGGTAAACCAGCAGCTCAGCGCCTTTAATACCAATTTGCCCGGTGGAACCACCAAAGCAGGCGGCGAACAACAAACGATCCGCACTCTGGGCAGTGCGACCACGGTAGAACAGCTCGCTCAGTACGGAATAGTCTTGCCTGAGGGCGGTTCTACGCCGCTTTCCTCGTTGGGTAAGGTGGAAGATGGCACCGCCGAACCCACGCAGCTCGCCCGATTGAATGGTCAGCCCGTGGTGGCATTTAGCGTCATTCGCAGCACGGGCAGCACGCTGGTGACGGTAGAAGAAGGGGTAAAAGCAGCGATCGCCCAGTTGGAGACAACGCTGCCTCAAGACGTAAAGCTAAATCTAGTGCTCGACAACGCCGACGCGATTAGAGAGTCTTATTCGGCCTCGGTGGAGGCTTTAGTGCTAGGCGCAGTCTTAGCGGTGGTGGTGATTTGGCTGTTTTTGCGCAACTGGCAAGCTACCCTCATTACGGCGGTGGCGCTACCGCTTTCTCTGGTGCCTACGTTTGCCGTGCTGAAGATATTGGGCTACACGCTCAATAGTATGACCCTGCTGGCGCTGGCGCTGGTGGTGGGCATTTTAGTCGATGATGCCATTGTTGAAATTGAGAACATTGAGCGACATATGGAGATGGGCAAATCTCCTTTGCAGGCGTCGTTAGATGCCTCGGCAGAAATTGGCTTGGCCGTGGTGGCCACGACGATGAGTATTGTGGCGGTGTTTGGCCCAGTCGCGATGATGAGCGGTATTAGCGGTCAGTTTTTTCGGCCCTTTGGAGTGACGGTGGCCGCTTCGGTGCTGTTTTCGCTGCTAGTTGCGCGGATGGTGACGCCGCTGATGGCCGTCCATTTGCTGAAGCTGCCGTCACACCAGCATCCTTCGCCGCTAGAAGTGCAGGCTCAAGTGGAAGAAAAGGCGATCGCTCAAGACCGTCTCTCTTTTCGCTATCGGCAGCTACTCATTGTGGCGCTAAAGCATCGCATAGTCGCGCTCTGCTGTGCGGTTGCTTTTTTCATCGGCAGTCTGTTCCTCATCCCTCTCATTCCAGTTGGCCTATTTTCCGAAACGGACACGGGCATTGTCACCCTCAATATGACTTTGCCACCGGGTGCGACGCTAGCCGATACCGATGCAGCCGTGCAGCAAGCTACTCAGCAGGTGCAAACCGACCCAGCTGTGATCAGCGTACAAACCGATGAAAAAGTGGGTTCGGCAACGCTGTATTTGGGCCTAGTGCCTAGAAACAAAAGGGCGGGACAAAAGGAAATTGAACAACAGCTGCGCCCTCTGCTGGCAAAGGTGCCAGGCGTACATCTCAATGTGAGTCAAGGCGGCGCAGGCGGCGGCAATAAAGAGCTGACGATTACGCTAGGTAGTGAAGATGCGGATGCGCTGACTCAAGCCGCGAATGCTTTAGAACAACAGATGCAGCAGGTGCCAGGGCTAGTAGAGGTGACCTCTAGTGCCAGCTTACGCAAACCTGAGATTTTGATTAAGCCCGATCCGCAGCGAGCCGCCGACCAGGGAGTGACGGTACAGGCGATCGCCCAAACGGCCCTGATTGCCACCCTCGGCAGCAGCGAAGCAAGCCAAGCCAAATTCAACCTTGCCGACCGCCAAATTCAGGTGCAGGTGCAGCTTGCTCCCGAGTATCGCAACGATCTCTCGGTCATTCAAAACCTCAAAATTCCTAGCAATAAGCAAACCCTTGTCCCCTTACAAACCGTCGCTGAAGTCTCTCGAGGCAGCGGCCCCTCCGAAATTGACCGCTACAACCGCTCGCGCAACGTCACTGTCGGCGCAAACCTAGAAGGAGTCGCCCTTGGGGACGCGCTCAAACTCGTCAATGCGCTCCCGGCCTTGCAACAATTGCCGCCTCAGGTCAAACAAGAAGACGCCGGTAATGCCAAAATCTTCAACGAAATTTTCGGCAACTTCGCCCTCGCGATGCTAGCCGCCGTTGTCTTTATCTTTGCTGTTTTGGCGCTACTGTTCAACAACTTCCTCTATCCGCTGACGATTATGGCGGCGCTGCCCTTCTCCATTGGTGGGGCCTTGCTAGGACTGTTGTTAGGCCACAAGGAACTAGGACTCTTTGCGCTAATCGGAATTGTATTACTGCTGGGATTGGTTTCTAAAAACGCCATTTTGCTTGTGGATTATGCGCTGATTCACCGCCATGAAGGCAAACCCACCTTTCGCGCTGTCGTCGAGTCCGGCGTTGCTAGGCTGCGGCCAATTTTGATGACTACGATTGCAATGGTGGCGGGGATGGCTCCGATTGCGCTAGGAATTGGGGCGGGTTCGGAGACTCGAAGTCCGATGGCGATCGCAGTCATTGGTGGGCTAATTACCTCAACTCTGTTAACGCTAGTGGTGGTGCCCGTCATTTTCAGCTATGTCGATGGCTGGCTCAGTCGTCCCAAGCAGAATCACGAGAAAAAGCGCAGACCGTTCAAATTCAAGTTTCCTCGATTGCCAGTATAGAACTGACGCCTGAGCCGTCGTGAATGATGCAGCGACCATCGCCTGTTGAGGCCAGTATGATGGTAGCGCCACGCCCTGCTAACCCTACGGTTAGGTTTGTCGATGAGTACTGCGAAAGCTACCGAGACTTGTTCATTCAGGTGAGAAGCTTCGAGGCTTTCAAGCACCTGCACGTCAGCGCAATCGCCGAGTTGCCTCGCAAGTCACTACCGGTAATAGCCAAAGTGAACGGACTGCCTAACGCGCAGTCGCTATTGCATTCTTACAAACCGGCTCAGCTTGTGTTCGTGGATGAGGCCGGTGTAGATGATACTCACGACTATCCGTACGGCTACTGCCACCGCTCAGAACGCTTTCATGACCTGAAGTTGGGTCATCGCACTGAACTTGTCAGTATGGTCTCGGGCTGGAGTGATTATTGGAGCCTAGATTGAGCAGATTCTGGTGTCCGAATTAAAACCCAATCAGGTAGTCGTGATGGACAACGCCAGCTTTTCATAAATCCAGTCAGATTCGTGAACTCATTGAGCAAGTGGGGTGCGAACTGGGCCACACTAAAGCAGCATTTAGGCAAGACAATTCACCAGTTTGATAGCTTATGGGATGCCGTCGGTGATGCTTTCAGACAACTGTCCTAACTAACTCCTCACCAGAGATGTTCCTCCACGGCATCTATTTATCATCTGTCACTATAGCTGCGGGTATTTTTCTAGCGTTCTGTTGCTCATTTACGGGCTGCTTATTTACGGGCTGCTTACCTAACGGTGTTTCCTTGCTATGTTGATCGCTTTGACGCAAGGGCCGCAGTGTCTGGCCTGAGAGCGATCGAAAGTATATTCCACCTACGATGACTAAAAACACACTGTAGGCTACTGCTTGAACGACATAGAGTCGATCAGTATAGCCGAATAAAGCGCTGAGAATAGAGCCTGGAAGCCGGTCGGCGGGCAAAACCCCATTGAGGTTCCAGACCATTGAACCCAGGACGCAGTCTCGATTTTGAGGTTGGGCAAATCGCTCGTAGAAAAAACAGATTGAAGCAGATCCGCGATCTACCTGCGATAGTGCGCTCATGGCAACGTCGATATGTCCTAAAGCGGTTACGACCAAGCCCGATACGATTAGTAGAAGTAAGACACCCATCACGATGAAAAACTTGCGGATATTCAGCCGAATTCCCCACTTGAACAGCAGTACGCTGATAACTACGGCGGTTGCGATGCCGCCTAGCGCCCCCATCGTCGGAATCAAGCCCTGCTGAAATTTTCCAGCGATGAACAAAACGGTTTCAAAGCCCTCGCGAATGACGGCAAAAAAAACAAGTCCAAAAATTCCCCATCCTGCTTGCGTATCGTGTTTGAGCGCCGCACCGAGGGAGGTTTCAACGTCTTGCTTGAGAAGCTTGGCATGGCGCGTCATCCAAATGAGCATCCAGCTTAAGCAGGCGATCGCCAGGATACTAAAACCAGCTTCTAAAAACTGCTCTACCGCCACGCCAGCGCTGCCTGCCTGCTGTACAATCCAGCCAAACAGTCCGCCGAGCATCCCGCTAGCTGCTAGCCCTACGCCCACCCCGCCCCAAACCCAGCCGCGAAGATTGCGCCGGTTGGCCTTATTCAAATACGCCAACACAATGCCCACCACTAGGGCCGCTTCAACCCCTTCTCGCAGCGTAATCACAAAAACAGGAATTGCAGAACTCAAGTCCATAATTGACCCTAACGATTAACCCGATACTCAAAAGACTATTTGGGAAACAAACCCATTAACCCGACCTCAGCATTGCCGCATCTATGCGCTAGGGAGCTTGCGTAGATGCTTGAGATACTTTTTGAACGTTGCTCTCAATATCTTTAATCAATGCCGACACCTGATCGGGTGTTTTAACCGGTGCTGCTGGTGCCGTTACAGCAGGCCAAGCGGTTGTTAGCTCAGCTAATTTGGTTGAGATAGCTTGATGCGCTTCAGGCTGGTCTTTGGTCATCTCTGGCTCAATGCTTTTGTAAAGCTCATTGGCATACATCACAAAGCCGCGTGAATCTTGATATTCGATCTCTTGCGTAATTTTATTGTCTGCGATCGCCGCGCCATACTCTGAGTTTGCTGTATCTAATAATCCGTTAATAACCGGTAGCACAAAGCTAGGAGACGTTCGCTGTGCTGCGGGTAGAGTCGCGATCGCAGCATCTATAGACTGCATAGAAGACTGGTAGTCAGTGCTGACTTTGCTGGCATCTTTGGCCCCGGCTCTTACCTCATCTTGCAGCGCGATGAGCGGATCTTTAAAGTCACTAACGCCGCGCTCCTTGAGCTGATCTTCAACATCTGCGTAAATCTCTTCAATCGGGTGGCCGATATGGGGTTCTGCTTGCGCGGGTTTTTGAAGATCTAAAAGTTCTTTGGCAACATAAAGATGGCCCTTCATCAGCCCTAGCTTGGTCATATAGTCAATATCTTTGGCTTCCCCTTCGAGAACGACATCTTCAATGGTCACCATGTTTTTAATTTGATCGAACTGCTGCTGGGTGATGACGTTTTTAGCGACCAGTTCTTCAGTACTGCCGTAGGGACGACTTGCCTGAATTTTGTTAGAGAGCGCCGGAATCCCAAGCTTAGCTTCTAGCTTATCTAGCTCAGATAGGATGGCGCTGTTAATGTTGATTTGTTTGCCAGTGTAGTCTGCCTGGTTCGCCGAAGGTGAGGCTGTATCGGAAGGACTAGGGTTACTGCTGGTAGTCTGAGCGCCGCATGAAATGATTGCTATTAGGCCTAGCACGCAGAGAAAACGAGCGAAAAATTTGAGTTTTGAGCGCATGGCGTAGGCGATACAAATAATGTAAAGGGAAAAAGCTTTATTGGAAATGGTTGTCACTAAATTAGTGACGCTCTCATTTTGAAGCTTAAGAGGAGTTTTTGTCAACAACGACTTTAAATCGGCGATCGCTCGCTTCTCTAAACCTCCGCGTTAGGTATCACGTCAAATACACCCATACAGCCCGCATCGGCCATGTAGTCCTGGTGCGGATGAAACATGTACTTACCAGGATATTGAAAGCTAAACTCTAAAATATGGCGCTCTGAAGTGCCCATTGTGATGGCATCTGTTTCTTCGGTTGGCTCTAGCGTACGTCCCGTGCGATAAACGCGAAACATATTAGCGTGAAGGTGAAAAGTTGCCACCGGATCGAGTTCGATCAGGTTTAGCACGTATAGCCGAATGAGCTGATCTTGCTGAATCGGAATCGGATTGTCCATATAGGCATTGGGCAGCCCGTTGAAGGCATATAGCTCATTTTTGCGATCTTCATTGACATCGTATCCCGCCATAATCAGCACCATTTCATCAGCGGGAGGGCGTGGCGTCGGCGGATCGATAATGAACATGCCGTATAAGCCTTTGCCAATGTGACGCGTGACGGGTGCAATGTGGCAGTGATAGAGATGAACGCCGTAGGGTTCTGCGTCAAACTCATAAATTTCTACCGTGTTGTTCTTCACGGGTTTGACTCCGTCCACTTTGGCAGGATGAACCCCGTGGAAGTGAAGCGAATGCGCATGTCCGGCCTGGTTGTAAAAAATGACGCGGATGCGATCGCCCTGAGTCGCCCGAAAAGTAGGCCCCGGTACGCGCCCGTTGAGATTCCAGGTAATAAAGGAAGTCGAGCCGTTTAGCTGAAGCTCTGAGGTATGCGCTTCTACTCGAAATTCTCGGACAGTGCGTCCGTTCTCCTGCGTTACCGTGCCCCGGTCGAACTCGCGTAAAACCGCTAGCGGGTTAGCAGCTCCTTCATTAGGCGGAATATCCATCGGCGGAATAGTAACTGTTTGCGCCTTTCCTGGGGACATGAGGAGATTAGCGCCAAGGCTTGCGCCAACTATGCCCGTACCTGATATCAACCCTAGCTGCATAAGCTGTCGACGACTCAAGGTTTTGAGAAATTTAGAACTCGACATCCAGCCTCTTGACAATAAAAAAGAATTTACCTCACCCTAAAATTATCAACCATCTGAGAATTATTATCAATACGATTCTTCGCCTTTGGGTCTTTCTAGCGAAACATGTCGATTCTCCCGCCGCAATAAAGGGACTTTTTGCCTAACTCCCCTGAAAAGATGTGTTTCAAATTAAGACAAGCGAGACTTACTAAATTGGTCTTTTCACCCCATGCCCTTTCATCAGTTGTCTTTCTACCCATTGTAAAAAGATCTCCTCGATATCAATGGACTCAGGCGCTAGTCAAAAGGGTGTTTATTCGATAAAGCTGCGATCGCGCACAGGGCTAGAAACTTCTGTTTCCAATACTTTCAAACCTGTTCTCAAAGGTCTATTTCCCAAGATCTGAAAACGCCACACGAGAGCAGAAGCCTAGCTACTACTTTTTGGCAGAACTCTACTGCTTTATCTTGCCAAGGCTTTTAATCCGGCCTTAGCGATCCGAACATCTTCACTGCCATGCGCGCCGCCTACGCCAATACCGCCCACGACAATATCATCAATATAAATAGGGATGCCACCGTCCATCATGAGTATATTTTCATCCAAGTATCTGATATCAGAGGGAATAGTACCGTCCTTGATTCCCTTAGCAATGACAGCCGTCTCTCTTTTCTGCGAATTAGCGGTATGGGCTTTCTTATAACTGGCTCGTATGGTATGAACGCCAGCTCGATGATCTCTCAAAACGGCTAAAGTTTGACCAGACCGATCTACCACCGTTATACAAACCTCCAGTTGGTCTTTTTTAGCTTCTAAAGCGGCGGCATTTACAATATTCTGCGCCATTTCGCTAGTTAACAACGGAATCATAATGTCATGCTCAGAGGTGGTCTCAATACGATCTGTGGCTTGTTCTCGACGCCTGAGTGATCGAGAGACGCGTAGTCCTCTATCCTTTGTCCTTCATACAGACGAAAGGCAGAGGACTTTCGCTGTTATGTAAAAGACGGTCGCTTCGGAGTGTGTCACAAAACCGGCATACCAACCTTAGCCTAACTAGCGTGATTCGCCAGCCAGTTCTATACTTCAGTATCAGATGTCACCTAAATAAGGCGCCGTATCGCTTCCTTAGAAAGCTTAGGAATAAGGGTTTTATAAGTTCCACTTTTTAAGAACTAGGATAATCTGAGTGGGCGGCTCAATATTTAGCAATGATCAAGCCCTCTCTCGATAATGTAGAGAAACCAATGTAACGATATTACGGTTCGTTGTCGGAAAAAGACCGTCGGCTCAAGCCGATCGAAGTGCATATTCGCACCCGTTGAAACACTTCAGAATTTGCTTGTGACTGTCTCTCCTATTGATAGCGCGAGCAGAGTGCTAAGGACTATCCCGAGGCCACGTCAATTTTACGACTGTGTGAAGTCAAGACCTCGACTAGAACAAGATTACAGGTCGTTGCCTCTGCTCGTCCCCAACAACTATACTCGTGAAAGTCATTTGAAGGTCATTCGGTTTTCGTTTCTTAGGCGGTTCTAGCCTGTAGGTCATCAAAGCCTGAACGCGGGATTCCAGTTTTGATTCTGTTCCTTGAAAATTAGGTCGAGTGCGCCAGATGTATCCGTATAGAAAAGCTCTAGCTGATTGTTGAGGGGCTGTAGTTTTACGGCTATGTCACTGCCTGGTCGTGCAGTTCCTTCAGCCGTGAGACTAACAGGTGAATTCCAAGCGCCGTTTTGTGCTTTCCAAAGTAGATTTACCGCACCATTTGCACCAACGGTAAAAACTTCAAGCTGGTTGTTGAGCGGATAAAATGATGAAGCGATCGGTTTCCCTGGAACACCCGTTTTCGAGGAACTAATGCCCGCAGGTGGATTCCACATCCCATTCTGTGCCTTCCAAATGACATTTACTGTTCCTGCATTATCAACAAAGAAAGCTTCAAATTGGTTGTTTGGAGGATAGAATTGCAGCGTAATTCCTGCACCTGCGGGCGTGATCTTTGCTGGTGAAATTCCGACGGGTGCATTCCATGCGCCATTATTAGCTTTCCAAGCAACGCGAATGCCGCCATCATTGGCTGCAAACAGCGCTTCGAGCTGATTGTTGAGAGGATAAAATGCCGCACTTATACCACCCCCCGGTGGGGCTAAATTGGGGGCGCTAATCTTAGCTGGGGGATTCCAGTTCCCGTTCTGGGCTTTCCAGAGAACGTTCAGCGCACCGTCTGTGCCAAAAAACAAAACCTCAAGCTGATTGTTGGGCGGATAAAATACTGCGCTTAAGTTACCGCCTGCTGGCACTGTATTTGGTGACGTGAGAGGAATTGGTTCTGACCAAACACCATTATTGGCTTTGAAAGAAACATAGATTGCTCCATCATTACCAGCATAAAACGCTTCTAACTGATTGTTTAATGGATAGTTAGTCGTCCCTGAAAAACCTCAGGTCGCAGCGGGCGATCGCTAAATCGTGACGGGCGACTCAAGGATGCCGCGATAGAGCTTTCGCAAGTTAAAGCCGCAGGCCGCCAGCAATGCGTTGATGCAGTCACCTGAGTGGCCCTGTAGGTAATTCCGCTTCAGGGCATGGTCTTGCTTGAGGTGGCCAATGACCGGCTCGATAGCGCTGCGCCGCTTGACCAATCGCTTGAGCACCCCCTTAAACTTCCGAGTGCCCGCAACGAGCACCTGCACCTCAGGCGGATGGTACTTACAGCCTCGGAAACCTTTGTCTACAGCGGCTTGCTTCGGCGTTGTCCCCGTCAGCCGCTGTGTCTGCTCAATGGCAGCGCTTAAGGTTGCCCCGTCGTAGGGATTGCTATGGACGGCCAGGGTGCCAACAATCCAGTTGCTAGCGCTGGTCGTCACGAGCACCACTTTGCAACCAAACTCGTAGCGTTTGTTGACTTTTCCTTTGGCGATGCACTCTACCTCTGGTGCGTGCATACTGTAGAGCTTGTTAGAATCACTCCGCTGTTGTTGTTTAATCTGCTTTGCTTTCTTCAACAACGTTGCCATTTGGGCATCCGGCTGCGGCAGCTTTCGTTCAATATCTCGAATTACACGACCCAGATAAGTGCGCAGTTTTCGGCTATACTTCTTCGCTCGTTTTAGCTGGCTAGCAGCGCGGTAACGGCTCTGCTTAAAGAAGGCGCACTTGCCAACGCGGACATAGCTTTGACGTAACTTGATGTTTCTCTTTTTTGCCGCTCGTACCAGCGTCTTTCTCGCTTGTTGATAAAGTCTCGCATCGGTCGGGAACGCCACTGCTTTTTCTTGTACAGTGGTGTCTACATTTACACGTTCAATTTCTCTCGGTTTTAGCCTCGCCGTGCTCATCGCGCTGCGAATAACTTGGCCCAACAGTTGCTCAATTCCTTCAGCCCCCACTTGCTTGCGCCACTTCACTAAACTGGTTGGATGGCACGGTAGTTTATGCTGAAACACCGTCTCGCCACAGAAATATTGCCAGTAGGGATTCTCGACCCATTTTGCCACGACTGACTCATCGCTCTCGTCATACAGCGCTTTGAGGTAGTGCAGGCCCACCATCAAGCGGGTTGGTAGCGGCGGGCGACCGCCGCTGGGTTTGCAGGCACGACCAAACGTATCCTCGAACGATTGCCAATCGAGCGATTTGGTCAGTTGCATCAGTGGATGGCTCAGATCCATCTGACGAGCGAGTTCTGAGCGATTCGAGTCGGCTTTTGAGGATGGCTTCATTTTGCAAGCTTTTTCTGGCGGCCAAGGCTTATCTGGCAATTCTACCGCGCTATTCACAGA
>JBBSOB010000162.1:0-10586 GCA_038260205.1 Phormidesmidales cyanobacterium
CCTTGCGCACCAACTCAAATAACCCCTTCTTAGGGATTGAAACGAGTTCTTAAGAAACTTCTTCAAGAACTGCTTTTGCCCTTGCGCACCAACTCAAATAACCCCTTCTTAGGGATTGAAACCGATCACGGAGTTTGCTAAAGGGTTCCCCATCGAAAGCACCAACTCAAATAACCCCTTCTTAGGGATTGAAACGTAGGCGAGCGGGCTTATCCATTCATGAGCGAGCGCGCACCAACTCAAATAACCCCTTCTTAGGGATTGAAACCCTTACCCCCTTTACTCTGTACCGTGGCACTAGGCACCAACTCAAATAACCCCTTCTTAGGGATTGAAACAATCCTTCAGACCGTGGCATTCGCCTATCAGTTGGCGGCACCAACTCAAATAACCCCTTCTTAGGGATTGAAACCATAGCGTTTAGGTTCTGGGATTGGGAGGATATCCTGCACCAACTCAAATAACCCCTTCTTAGGGATTGAAACGTGTAAGGCCGATACCCGGTAGGTGGCGCATCGGTGCACCAACTCAAATAACCCCTTCTTAGGGATTGAAGTTTCTTTTACCAAGCGAATCACCATTTACGGCCCAGACTCAGCTGATCCAATTGACAAGCGGTCTTTTGACCGAGACAGCGCCATAGGCTAAATTCTGGAAAATCTCTCAAGTTTGTTTATGACAGTCTGCCCTCCCAAAAAGAGAAAGTTTTTTTCCTTCGGTATTGGTGCTAATGGCGTAGTCGCTGTCGGGGTCACCGCCCACGGAGTTATCTCCATTGGCATCATTTCTCACGGCGTTATTTCAATCGGCGTTATTTCTATGGGGGTCATTTCAGCCGGACTGGTTTCTATGGGTGTGCTAACGGCTGGGGCCGTCTCTATGGGCTTAGTGGCTGCTGGGCAATCCGGCATGGGCCTAATAAATCACGGCAAGCAGCAGGATATGGACATGCCAAATCACGATCACGATAAAATGCAACGGCAATATCGTTAGGAACCGCTAAAGCAGCCATTAACGACTAAACACACTCTCAGCAGCGCAAACGGCCCGTTCCAATTCACCCCTTCAATATCACGATAAAATGTCACAATAGAATGCTAAAACAACTGCCCTAAAGACACACTGCTTGCCATGAGCGAATCTCGCCGCTACCACGTCACCACCTTCGGCTGCCAAATGAATAAAGCAGACTCCGAGCGCATGGCAGGCATCCTCGAAAACATGGGCCTGATCTGGGAGGAAGATCCCCTGCAAGCTGATTTGGTGCTATACAACACCTGCACTATTCGAGACAGCGCCGAGCAAAAGGTTTATTCCTATTTGGGCAAGCAGGCCAAACGAAAGCAAAAGAACCCCAACCTGACGCTCATAGTGGCGGGCTGCGTTGCCCAGCAAGAAGGCGAAAATCTGCTGCGCCGAGTCCCCGAGCTGGATCTGGTTATGGGGCCACAGCACGCCAATCAGCTAGAAAGCCTACTTGCACAGGTAGCACAGGGTAACCAAATTGTTGCCACCGAACCGGTGCATATCATGGAGGACATTACCAAGCCGCGCCGCGACAGCGAAGTCACCGCCTGGGTTAACGTTATCTACGGCTGCAACGAACGCTGCACCTACTGCGTCGTTCCGGGCGTACGCGGGTTAGAACAATCTCGCACTCCAGAGGCCATTCGAGCCGAAATGGTTGAACTGGGTCAGCAGGGATACAAAGAAGTGACGCTGCTGGGCCAAAACATTGACGCCTATGGCCGCGACTTGCCTGGTATCACCCCAGCAGGCCGCAGAGAAAATACTCTCACCGACCTGCTGCATTTTGTCCACGACGTTCCCGGTATTGAGCGAATTCGCTTTGCGACCAGTCATCCTCGTTATTTTACCGAGCGTTTGGTCAAAGCCTGCGCCGAGCTGCCCAAGGTCTGCGAGCACTTTCATATTCCTTTTCAATCTGGCAACAACGACATTCTGAAGGCTATGGGCCGAGGGTATACGCACGAGAAGTATCGGCGAATTATCGACACTGTGCGCCGCCATGTGCCCGATGCTTCTATCAGCGCCGACGTGATTGTTGCTTTTCCTGGCGAAACCGAAGCCCAGTTTCAAGATACGCTCAGCGTCATGGAAGATATTGTGTTTGACATGGTTAATACGGCGGCCTACTCTCCTCGCCCCGGAACGCCCGCCGCCGAGTGGGCCAATCAGCTCGATGAAGACGTTAAGCAAGACAGACTTCAGCGGATTAATCATTTGGTGTCGCAGCAGGCGGAAGTGCGATCGCAGCGCTACCAAAATCGCACCGAAACTGTCCTAGTCGAAGCCGCAAACCCTAGAGATCCTAACCAGGTCATGGGTCGCACTAGAGGTAACCGCCTGACCTTCTTTACAGGCGATATCGAGCAGTTAAAAGGGCAAATTGTTCCCGTCACCATCACCGAAACGAGGGCCTTTAGCCTCACGGGCAATGCGCTACAGCCAGCCACCGTTTAGAAACGCCCAGACGAAACGCCCAGACGAAACGCCCAGACGAAACGCCCAGACGAAACGCCCAGACGAAACGCCCAGACAAAATTGAGAGAAACGCAATGACAGTAGAATACGACCTAGTAGTAATTGGCGGCGGCTCAGCCGGACTGGTCGCTGCCAGCGCGGGCGCACAAATTAATGCCAAAGTCGCGCTCGTCGAAAAAGGCTTACTCGGTGGAGACTGCCTGCACTACGGCTGCGTCCCTAGCAAGTCGCTCATTCACGCCGCTCAAATCGCCTACGAGGTCAAAAACGCCGCCCGCTTCGGCATCTACACCAATCCGCCCACCATTAAAATAGAAGAAGCCCTCGGCCACGTTCATTCAGTTATCAACACCATCCAAGAACACGACTCCACCGAGCGCTTCGAACAGCTAGGCGTAGACGTAATCTATGGACAAGGCCAATTCACCAGTGACAAAACCTTCGAAGTTAACGGTCGATCTCTCAAGGCCAGAGCCTTCCTGATCGCCACTGGCTCTCGCCCAGCGGTTCCGCCCATTGAAGGACTTGAAGCAGCCGGATTTCTCACCAACGAGCAAATTTTCAGCATCAAATCCCGCCCCGACTCGCTAGCGGTTATCGGCGCAGGCCCTATCGGCTGCGAGCTGGGCCAATCCTTCTCTCGGCTCGGCTCGCAGGTCACCTTAATCAACAGCCGAGAGGTGATTATGCCGAAAGAAGATCCAGAAGCTGCCATGGTCGTACAAAAGCAAATGGAGTCTGAGGGCATTCGCATTCTCTCTAATACTCGCGCCGAAAAAGTAGCGGTCATCGACGGCAAAAAGCATATTACCGCAGGCGGCGAGACCATTGTGGTGGACGAGATTCTGGTAGCAACGGGTCGCACCCCTAACGTCGGATCTTTAGGACTAGAAACCGCTGGCGTAGAATATGATAAAAAAGGCATTAAGGTTGATGATAAGCTGCGCACTAGCAACAAACACATCTACGCCGCCGGAGATGTGATTGGCGGCTATCAGTTTACGCATGTCGCGAGCTATGAAGCTAGTGTGGCAATGCAAAACGCGCTGGTACTTCCGGCTAAAAAGACCGACTATCGGGTGATTCCGTGGGCTACGTTTACCAATCCTGAATTGGCTAGAGTGGGTTTGACTGAGAAGCAGGCGCGCGATCGCTACGGCGACGATATATACGTACTCCGCCAAAACTTTGACGGGATAGATCGCGCTTTAGCCGAATCAGCTAGTGCGGGCTTTGGAAAGTTTATTACTAAGGGCAACGGAGAGATCTTAGGTGCGCATATTGTAGGGCCTCATGCTGGCGAGCTAATCCACGAAGCCGTTCTCGCTATGAGCAACAACTTAAAAGTGGGCGCATTGCAGTGTATTCATATCTATCCTACGCTCAGCGAAATCAGCTCGAAAACGGCGCTTCAGCTCACCAAGCAAAAATACGCCAAAAGCACTCGCGTACAAAGCATCTTAAAAAACTTTTTCAACTGGCGACGATCTATTACCGGGTAGATATAGCTAGTCGGCTAGCTAGCAATGGAGCTAGTAATCGTTATTAGATTCAGCTTATTTACCATTTTGTTTTAATTAGCAAGACAATCCAAAACAACGGCGATCGCTCTATTCACCGTTGTTTTTTATTTTGAACTTATACCCAATCTGTCAAATATCCAATCTACCAAATACCCAATCTGCCAAATACCCAACCTGTCAAAACAATTTTGCCAATCGTACGGCTCCTTCCCACATCGGCCTGAACCTGCCGCAAGTTCTGATACTTACTGTTTGTTTTAGTTTGGGCAATATCGCCCGGCTAACTAAGGCCTTGTATCCTCAATATCTTGATGACCATTCTATTAAATTTTCAATATAGGCCAGAGCGTTCAGCTTATTTGTTCGTAACGAAACTAACAGAGTCTGCTGTTCATCGCATGGTATTTCTATATTACGTCGGTGCAATCGTCAGTGAAGGCTGATCAATCCGCAGACAAAAGCGGATGGGTACAGGGGTTGGATAGGTGTTTTATCCGCTTGTCAAATTGTTAATGGAATAACAAAAAAGATTATGAAGCTTCAGAAAAATTATGAGATCAGCGACTATCTGAGCTGGCTCAGAGTGCTATCGGGGCAGCTATCGGCTAAATTGCTAGGCCGTCGAAAGGGCGGGCCAGATAGCTGGGCGCTAGTCCCTGTGATATTGCTGCTGATGGCGATCGCGGCGCCAGCCGCTATGGCCCAAGAAGCTGCCGACCCTGGTTCGCTCGCCGACAGTATCTTTCAGCCCGTCGTAGACATCCTTACCGTGCTGTTTTTCTTCAAAATCGGCGGCGAAAACGGATTTCCGTTTATTGTGCTGTGGCTATTTGTCGCCGCTGTGTTCTTTACTTTTCGGATGAAGTTTATTAACTTCAGAGGGCTAAAACATGCCGTTGCTGTCGTCCAAGGAAAGTTTGACGACCCCCATGATGTTGGCGAAGTCACTCACTTTCAGGCACTGGCTACCGCCGTTTCAGGCACCGTAGGATTAGGAAATATTGCGGGTGTGGCGATCGCCATCCAGCTAGGTGGCCCCGGTGCCATGTTCTGGCTAACCGTTGCCGGACTGTGCGGCATGGTCAGCAAATTCGTAGAATGCACGCTCGCCGTTAAATATCGCCGCCAACTGCCCGACGGCACCATTTTGGGCGGCCCCATGTACTACCTCAACCAGGGTTTAGCCGCACGCGGAATGCGACCTTTTGGTCAAGGCTTAGCCATTTTATTTAGCATCCTTTGCTTAGGTGGGGCCTTAGGCGGCGCTAATATGTTTCAGTCTAACCAAGCGTACGCAGCCATTTCTGGCCTAGTGCCCGGTCTACCCGCTTGGCTGTTCGGACTCGTAATCGCAATCCTCTCAGCCTTTGTCATTATCGGCGGCATCAAGCGCATCGGCTCCGTCGCCGAAAAGCTTGTCCCCGCGATGGCAGCACTCTATGTCATTGCCTGTTTCGTCGTCATTATTGCCAACATCACTGCGGTGCCCAGCGCAATCGGCACGATTTTCAGCGAAGCCTTCGTCCCCAAAGCCGCCGTCGGTGGCTTTGTCGGCGTGATGGTACAAGGAATCAGACGCAGCTCTTTTTCCAACGAAGCAGGCGTCGGCTCAGCGGCCATTGCTCACTCCGCCGCCCGCACCGACGAGCCAGTTAGAGAAGGCTTAGTTTCTCTGTTAGAGCCGCTAATTGACACCGTAATTATCTGCAACCTAACCGCTATCAGCATTGTTCTAACCGGCGCTTATTTAGTCGATCCCGGATCAGAACTCAGCGGCGTAGCCATGACCGCGACGGCCTTTGGCTCTGTTGTCAGCTGGTTCCCCATCGTCCTCAGCATCGCGGTTTGTCTTTTCGCCTTCTCCACGATTATCTCCTGGAGCTATTACGGCATTCAGGCATGGACTTACCTCTTCGGCGAACGCTCTTCTATATTGTTCAAAATCATCTACGTGGTCTGCACGTTCTTGGGCTGTTTAACCAGTCTCTCCTTAATCATCGACTTCAGCGACTTACTGCTGCTGGGCATGGCTTTTCCTAATCTCTTAGGTTGCTATATCCTCTCCAACGAGGTCGCAGGCGATCTGAAAGACTATTGGGGACGCTTACAGTCTGGCCAAATGGTCATAAACGAGCCAGCCATTAGCTGAATTTGACTCACTATGATGGTACGGGTTTACGGGGTCTTTCAATTATTGCTAGAGCGCTGCTGTGCCAACCACTGCTGACGTTCTAGCGGGGATCTGACCGTATACTCACCGTAGAACTGACTAAACCTCCAAAACCACTGCAAAGCTCTAATCGCTAGAGGCTTGCGGTGGTTTTCAGTAGACGGAAGATTCGGCTGGATAGAAGGAGCGTTCGTAATCATTAGAGATACCTGAGTGAGATATCCCCAATGTAGTAATCGTCGCTTAAAACGGCAAAAGGCGCAGTCGATAGCGCCTATGCGAAAAACCGATAGGCATAGAGGAATGGCCGAAAACGACCTTCTATTCCCGCAAAACGAGTACCGGACAGTGGGCATGGCGAATCACTCGCTCTGCCGTAGACCCCATAAAAAACCGCGAAATCCCGCTATGCCCTCGAGAAGGCATCACAATTAGCTCGATCTGGTGCTTTTCTGCGTAGTCTATAATTTCGTTCGTGGGGTCGCCTTTCTCAATCGAGAAATTTAGCCCTGCATACTCATGGCTAGGAAATTTTTCGTCAAACAGCTTCTGAATCGTCATCTTTCGCTGGTCGTCGTTCACCGTCTCCCAGATCACACCTGGATCTGTCGCCTCCAGCGCCTTCAAAACATAAACAACATGCACCGCAGATGCTTTCTCAGCAAAAGCAACCGTATCTCGAACGGCCTGTAAAGACTTTTCGGAAAAGTCAGTAGGCACCAGAATGCGATCTTGCGAAAATAGAACCATAGAACAAACCGTTTACTACATCAATGTCGGCGATATCAAATGTCGGCGATATCAACGGTTGGCGATATCAACGGGTTGCAGAGGTGAAAAGCCTTAAAAATACTGTGCAGGTTTTCCAAGGCTATTGGGGTTGGTGTTTGGTTAACCATATCAGATGGCCCTAGCGTGAAGAGTACAAGCGATACAATCGTTAAAATGTAGTTAGTCCAATGACCGAACCTGCCCTAACACTGCCGGTGACTCATCCATTCAGCATGAAACTCAACTTCAAATTTGCCATTGTTAGCGATCTTCATATCGCGCTTCCCCATACTATCTGGAACGAGCCAAAGCGATTCCATCTAGTAGAGGTCAGCATTCCAGCTTTCGAGCAAATTCTTACTCAGCTCATTGCAGACGCACCCGATTTTTTACTGCTACCTGGCGACCTTGTTCAACATGGCGAACGCGAAAATCATGAATGGCTAGCCAACCGACTGGCGCAGCTTCCTTTTCCGGCTTACGTTGTCCCTGGTAATCACGATGTGGTTCGGCTAAATGGCAACCTGCCCCAAGACGAGTCTGATCAAGATCGAATTGCCCTGGCAGATTTTCCTAAAATTTACCGGCAGTTTGGCTATACCGACGCTTCAGGGTTGGACTATCAGCAGGAGATTCTGCCAGGCGTTCATCTGATTGGCCTGAACTCAAATGCGTTCGACCCATCGGGTGAGCAGATTGGCACTGGCCTGATTGACGACGCGCAGTTTGCCTGGCTAGACCAGCAGCTCGCCGCCCTCGGTGGAAAATTTGTCATGGTGATGGTTCACCACAATGTACTGGAGCATCTGCCCGGACAGTCTAAAAATAAGCTCGGTCAGCGGTATATGATTGACAACGCGCCAGCGCTAGTAAGGCGACTGCAAGCTGCGAAAGTGCCGGTTGCTTTCACCGGGCATTTGCATGTACAAGATATTGCTCAGGCCGATAGTTTTTACGCGATTACGACGGGTTCTTTGGTGAGCTATCCGCATCCGTATCGACTGATGTCGCTGAGGACGAATGAGCAGGGTCAGCACCTGATGAGCGTAAAATCTCAGCGGATTGAGTCTGTGACAGACTGGCCGACGTTGCAGGCCACGTCTAAAGCCTGGATGGGCGATCGCTCTTTTCCTTTTATCGTCAAACTCCTCACCGAGCCACCGCTCTCGCTCTCACCTGAGCAAGCCCTCAGCTACGCCCCGCACATCAAACACTTCTGGTCATCAGTTGCGGCTGGAGACGCCCGGTTCGACTATCGAGAGCTACCTGAAAACGTCCAAACTTTTTTCCGGCAGTACAACGCGGTAGACCCAGATGGCAATCCTCAGCATATTGACAATAACGCAGAGCTAATATTGGCTTAGCGCTGGCTTAAGCCACTGTCTTGGAATCTGCATATCTGGAATATCATTAAAGCGGCGCGATAGGGCAACGCAAGGAAATTAAGCATGGCAGACGGATCTTTAGCAGAAAACTATCAGGCGCTGATCGACAGCATCGTTGAGCAAACGCTTCAGGGCAATATTCGCTCTAAAGAGCAGGTGCGATCGCAATTAGAAACCGCGGTAGAACCCGGCACCGGCGAAATTTTTGAACGGGCGATCGCCAGTCACATTCTCGCAACCGAAGCCCAGGTCGAAACCTCACTCAAAGCCAGTCGCATTCTACGCGCCCTCAAAACCATCGACAGCGAATGGCAAAAAGGCCAGCAGGATCGCCAGGTTGCTAGTGGAATTGCGATCGCCCAAAAAGAGCTAGCCCAGGCCGACGAGGCAGACCGCCCCAACCTATTTCTCAGCCTGATCGATCCCAACCAGCCAGGTAGCCTTAATCGCCAGCAGCTCAAACAGCTTGCTAAGCAGCTTGCCCAGTCAGAATCCTTAGCGCCTTGGTCGCAAGGGATCATGGCCGGTCTGGCCAACTACGAGCAGTTAGAACCCAACTTAGTTAGCTGGCTCTATCAACCCGCAGGCGCAGCCGTCGGCTTTGGATCAAAGACCGATCTGGGGCCATGGGCGCTATGGGAAAAATCAGCCCAGGGTCTACCCAAACTGTTGTTTAAAACGCTGGCAGAAGACAAAGAAATAGAGGCCATTACTCGCACCGCAGTAGATACCGCTAGCTGGGTAAACTTGGCCGTGCTCTTACACTTTGTGCAACGCGCTTTAGTCACCTGGTTCGACAAACAGCCCTACAGCGCCAAGGCGGGAAAACAGCTCTCCTACAGCACCTCTCTCATCTTTGCCGCCATTTGGGGGAGGCTTTCTCAAGGCTTCAGTCGAGCGGGTGCTAGCAGCTATCAAGCCCTCGGCGACGGCAGCTTTCAGCTCATGCTACAAATTCTACGGCGATTCTCTCAAAGAGACGATTTCCCTCTCTACGGCGGCGTTTTCGCCTCTTTTTCGGGAGACTATCTGCAAGACACTCTCAACTACTTTAGCGAACCGCTCAATGCCGTAGAAGGCACCCAGGAAAAAGCTCGAATACTTACTTTGCTTGGATACTCTCGGCAAACGCTGGGCAGGGCCGCAGAGGCCAAAGCCTTTTACCAGCAGGCGCTAGAAATCGCTCAGGCCGCTGGCGATTTGGCTTGTGAAACGGCAGACTTGTGTCATTTAGCTCGAAACGCCGTTTTAGAACAGAATTATGCCGAAGGCGTTGCGACTAGCCAAAGAGCCTTGATTCTGGCCAGACAAAGAGGCGACCGAGTGGGCGAAGCCAATGCGCTGGTAAATTTGGGCTACGCGCAGGTATTGCAAGCGAGGGCCGATGATGTTGCCGATGCTACCGTTTATGAGGGTGCGATCGCCTATCTCAACCAGGGACTAGAACTGGCCGTAAAACAAGGAGACTTATCCAGTCAGGCACTCGCCTACAACAGCTTGGGCATTGGCTACGTAATGGGCAACCATCCTCAAAAAGGACTCAACATTCTCACTCAAGGCGCAGACGCGGTAAAAGGCTCCGGCAACATTTACCTGCAAGGCTTATATACTCTCTACACCGCCGAAGCCCACCACGCCCTAAAGCACTCCGAAGAAGCCGTTTTTTACAGCGTGCTAGCCATGTATTTACTCAATAGCATCCACTCAGAAGACTGGCGGCAAGCTGCCGGACTCGCCTCTATTTTAGAAGGGCAATTAGGCAAAGAAACCTTTCAGCAAACGCTGCAAAAGTATCAGCGCCAGCTAGCGCCCATCATGAGTATGGAAGGCTTTGAAGCCCTGCCCGCATTACTAGAAAAATATAGAGCGCAGTAATCTCAAACCATAGGCAGTTCCAAAAACAGCCGCATTACCCGAAAATTTCACTCAGTTGTTTTCCGCGCCTTACCATGAAATTTTTTGAAAAACCCGGTGCTGATGTCGCCGATCGCGTTCCCCCAGGTCAGCACCTAGCCAAAGGATTTCCCGTTCTCACCTACGGTGACACTCCACAAATTAGCACCGCAGACTGGCAGCTCACCGTCTCTGGGCTAGCCACAGCCAAAACCTTTTCCTGGCAAGACTTCATGGACATGCCACAAAGCGAATTCACCGCAGACTTTCACTGCGTCACCACCTGGAGCAAGCTAGATGTAAAATGGCGCGGCGTAAAAGTCACCGACTTTCTAAAAG
>JBBSOB010000163.1:0-10501 GCA_038260205.1 Phormidesmidales cyanobacterium
GCGCTTCAGGTCAAATATCCGCAAGTCTCAGTGCAGATTCATGGCCAATTTCAAACGGCGGCTTTGGTTTGGCCAGCTACCCAGCGTTTTGCATCAGCGGTGCAGTTTGATATTGCGACCGCGCGCACGGAGTTTTATGCTTACCCGGCCGCCAATCCAGAAGTAGAGGCGAGCGCTATTCAGCAAGATCTTTACCGTCGAGATTTTGCCATGAATGCGATGGCTATTCGCCTTAATCAGCGGGTAGACAGCTCACCAGTCGGATTTTTGCTCGATTTTTTTGGCGGCTGGGCAGATTTGCAGCGGCACCGCGTTCGCGTTCTGCATAGCAATAGTTTTATTGAAGACCCGACTCGAATTTTTAGAGCTGTGCGGTTTGCTACTAGGCTCAATTTTTCAATTGAAGGGCAAACCGAGCGGTTTATTCGGACGGCAATTAGTAGCGGTGTCTATACGCGAATGCAGGCGATCGCAGATAAAACGCCCGCCCTACAGAGCCGTCTCAAAGCTGAGCTGAAATACCTGTTACAGGCAGATTGTTGGGAGTCCTCGCTGCAAGAAATAGATCGCTTAGGAGCCTGGGCCTGTCTCGACAGCGATCTTCATCTGTCACCTGCGATTTGGCGACAGCTACGACGGTTAGATCGATGGCTGGCAAAATTTTCGACCGATCAAGCCAATCAAAAAATGGTCAAGGGTCATCAGCCTGACGCGAGAAGAACTGGCCTCGTACTCGCGGTGAGTCAGCCTCGGTGGCTTATTCTGTTGGAGCTGCTGCTATTACAGTTGCCGTCTCAAGCGGCAGTTCGAGTCGCGGCCAATCTAGATTTGGGGACTGCTAGTCTTCGTAGACTGAAAAACATACCGGGGTGGGAAGCTTCCCTGCTGGAGAATTTGCCTCAAGCTGAGCGGCCTAGCCAGATATATCTTTTGCTAACGGGCTACGAACTGGGCGAATTGTTGCTGATAGGCGATCGCCATCCCTGCACACTCGGCCCGAAAATTTGGCAATATATAATGCACCTATCTAAGGTCGTGCCGCTCATTGATGGTGCTACTCTAAAGCGGCTTGGCTTGCAACCTGGCCCGCAGTTTCGCACCATTCTCACCCAAGTCCATCAGCTCACGCTAGATGGCGAACTGACTACGCCTCAAGCCACAGAAAATTACGTTCTGACCCATTACGCGCCATCCCATTAGGCACCATCTGAGATCTCTAGCCTCTCTTCTGATACCTCCGGTCACTAAATGCACTGAAAATGCACTGGAATTCAGGTTGGAAGCGCGCTCCTCATCTAAAGCTTAAACCTGCTATGTCTTTGTCACCTTCTAAAGTGAATGCTCGTCCTAAAGTGAATGCTCGCAACCGGTCAAAGTCGGCATCGCCTGACCCGCTGACCCTTTCACAAGCCTTGCTGATTACGGCTGGCTTAGCAGGAATAGTTGGTTTGGGTAGCGGCGCGTTTCTGCGGTTTGCTTTAGCCCACTCTCCCAACACTCGTTCTTTAAGTCCGCTGCAAACGTTTCCTGCTCTGTCTAACTGGACGCCGGAGCTACCGCAAAAAACGGCAGACTCGCACTATCTCCCAGGCGGTGGCAGTGGGTACGAAAAGGGCAGCGATCGCCCTGCTCCAGACGCCCCTCAAGCAAACTCCAATATCCTCACCTTCGAACCGGCTGCGCCGATTGATAGCAATCAAAGTAGCCCTATGGGTAACTCGCTCAGCACTGAAATCACCGTGGATTCTAAATCCGCAGCCACTAAGACCTTTGACGCATTTGCCGCTCGCTCAAAGCGTCGCCCGCGCCCGGCAGCCCCGCTCGACCTGCTAAAAAAAGGCCCTGATTTAGGGAGCCTCAGACAACGCGAAAGACAGCGGGAACCCAGTCGAGCCAAGGGCGGTTTACGCTCCGGCGAAAACTCCCAGGGCAACATCTACGACGATTCGGAACGCTATGCTACAGACTCCGACAGCTACAGCAATGGTGATGATAACCGCGGCTATGGCGACAACTACTACCCTCCGACAGACGAATCGGTAGAGAGTAGTGACGCATACTACGATGGCACCCAGCGGTAGCTAATCCATAGCAAGAAAGCTGATTAACCTGTCAGATCTGACTAAAGGGCGTCTATAATTTTAGAGAAAGTGTGTGAATTTTTATGAGTAATCCAATGCTGCAAGCCTTTTTTGTTGGACGTGCGCTGGCAGCGGCTGTGAGCGATCGCGCTGAACATTTGGTAAGCGATAGCTTGAGTAAACTAGGACAGTTTGACGCTGAGCAGCGCGAACACTTCCGCCAGTTCACTGAAGAAGTGATGGCTAGAGCTGAGCAAGAGAAAGCGGCAGCGGGTGCTGATCAGGCCACGGCAAGCGCCTCTGCGACGACCTCAACGGGTGTTCCGGTTGACACTGAAGATTTGCAAGCCACCATTGATAATCTTAGAGCCGAAGTCGCTCAAGTGCGAGCTGCCATACAGCAGTACCGCCAGCTGCCATAGTCTTCTGTGTTGTCCTTCTTTGCTTCTTTTTCTGCTGCCTTAGTTTCCTTGGTTTAAGGCGATGCCTCTTTTAAAAATTTTTTAGCCCCGGAAGTTTTACGTGTCTGTTGTGTCCCCAAAAAGTGAGTCGCTTCCTCAGCCCGATTTGTCGATAGATCCGTCGGTGCCGCCTGTGCCACCTGCGCACAACGGGACAAATATGCCCAATTCCACCCAAGTCGGTACTGACCACGTTGGCGATCGCACCGCTGACATTAACTCGAACGGCAAAGTAGCAGATCCTTCCATCCCTGCTCAAAACGGCAGCCTACACCCACGGGAGTCCTCTAGTCACTCATCTGATCATTCCTCGTTAGGAGATCATTCCTCATTAGAAGAGGATGCTTCATTAGCAAAGGATGATTACGTAGCACCTGCGCCTGCAATGCCTGCGGCTCGTGTTGAGGCAAGCCAACTGATCAAAGACGAGCCGATTCAAAAGAACGTGATTCCAGGTAGCGCCATATCCGCAGATGCGCCAGATCCTTACAGCGGCAGCTCGTATCGTGATGGCGACTACCGTTGGAACAAGGGCAGCTATTCAAGGCCCCAGCGTTTTATTGATATTTGGTCTTTTGTCCTCAAGCTGCTAGGCAAGCGTTGGCTATACAACAAAGCTTGGACATACGGCGGCTCCATTACTCCAGAGAAGCAGAAAAAGCGCCGTCAGGAAATTGCGATTTGGCTGCGAGAAACCTGCCTCAGTCTGGGGCCAACATTCATCAAAATTGGCCAGCTGTTTTCTACTAGGGCCGATCTCTTTCCGGTTGAGTACGTTGCAGAGCTGTCTAAGCTGCAAGATCGAGTGCCTGCTTTTAGCTACGAGCAAGTCAAGACCACCATTGAAACCGACTTTGGCCGTCCGCTATCGGAGCTGTATCAGCGCTTTGATACTGTCCCTATTGCCGCAGCTAGTTTGGGTCAGGTGCATTGTGCTCAGCTCCATTCGGGCGAAGAAATTGTTGTTAAAATTCAGCGACCTGGACTGAACCGACTATTTGAAATTGACCTCTCGATTTTGAAAGGCATTGCTCAATATTTTCAAAACCACAAGGAATGGGGCAAAGGCCGCGATTGGATGGGCATTTATGCAGAGTGCTGTCGGCTGCTCTGGCTAGAAATTGATTTTCTAAACGAAGGTCGAAACTGCGATAAGTTCAGGCGTAATTTTCGCGGTGTCGATTGGGTTCGAGTGCCTCGAATTTACTGGCGCTACACCTCGCCGCGCGTGCTGACGATGGAGTACATGCCGGGCATTAAAATTAGCCATTACGAGGCGATTGAGTCTGCTGGACTAGATCGTAAGCGGTTGGCTCGGCTCGGCGCGGAGGCTTACTTGCGGCAACTGCTGACCGATGGTTTTTTCCATGCCGATCCGCATCCTGGCAATATTGCTGTAGATCCAGATGGCACGCTGATTTTTTATGACTTTGGCATGATGGGCCAAATCCCGGCGGTGACGCGCGCGCGCCTGATGGATACCTTTGTCGGCATTTCGCAGCGGAATGGAGGAAAGGTGATGGCGTCTTTGGTGGAGCTAGGGGCGCTAGCTGAAATCGACGACATGGGGCCGGTGCGCCGTTCGATTCAGTATATTCTGGACAATATGATGGATAAGCCCTTTGAGGAGCAGTCGGTCGCGGCAATTAGCGATGACCTCTATGCGGTGGCTTACGATCAGCCTTTTCGATTCCCCGCGACGTTCACTTTTGTGATGCGAGCTTTTTCTACGCTAGAGGGCGTCGGTAAAGGACTCGATCCCGATTTTAATTTCATGGAAGCAGCTAAACCTTACGCAACTGAGCTTATGACGAACGGTAGTCCGGGTGAGACCAACGGTATTTTGGGTGAGATTGGTCGGCAGGCGGCTAAGGTTGGCACCTCGGCTTTGAGTCTGCCGCAGCGAATTGAGGATACGCTCGATCGGCTAGATAGAGGCGATATTCGAGTTCGGGTGCGTTCGATTGAGAGCGATCGCATTATGCGCCGAAACAGTGATTTGTCTTTGGCCAACAGCTACGCGCTGCTAGTGGGGACGTTTACGCTCTCGGCAACGATATTCACCATTTTTGAGCTGATCGTGCCCGCTGTGGTTATGGGCATTATCGCTACGATTACGGGCATTATCTTTGTCCGATTGCTACTACGCATTGCGAAAGCTGACAGAATGCCTTAGTACCTTTCGCTTCTATGAATGCTTCTTTATCCCATTGGGCGTTTGCTGGCCTTAGCGATACGGGGCTACAGCGATCAACCAATCAAGACAGCTACTACCTGGCACCGGCGGGCGATCTGTGGATTGTGGCCGATGGCATGGGCGGACATGCCGGTGGTCAGGAGGCGAGTCGGCTAACGACTGAGGTAGTCAAAAGCTATTTGCGCGAACATTGGGAGAGCGATCGCCTCTCTTCAGAGCTGCTAGAAAAAGCTGTATTGACTGCTAACGAGGCTATCTTGCAGGCGCAGCAGTGCCCAGATATGGCTGATATGGGGACGACAGTAGTCATCTTGATGCGCCGAGACCATCAGTTTTGGTGCGCTCATGTGGGCGATTCGCGGCTGTATATTCTGCGAAAAAACGATCTTATCCAGGTGACGCAAGATCACACCTGGGTGAATCTGGCTGTTGCTAGAGGCACCCTACTGCCAGCACAGCGCCAAACGCATCCCTGGCGGCATGTGCTTTCTAAATGTGTGGGCCGTGATGATTTGCACCGGGTGGAAACGCAGCGATTGGATATTGAGCGGGGCGATCGCCTGCTGCTCTGTAGCGATGGTTTGACCGAGGAGCTTTCGAGCGATGCGATTATGATGCGTATGCAGTCTGCTAGCACCTGTGAGGAAATCGTGCTGGCGCTGATAGAAGCTGCCAAAGCCCAAGGCGGACGAGATAATATTACTGCCATTATTCTGGCCATTCCACTCTAGTTTTTTGCCCTACCGTTTATTATTTTGAGGGATGATACTGTTGTATAGCGGTTTTGTTCGCGGCGTTTTATTGGGACGATTTTATGTTTAAGCGTGTGCTCATTTGTACTGACTTTACGGACAGTCTTCAGCGCCTAGCCAATTTCGTGCCCGATCTGGCTAAGGGCGGTATGGATCACATTGTGTTTTTCCATAACGTGCCGTTGATGACTTCTAGAGAAATTCCCTGCGTAGATGAGGGAAAAACGGCCCAAGCTCGAAAAATTTTGGCGATCGCTGAGTCTAACGTGCCTGCGGGAACTACTGTCAAAGTTGAGATTGCTTCGGGTCGAGCTTCGGATAATATCGTCAGGGCCGTGAAGAAGTACAGACCAGATATTATTATTTCTGGGATGCCAACGCGCTCGGCGCTAAACGAAAAGCTCTTTGGGAGCACCACCTTAGAGATTGCCGACAAGGTAGATGTGCCCATTTTAATTATGCGACCTCAGCTAGTGTCTACCTACCGGGAGGCCGAGTTGTCGCAGCGCTGTCAACATCTGTTTGAATATTTGCTGTTGCCTTACGACGATAGCGACAGTGCTAAAAGGCTGGTGAGCAACGTCAAGGCCAAAATTCAGTCCGACCCAGAAGGGGCCTTAGAAACCTGTTTGCTCTGTTGGGTGATAGATGGCGGTGGTCGGGTTTCGCGCAGCAATTCGGAAAAAGCGGCTCAAGCTAAACTTAACGAAGTAAAAGCAGATCTGGCGGGTGCGGGCACTGAAATTGAGACGGAAGTGCGCCTGGGTTCGCCCTTAGAAGAAATATTGAAGTCGGCTGAGATGCATGACATTAGCGCGATCGCTGTTTGCTCTGGTAAAAATGGCAATTTGCTCAAGCTAACGGTGCCAAGTTTTACCAACTCTATCTTAAGATCCTCCTGGCATCCGATTATTCACTTTCCTCGCTAGTTGGGCGGGTCTAATAAGCCAGTCAGCATTCAAAAAACATCAAAACCCTAAGGAAGAGTCCAAACCTGGGTTGGCATCGGAGTGCATCGACTCGAAGTTCATCAGAATTTTAGGCTTGAGATTGTTTTCCAATTCTCGCTTCAGCAAGGCTTTGCTGTCTTGAGGATTGCCAGTTGGAAAGGTGCGCGCCGCGATTGTCCAATCTTGAAATAATTTGCGTTGGCTAGCTACAATATTAATCGGCTGAACATGTCGGCAGCGATGGCTATGCTCTTTTTCGAACAGCATCAGGTGATATTTTCGAGTATCTGCAAGCCGCGCCAGAATTTGCTGAGCTTCTTCTGCTTTGAAATCTAGATAACAAGGTAGCCAGCGTGGCCCCTGCACTTTGTTGTAAAGCACGGTAAGCCACAGCACCATTGGATGTGGAGCCATCGTACACATAAAGTTGTTATAGCGCGTGTTGCTCGTTCGCAGCTCTATTTCAGCTTTGGGCATCATGGCCCACAGCGTTGGCATCAGCTCTGTTTCTTTTTCCAGCAAACTAGGAAAAACAATTTGGGCAATTGGCATTTTGGCTGGCCATTTTTGCTCCAAATAAAAGCTGTTTTCAGCGGGCGGCTCCAGTACTTGTACAGTCCGTTTAGCGACTCCCTGGCTTTCGTCCTGGAGTTCTTCTCTGTATTGTTTTGGCCTGTACTGGTTTAATCCAGATCTTTCTAAACTATTTTCTGTGGCGCTTTCTACCGCTTGAGCCGCTAGCCTCAGCGCTTTTTTCGGCTGGACTTCTTTAACAACTGATAGCTTAGAGAGCGTTGTGTTGATGCGCTGAGAAATTTGTAAGCCGGAGCCAAAGCGATCTTCTAGGGGCGCGATCGCATCTATTACCTGCTGAATACTATCCGGCCTGTTCTCTCGCTGCTTAGCCAGACAAGCCATCACAATATTCTCTAGCGCCTTAGGCACCTTCAGATCTAGCTCAAACTCAGACAGCGACCTAGGTTGTAAGAGTCTATGTACCTTATACCAGCTCCCAAAAGTATTATTTTCTGGTTTTACTGGCAAACTACCCGACAGCATCTGGTACATCATCACGCCTAGGCTATAGATGTCCGACCGGTTATCTAGCTCGCGGCCTTCCATTTGCTCGGGCGAAGCATAGGCCAACGTCCCCATGAATGTGCTGGTTTGCTCGCTGCCTGCCTGCAAAAGCTTGGCAATGCCAAAGTCCAAAATCTTCACCAACTCGCCCATAGAAGGATCAGAGGTAACAATAATATTGCTGGGTTTGATATCGCGATGAATGATGGGTACGGCCTCACCTTTTATCAGGATGCCATTGTGAGCGGTTCGCAGCCCCAATAAAATTTGGCGAACGATGCCGAGAAACCGAGGGACGGGCAGCGGCTGTTTTTTTAGCAATCGGCCTACGCTATCTCCCTTCAAATATTCCATTACATAGAAAGGAACATTGTCTTCGTTAAGTCCGTAGTCCGTGACGCGGACGACATGCATACTTTTTTGACCAAGCTGAGCGCAGGTCATCGCCTCTCGGAAAAACCGAGTACGCATGTTCTCGTTGAGCATGGTCTGCGAGAGAAATTTCACCGCGACCGGCACGTCGCCTAGCAGTGAGTCGGCGGCTAGATAAACCCTGCCCATAGATCCCTGCCCAATGGGTTCTATCAGATCGTACCGATTAGATATTTTGCGACCAGTGTTGGGATCTGACATGCGATGGCATTAAGGACAGCGTGATAAGAACTAAATGATGAGGACTACATAATGAGCCAGTATTAGCTTTGACGGGTGAGTGCGGCTTCTAGGGTGCTAATAAGATAATGGCCTGCCATGATGCCGCCTGAAAAATGGTATTGGTCGGGGCCGATTTGCCGGAGCGTTTCAAATCCGGTGCGGCGCTGTTTGTCACTAAGACTCCAATAGCGTTGAATAATCGACTCTGGGCCGATCCAGCCTTCTCCTTCTACCTGGCCCAACAAGTTGTGCTGTAGAACGAACGTGTATTGGCGCTCAAGGTCGGTCATCCGTCCGCACAATCTGATGATGATGTCCGTTTGCTCACTTTCTAGAAAGGAAAGTTTGGTGACAACCTGAAAGCAATTAGCCTGTTTCCAGACGACTAAAATTTTTCCTTTAACCGGCGTGGGTAAGGTTTCTCGAGTGAGCCAACTGCCCTGCAACAACCACTTTCCAGGTTCGAGCAAAAAGCTGTGAGACACCGCGCTATCCTTTCTCTATCGGTGGCCCTAGAGTGCCCACTATGGTTGCCAGAGTTCGCCTAGTAGACAAGGGCGGGCGGCCCCGGTCACGCTGGGAAGGTTGCCGGGTGTATTGTGAATGCGCCAGTAGGCAAGGATTGCAAAGGCGATCGCTTCTTTATAATCTGCGTCAAGTCCGCTTGCTTCCGTAGAGCGGACTATCGAATCAGGTAGCCGCTGTTGAAGTTTATTCATCAGGTACAGATTTCGACTGCCGCCGCCCCCGATTAAAATTTCGGTGGGAATTTCCGGCAGAAATTTTCGGTAGCTCAGCTCAATAGTGGCCGCTGTAAAATCTGTGAGCGTCGCGATCAAGTCGGCTTTTGAAAGACCTGCTTGCTGTGCTTCTTGCCAACATTGCTGAGCGCAGGCGGCTCCAAAAAGTTCTCTGCCGGTCGATTTTGGCGGCGGCAATAGAAAAAAGGGATGCTCTAACCACCGATCAATGAGCGCCTGAGAGACCGTGCCTGCTGCGGCCCATTCTCCATTTTTGTCGTAGGTTTTCTGGCCGTTCGAAAACGTGGCTACCGCCCAGTCAATCAGCGCGTTGCCGGGACCAGTGTCCCATCCTCTGATGCCTTCAGGCGGCGCTTGGGCAGAGCGACTTCTGTCCCAGGGCGGCAAGTAGGTAACGTTGCCAATTCCGCCAATGTTTTGAACCGCCAAATCGCGGTCGGGCTGGCTCAGCAGGCAGGCGTCAATGATGGGTACGAGCGGTGCACCTTCTCCGCCTAGGGCAATATCGGCGACGCGGAAATTGCTGATGGTGGTACAGCGGGTGGCCTGAGCGATCAGATCGCCTCGACCGAGTTGAAAGGTGTGGCCCAGGCGTTTTTTGCCATTGCCATTGTAAAGAGCTGGCGGACGATGGTGGAGGGTTTGGCCGTGCGAGCCGATTAGATCAACAGTTGATAGGTCTGCGTTGAGCACCTGGATGGCTTGGATGAAGTGCTGAGCGATCGCATCATCTAGATCTGCTAGCGCCGATAGTGAAATGGGCTGATCGGCACATAGCGCGAGAATTTGCGATCGCACTTCATCCGAATAAGGATAGGTAACGCCTTTGATCAGCTCGACTTTAACCGCGTACCCTTCCCCAGATACCTCTGTAAGGGCAGCGTCGATGCCATCGACTGAGGTGCCGCTCATGAGTCCAATAATTTTCATGGCTACCGGCTCGCGACGTCTATACAGGCAATTTGTCGATGCCGGTATTGTCGCCAATGACCACCATTAAGCTGCCACTTTTGAAGCGGGTAATCGGACTGGGGTTGATGATGAACTTGTCATGGTCGTCTGGCTTGGCATTTTCCCGGCTGAGGGCCATCAGCGTGAGTCCGTAGTGGTTGCGCAGATCAATTTCCATGATGGTTTTGCCATCGAAAGACTGCGGCACCATCACCTCTACAATGCTGTGATCTGGATCGAGTTCGAAACGGTCTAAAATGCCGGGTCGAGTGAGCGATCGCGCTAGCTCACAGCCCATTTCATGCTCTGGAAACACCACATGGTCAGCACCGACTCGTACCAGCAGCTTGCCATGAATGGCAGACGAGGCTTTGGCAACTACGTTGGGTACGCCCGCCTCTTTAACATTGAGCGTAGTGATAATGCTCTCTTGGACATAGTTGCCAATGGCGATAATCACGGTATCAAAGTCGGGAATGCCCGCCTCGATCAGCGCAGAAGGCTGCGTGGAATCTAGCTGCACGGCGTGAGCGGCAAGCTGATCGGTCAAGACCTGCGCGACTCGACTCTCATTTGAGTCTATGCCCATCACTTCGTAGCCCATGCCGTGAAGA
>JBBSOB010000164.1:0-10450 GCA_038260205.1 Phormidesmidales cyanobacterium
GATGTTTTGCACGGCTTTTATGTCCCGGCTTTTCGCGTAAAGCAAGACATTATTCCAGGAAAAGAGATTGATTTTTCATTCACACCGATTCGAGCCGGGCGCTACCGTCTGCGGGACTCGCAGTATAGCGGCACTTACTTCGCGTCCAATCAAACCAACGTTGTCGTCGAATCTGAAGAGGCTTATCAGCAATGGCTAGCAGCGGCGGCGCAAGCCCCACTCAGCCCAGCCGAAAACCTGGCTTCAGAATCTTTCAACAAAGCAGCAGAAGGCTCGATTAGTTTAGGCTGGGCAACCGTTCGACCAGCTCCTGCCCCAATGGTTAACTACACCAGTTCAGAGAAGGATACTTATGAGTAATGCAGTAGAGACTCGAGCGCAAAAAACGCCGCCTGAACTGACCCAGCAGCCTGAGCCGGGAGCACCTGATAACTGGCGCAGATTTTTCTCATTCAGCACCGACCACAAAGTCATTGGCATTCAATATATTGTTACGGCCTTTGCCTTCTTTCTATTTGGCGGACTGCTGGCCATGGTCATGCGCGGCGAGCTGATTACGCCTGAAGCAGATCTAGTCGATCGCACGGTGTATAACGGTTTGTTCACCATGCACGGCACCATCATGCTGTTTATGTGGACGTTCCCGATGCTGAACGGCCTAGCGAACTATCTGGTGCCGCTGCAAATTGGGGCCAGGGATATGGCCTTTCCCCGGTTGAACGCGGCGGCTTTCTGGATGGTGCCGGTGTTCGGCGTTATTTTGATTGCTAGCTTTTTCATTCCCGGTGGCCCCTCTCAATCGGGCTGGTGGGCCTATCCGCCAGTAAGTTTGCAAAATCCGACCGGGAATTTGATCAACGGACAGGCGCTTTGGCTGGTGGCGGTAGCCTTGTCGGGCGTATCTTCTATTATGGGCGCGGTGAATATTGTCACCACTATTTTTAGAAGGCGCGCGCCGGGGATGGGCTGGTTCAGAATGCCCGCTTTTTGCTGGACGGTTTTGTCCGCACAGTTGATTCAGCTAATTGGCTTACCAGCACTGACGGCGGGCGCAGTGATGCTGCTGCTCGATCTGACGGTGGGCACAAGCTTTTTTGATCCTTCGCGCGGGGGCGATCCGGTTCTCTACCAGCACTTTTTCTGGTTTTACTCTCATCCGGCAGTGTATGTGATTGTGCTGCCGATATTTGGGGTGTTCTCGGAAATATTTCCGGTCTACTCACGCAAGCCGCTGTTTGGCTACAAGGTCGTGGTGATTTCTTCTTTAATGATCACTTTGTTTAGCTTTGCAGTGTGGGCGCACCACATGTTTGCTAGCGGCACACCTAGCTGGATGCGGATGTTGTTTATGTTTACCTCGATGGCCATTTCAGTGCCGACGGGAATTAAGGTGTTTGCCTGGGTGGCGACGGTGTGGGGCGGAAAGCTGCGGCTGACTTCGGCGATGCTGTTTGCGCTAGGTGGACTAACTACGTTTTTGTTTGCGGGCATTACGGGCATCATGCTGGCGTCCGCGCCTTTTGATATCCATGTGAACAACACTTATTTTATAGTGGGCCACTTTCACTATGTGATTAACGGTGCGGTGGTGATGGGCTTTTACGCGGCGATTTATCACTGGTTCCCGAAGATGACGGGACGGATGTATTACGAGGGCTTAGGCAAGCTGCATTTCGCGCTGACGTTTATTGGCATTAATCTGCTCTTTTTGCCGATGCACCCGTTGGGATTAATGGGAATGCCTCGACGCGTGGCTTCTTACGATCCAGAGTTTGCTTTTTATAACGTGCTGGCTAGTCTGGGCGGATTTTTGCTCGGCGTTTCGACGCTGCCTTTTATCTTGAACATGTTAAGTTCTTGGGTACGCGGAGAGGATGCGGGCGATAATCCTTGGCGGGCGATTGGCCTGGAGTGGCTGGTGTCTTCGCCGCCGCCGCATGAGAACTTTGCAGAGATTCCGATTGTGGTGTCACCGCCGTATGGCTATGGCAGTAATGAGCCGCTGGTTTCTAATGAACCGGCCGGGCATCCGGTGGGTAATCCTGAAGGGAACGCTGGGCAGGAGGCGATCGCATGAGTACCACTAAAATAGATCAAGTAGATCCTACGCTCAATACCTCAGCTGTTCCGGTTTCCACGCCGCCACCACAGACAGGAGACGGGGCTGAAGAAGACAATCGCATGTTTGGCTTTATTGTCTTCTTGCTTTCAGAGAGCGTAGTTTTCTTCAGCTTTTTTGTCGGCTACATTGTTTATAAAACGAGCGCGACAGACTGGCTTCCGGCTGGCTTTGAAGGGTTAGAAGTGCGCGAGCCTTTCATTAATACCATTGTGCTGGTGTCCAGCAGCTTTGTGATTTACTTTGCAGAGCGCTTTTTGCAAAAAGAAAACCTTTGGGGCTTTCGGATATTCTGGCTGCTGACAATGGCTATGGGCAGCTTTTTTCTGTATGGTCAGGCTGTGGAGTGGATGGGCTTGCCCTTTGGCTTTAAGGATGGCGTATTTGGCGGTACGTTTTATCTGCTAACGGGCTTCCACGGACTGCATGTTTTGACCGGGGTGCTACTGCAAGGCATTATGCTGGGGCGTTCTTTTATTCCTAACAACTACGAAGAGGGAGAATTTGGGGTTGCCGCGACTTCGCTATTCTGGCACTTTGTAGATGTGATTTGGATTGTGTTGTTTCTTCTTATTTATGTGTGGCGGTAGCTTGTGATTATTGACGATCAGCACTACGACGTAATTATTGTAGGATCTGGGGCCGGTGGCGGTACGCTGGCTCAGAAACTCGCGCCTACGGGTAAGCGGATTCTGATTTTGGAGCGGGGGTCGGTGATGGCCTTAGAAGAGCAGAATCGCGCCAATGTAGATGTGTTCAAAAAGGGACGCTATCGGGCGACAGAACAGTGGTACGACCAAGACGGCGAGCCTTTTTCACCGCAGACAAACTACGCGGTAGGAGGCAATACCAAAATCTACAATGCGACTTTAATGCGGATGCGCGATCGCGATTTTGAAGCCGTCACCTACCAAGATGGCATCACACCAGAATGGCCCATAAAATACGCAGACTGGGAGCCTTATTACACCGCCGCCGAACAGCTCTATCAGGTACATGGCGACCATCAAAGCGACCCCACTGAACCCGCCCACAGCGCTGGCTACTCCTATCCGGCGGTAGATCACGCGCCTGTCATTCAGCCATTTTTCGATCTCATTAAAGAACGCGGGCTGCATCCCACTTCGCTGCCCATGAGCCTGACTCAGCGCAATGACGATCCAACTGGAGATGCCGAGGTCTTTGGAATCGATCTAGCACTAAAGCACGATAATGTGACGCTAAAAACAAATGCTCAAGTAGTCGGACTGCATACAAATCCAACCGGCACAGAGATTGCGGGCGTGCAGGTAGAAGACGACGAGAAAACGGTTTTGTTTAAGGCGGACATTGTTGTTTTGGCCTGTGGCGCAGTGAACTCGGCGGCGCTGATGTTGGCCTCTGCCAATGAGAAACATCCAAACGGGCTGGCCAATCGCTCGGATCAGCTAGGCCGCAATTTGATGAAGCATTTGATGACCGTCATTGTGGCACGAGGAGCCGCCGACAATGACGGCACTTTTCGGCCTAGCATCAGCGTGAATGATTTTTACTGGGGTGATGAGTACTTCAATTACCCGATGGGCCACATTGAAAACAGCGGGGGTCTTTTGCAAGACATTGTTTTTGCAGAATCTCCTCCACTGCTTTCCGTGATAGCGAAGTTTTTGCCGGGGGCGGGCCTGCAGCAGTTAGTGAAGCGATCAATTGGTTGGTGGGCGCAAACGGGAACCTTACCTAAGTCCAACAATCGCGTTTATTGGCACAAAAGTAAAAGATTTGATGGGCTGAGTCGGAAGAAGCTGCGCTATGAGTTTACGCCGAACAACCTTGAAGCGCACGATCGCCTGGTGTATCGCTGGATGGGGGTGCTAAAAGATATGGAAAATACGGGAATAGGGCTGCGGCAAAGCACGGTGTATCCGCGAGGAGAGTCGCCGACGCAGGTGGTGGGCTATCAGTGTGGCACTGCCCGAATGGGAACCGATCCGGCAACGTCTGTTTTAGATGTAAACTGTCGTACTCACGAAATTGACAACCTTTATGTAGTAGACAGCAGTTTTTTTCCGTCTTGTGCCAGCGTTAGTCCGGCGCTGACAGTGATGGCGAATGCGCTACGGGTGGGCGATCATTTAGTAGATCGTCTAAAAGGTTAAAGCTCAAAAGGTTAAAGCTCAAAAGGTTAAAGCTCAAAAGGTTAAAGCCTAAAAGGTTGAATTAGAGAGGTTTGCAATGGCTGACTTGAATGGGACTTGGCTAGGCACCTATTGGCAGAGAGGGAATCCGACTCGCTTTGAGATCGTGCTGTTGCAGAGTGGTAATAGCATTAGTGGCAGCATTCTAGACGACAACTATTTGGGAGAGGCAAGGCTAAGCGGAGAGGTGGTAGGCCGTCGCCTAAGTTTTTCGAAGCGCTACGTTGCTAGCTCGCCCGACTCGGTGGATTATGTGGGAACGATTTCAGAAGATGAAGATTACATTCAGGGGCAGTGGAGGATTGGGAATGCAGAGACTGGCCCCTGGGAAGCTAGACGCAGCGGTGAGTCTTTGAGTTTGAGCACTGACTACAAAATAGAACAGAATAAAATAGAACAGAATAAAACAGAACAGAAAGTGCCGCTTGCAGTTGGGTTTCGGTGATGGATTCTAGAAAAGGATCATGAGAGAGGTGCGATCGCTCTTCACTCATAATCACTTCCCGATCCATATTTCAGCGCATCGCGCCAGCGGTCGGCGGCATACTGCTTTTTATCGGATGATTTTTTACTATCTACGGTTTGCTCCATAGTATTGAGAACGCTGTATTTTCCTAAATTGATAAAGTGACGCGTCCAGCTAGCGACGGCACCCAACCCAACTTGAGGGAGAATACTAGCAACGAGCGCAGGATGGCGCGTTGAGGTTCTGAGCATGGTTCTAGCAAGCGCAGGAAATTGAACCACGTCTTGCAGGAATGGGCGCAAAACGTCGTCTCCTAATGCTTCCATATCTTCGAAGATAGTAGAGAGAACTTCGTTGATTTTGTTGGGCGAGAGCGTTTGGTTAACGCCTACGCTCATGGATTTTTGGAAGAGCCAGGTGACGGAGAGATTCGGTTGGTAGGGCTGAAGCTTGCCGAGCGATTCGTGATCTAACAAGTCGGCCTTTAGCGCTTCGTCGATACCGTAAGTGAGCCTTTGGAGGTGGCGAACCATTGCGCCAAAGCCGCCGAAGCTGAGGGGAGATTGGCTGCCGCTGCTGTCGCCAACGGGTAGAGTGCGATTCCAGGGATACTGCAAGGGGCTGTCTTTGTAGCAGGGAAAAAAGCCGAAGAGGGCGCGGATGAAGTTGAGCTGGTCTAAAGAGACTTTTTGATAGTCGGGGAGCAGCGTGAGATAGTCTTCAAACAGATCTTCTAGGCTAGGACGGCTAGGATCGGCGTCTAGATAAGTGAACAGATAAGTAGTGCGGCCATCGCGGGCGGGGAAGGCTTCCCAAAAGTACTGGCACTGGTTTTTGATGGGGGTGAAGGAGGTGATCAGATCGCCAGTCTCGTTTTGGCGGTAGCCGGTGGCGCAGGTGCCAACAACCATGCAAACGGCATCGGGTGTTTTGCCTTGGCGAGCCTGCTGCACGATAGGGGAAAAGTGGCCCATCGCATCTATTAGTAGACGAGCCGTGAGGGTGGGATGCTCTGGGTTAGCGGTTTCGATGGCGGTGCCGTTGGGGTGAACGGTGGCGGCGCGAAAGGGAGTTTGTTCTAGCAGGGTGCCGCCGCTGGCGAGAAATTGTTGCTTCAAAGTTTCGAGCAGATAGACGGGATCTACGCCGATGTTAAGAACGTCTTCTACCCAGAGGTCTTTGCCGCCGTTGAAGCTGACGCGGGCAGGATTGTATTGGGTGGCGATCGCACTTTGCAATTCTTCTCTAGTAAGCAAATTCATCTCGACAAAAATCTCTAGCTCTCGCCGGGAAATATTCCATTCCTGATCGCGTCCGCGCAGCTTTCCTCTTTCTAGGAGCGCAACGTTCCAGCCTTTTTGGGCCAAGGCAGCGCCGAGCAAAATGCCTAACGTACCGCCGCAAATCAAGGCATCGTAGGTAACCGACTCTAGCGGTTCGGCGCTTTTGGTAATCACGGTAGGGACTGCTCTGTCACCGGATTTGTAGGTTTGCCAAAGTTCGTCGGCTTTTTGTAATCCGACCAAGGGGTTGCCAGGGATCGCTGCCAGAATTTGTTTAGTTTTGTTCATGCTTCTAGTGTAAAGAATTTGCCGCACCTTTCTTCAAAAATCTTATGTTCACATTCGATTAAGTCTCGCTACAATTCGGATCTAAATGACCGTCTGGCTTAGGTAAGCTCCTTTAAGAAGTACCCAAAAATACCAAATAGTAAGGTGTAGTTATGACTTCTCTCCAGGAATCGACGAACCTCCACGAAACGCTTTCTTTAGTTAAAAAATCTCCTGCTAAAGGCTCTTTTTCTTATCGCACAACACGCGCTATTAGCCGCATTTTTAACGCTGCGCAGATGGGATTTGCGGAAGCCTATATCAACGGCCTAGAAATTCCTGATAGCGTGATGCGCGCGGCGATGAAAGCGTCGATGCCGCTGTTTTTTAAATATTTTCCGGGACTGCTAGCGCCTTACGAATGGGTGCTAACTGAGAGCAATCGCACGGCTGAAGGATCTCAGGATCTGATGAAACTTCAGTACGATTTGCCTCAGACTATGCTAAATCAGATGCTGGGCAATTGGAAACTCATTTATCCTAAGTACAGCACCGGCTTTTGGGAGCGGGGGGCTAAAGATCTTGAAGAGAGCCAAAGACATATGATCGATCAGATAATTGAACGGCTCGACATTAAAGATGGAGACAATATTTTGGATCTTGGCTGCGGCTGGGGCTGTGTGCCTAACTACATTTTGTCTAAGTTTCCGAATGTTCGCTTTACTGGGTTGAACTTAAGTCATCGGCAGTGCGACTTTATGCGCAATAAAATGACCGATCCGAGCAGCCACCTAAGTTCTGGGCGATTTGCGCTCTATGAAGGCGATTTGAATGAAGCCAAGTTTGATGAGTCGTTTGACAAGATTTTGACGGTTGGCTTGTTCGAACATGTGGGGAATTTAACTCAGGCTTTTCAGAAGCTGGCTTCGATGATTACGGATGAGGGCAAGGTCTTTATCCACATTATTACGGTGCGTACGCCTAACAACATGTCGTCTGGGTTTACGCATAAGTACATTTTTCCGCACGGTCGATACTGGAATTATGACGCAGTGCCAGGGTGCGATCGCGACTTAAAAACGGTGCAGCGATGGTATATGAACGGGATGAACTACCATAAGACGCTGACCGCTTGGCTAGAACGTTTTGATGCTAGCCAGGAACAGGTAAAAGATCTCGATTACGGGATGGACTATGCAAAGTTTCGCCGAATGTGGCGGCTCTATTTGCTGTTGCTCGGCACTATTTTTTCTACCTGTGACGGTGAGTACAACGGCAACGGCCAGTTTCTGTTGACTAAGGCTTGATGAATGAGGCTTGATGAATGAGGCTTGATGAATGAGGCTTGATGAATGAGGCTTGATGAATGAGGCTAGATAGAGCAGTTCTGGTAGAAAATTAGTTGAATAACAACTCAGTCATCGGACGAGCTATTCCTGTAGGCTGTTTCTATTGGCCTTAGCGCCGCATAGTAGAGACGGAGTGAACGATGGCACCCATTGGCGTAGCAGTAATTGGAACGGGGTTTGGGCAAAAGGTGCATATTCCTGGATTGCAGGCGCATCATCAAACAGAGGTGGTGGCGGTTTGGAATCGCGATCGCGCTAAAGCCCAATCGGTAGCCGATGACTGCGGCGTACCATTTGCCAGCAATAGTCTGTCTGAAATCTTGGCTCAAGAAACTGTGCAGGCAGTAACTTTAGCAACGCCGCCATTTGCTCACTACGAGATGGCGAAGAAAATTATCCAGGCGGGTAAGCATCTGCTGCTCGAAAAGCCGGTGACGCTTTCGGTGGATGAGGCCGAAGCGCTGCAAAAGATGGCTGAGGATAAGGGCGTAATGGTGGTGCCCGACTTTGAGTTTCGCTTTATTCCGGAGTGGCAACACTTTGCGGAGTTGCTGAACCGGGGCGCGATGGGTAAAAAGCGGCTGATTAAGATTGACTGGCTAGCGTCTAGTCGGGCCAATTCGCAGCGGGCCTGGAATTGGTATGCACAGAAGGATCTAGGCGGGGGCGCTCTCGGATCAATTGGATCGCATACGTTCGACTATGTGAACTGGCTGTTTGGCCCGGCGCAGAGCCTGAGTGCGACGTTGAGTACATCGATTACGCAGCGGCCCGATCCCAAAACCGGGGAAATGAAGCCGGTAGATTCGGATGATGTATGTGCGATCGCGCTAACACTTGCGGACGGGACACTCTGCCAAATCACCTTAAGCGCAGTGAGCTACGCAGGGCGTGGACATTGGATAGAGGTATACGGCGACAAGGGAACGCTAGTCATCGGGAACAGTAGCCAGACCGATTATGTAAACGGGTTTAAGGTATCTTTCAGCGAAGCGAGCGGCGAGACCCAAGAAATGTCCACGCCAGAGCGGCTTAAGTTTCCCAAAGTGTATAGCGACGGTAGAATCGCTCCTTTTATTAGAGTGGTAGACCACTGGACAAAATGCATTGAGGCGGGGCGGCTATCTGCACCCGGCATGGATGAAGGCGTTTATACTCAGTTGTTGATGGATCTAACGCACCGCTCTCATGAAGACAAAGCTCAAGTGAGGGTTCCTACCTGAGAGTTAACTGAATCAAAAGGTCTGAATATTTCATGTAAATACGCCTTTTGATCTTTCTATCTCTATAGACTGACAGAGTATGAGTGTTGAAAATTCTGTCAGCGTGAAGAGAATAGGATTTCAGGCAAGAAAAACGGCTAATCGTTCAAGTAATTCGAGTCATTAGGTTTATGCAGAGAGCCTTCTAAGAAGACCGCTAAGAAAACTACTAAGAAGAACAACACTACTAAGGAAAACAACCTACTAAGAAAAACAACTATGGATTCCAATACTCAGCAGATTGTCATTGGTTTTAGAACGCCTGAAGCCTTAGAAAAGGGAGAAACCGTCTTGCGCAACTATACGGCTTCCCAGTACACAACGGAATCGCCCGCGGCGCTAGACCAGGTGCCTCAGCAGCGGCGACCAGATTCGCAACCAGGATTGCCTTTCGCAGCGGCTTTAGGTGGTCTGCTAGGGGCCAGTATGGGAGCATTTATCTCTGTCCTGACAACGCAGCTACCAAATTTACCCGCAGTGGATGGCAGTACGACGGAGCTGTTTGTGCTGGTGCCTTTGGGTGGGGCTGTTTTGGGTGCGATCGCCAGCAGCTTGTTAGCCCTACTATCTGGCGCAAATCCTGAGGAACCAGATTTTGCCTATTACAAATTAATAATGACTGCGACCTCAAGCGAAGAAGCCCAAAAGGTTATAGAAGCTTTGCTAGCAGCAGATGGGCGACTGCTGCCAGAAGATGAGCGGCTCCTGTAAGAATAGTGGTAAGGCTGCTAGACCCTAGCTAACCACCTAGAATAAGAAAGTTAGTGCCGTACATGAGGAAAATCGATGGCTGACAATGCAGACAAGAAGGCATACGAAGAAAAGGCAAGCGCTCAGATGACATTGCTAGAGGCTCAATATAAAGAGCTAGAAGCTAAAGCTGCGCTGGCAAAGGCCGATGCTAAGTTGAAGTATCAGCAGCAGCTAGAGGATCTAAAGCGCAGGCAAACCGACGCAAAAGTTAAGTTTGAGACGTTGCAAAACTCTACGGGGAATGCCTGGGTAGAGTTGAAGGCGGGCGTGGATTCCGCTTGGAAGGAGCTGCAAACGGCATTTAGCAAAGCTAAGTCTGAGCTGAAGGATTAGGCTTCGACGACAATCAGCCTTTTTAAAGTGATATTTAGGGCGAACCGATTAGAGCGAACTAACTAGGGCGACCTGATTAGGGCAAACCAAGCATTGAGCATAGTCAAATTGTGCTTTAACCCGCTTTCTCCAAGGCGCTTTCTTTAATACGCTTTCTCCAAGGCGCTTTCAAAAGAATTTGGCCAATCGGCTTAAAAAAGACTCAAGGATGCGTATCTTTGGGTCTTTTTTGGATCATTTTTATATCTCCTGAGAGATGTCAAGGCGGCGGCAGACTGGTTCAATAGACTCCGATTACAGTTAATTCTTCTGTTTTGTTTCAAAAATAGGCTGAACTGTCGCTTAAACCTACTTTTCATTTGCGCTCTTAGCTGCGCTGTTTTTTTATGGCTCACTCTGTTGAATTTGAACTTCGCGCTCCGTACAACGAGAAAGTTTTTTTAC
>JBBSOB010000165.1:0-10408 GCA_038260205.1 Phormidesmidales cyanobacterium
GAATTTACGACTGAGGAATCCTTTTATGCTGGTCAGAGCGCTCCAAGACTGCGAAGAATTTGTCGCTGGAGACAGCACCCTGCTGCGAGAGCTGCTCCACCCTGATAAGCAGCCGCTAACCCTGCGCTACAGCCTGGCCCACGCCACGCTACCGGCTGGGCAAACCTCCGACCCCCATTCCCTGAAAACTTCAGAGGTGTACTATATTCTGTCCGGGCAGGGCGAAATGCATATCGACGACGAAACGCAGCAGGTCGGCCCAGGTGATACCGTCTACATTCCGCCCGAGGCTAAGCAGTATATTCACAGCTGCGGAGAGGGGCCGCTAGTATTTCTGGCGATTGTCGATCCGGCCTGGCAAGCCGCAGATGAAACAATTTATACCGCCAGTGAAACGGAGATGGTTCATTTACGGTCAATTCAGGGTCACACTGGTAGCTCAAATTAGGCCATCGTTATCTGTGGCCCAACCTACTTATTCTGTGTAAGTGTTGCCTAGTGATGAACCAACCCCTTATTTATTTGATAATATAGTTCGGCAATTGCGCAGGCATGGTCTATGACAATAGTACTAAGACCCATCAAAGCGTCTCTCAAAGCACTCAAGCGTTTATTATGGCGACAGATGGCGTCTCTAAAGCGGCTGCTACCACTAAGCGAGCCACAGTGGGCTCAGGTAGGGCTGCTGAAAACGCTGGTACAGCGAGACATGGATGCTCGCTATAAGGGCTCTATGTTGGGGAATCTGTGGCCGCTGCTGAATCAGCTAGCGCAGTTGCTAATTTACACCTATGTGTTTTCTATTGTTCTGCGGGTGAAGCTAAGCCTGAAAGGATTACCTGCCGATAATTCGTTTGTATTCGGCCTGTGGCTGTTTGCGGGATTGTTGCCCTGGATTGCGTTTAGCGGCGGATTAATGCAGGCATCTGGGTCGGTGGTGGGACAGCCCAACTTGGTGAAAAAGGTCGTATTTCCGCTTAAGCTGTTGCCCCTGGTGCCAGTCCTATCAAGTTTTTTAGAAAGCACGTTTGGATTGATGCTGCTGATTGCGTTTGTGGTGTTTTTTGTCAACCATACGCTGCATCCAACGGTATTACTCTTGCCTCTAGTATGGATACCACAGCTACTGCTCACCGCAGGGGTTGGCTATCTGGCAGCAGGGCTGACGGTGTTTGTCCGAGATATTCCGCAAACGCTAGCTGTCATCCTTAACCTGTGGTTTTACGCAACGCCACTGATTTATCCGGCTGAAATGATTCCGGCTCCGTTCCAGCAGTGGGTATTTTGGTTGAATCCGCTGGCAGCGATCGCAGAGATGTATCGAGATGTCATCTTACTGGGTAAGGTGACCCACTGGGGCGAATGGGGCGCTGCAACCGCACTGTCGCTGGCCGTGTTCATCGCTGGATTTTGGTGTTACAAAAGGCTGCGTCCGGCGTTCGCTGATGTGCTGTAGTGTTAGATAAAATACCGCTCTGATACACTCTGATTCCGCTCCGTGGCTACTAGTTTTCCACTCCTTATGGCTGACAATACTGCAATCTCTCTGACAAACGTTTCAAAAGTATTCAAGCGATATCACCGTCCGATAGATCGCCTGAAGGAAATTTTACTGCCAGGGAAGCAAAGAGCACAAGAGTTTTGGGCGCTGCAAAACATCCATCTGGAGATCGCAAAAGGGGATACGGTCGGAATTGTTGGACTCAACGGATCTGGGAAAAGTACGCTGCTACAAATTATTGCCAAAACGCTACAGCCGACCACAGGGGACGTACAGGTAACGGGGAGAGTCTCGGCCCTACTAGAGTTAGGCAGCGGATTTAACCCAGAATTTACGGGACGGCAGAACGTTTTTTTTAACGGGCGAATTTTAGGCTTAAGTCAGGCAGAAATTGGGTCACGATTTGCGGATATTGCCGTATTTGCAGATATTGGAGAGTTTATCGATCAGCCGGTTAAAACGTATTCGAGTGGAATGTTTGTTAGGCTAGCATTTGCGGTAGCAATTAATACCGATCCTGACATTCTCATTATTGACGAAGCCTTATCAGTGGGCGATGAAGCTTTTCAGCGTAAGTGCTTCGCTCGAATTCAGGACGTTCAAGACCAAGGCGCAACCGTTCTATTTGTATCCCACTCTGCCGCCTCAATTCTGGAGCTATGTCATAGCGCTGTGCTGATCGATTCAGGTGAAATCCTATTGAAAGGACTTCCGAAAGAGGTCGTTTCTTCCTATCAGCGGTACATTTATATGCCGCCTGATATCAGAGAAACCGCTCGCAAGCGCATCAAGCAGTCAAAAAACAATACGGCCTCTACTGCTTTCTTAGAAACTGTCAGTGATTTACAGTACTCTTCAGAACCGTTAATCGGTGATATCGGTATCACATGTTCAGGAGAGAAGACAAAATTGTCCTCACAGTATTATGACCCAAATTTTTTGCCGAAAAGTACGGTGATTTACGAATCATCAGGGGCCGTCATTAATAATACGCATATTAACAATGCCCAGGGCGAACGGGTCAACATTCTTGTTATGGGAGAGACCTATACTTACCAATACTCAGTGAAATTCCATTCTCATTGTACAAAGGTCAGCTTTGGCATGTATATAAAAACGATTAGAGGTGTAGAGCTAGGCGGCGCGACATCTCACACAGATGAAGAGGCGATAGAAGCGCTCAGTTCAGGAGATACCGTATTGGTGAGTTTCAAATTCAAGTGCTGCCTTTTACCAGGCGTGTATTTTATGAATGCAGGAGCCAATGGCTACAAAGATAACAGGTACACCTTTTTACACAGGCGAGTGGATACTGCTATGTTCAGAGTGCTAGACCAACCCAAACTTAAGGCTAATGGAATAGTCAATTTCCAAATTGATGCTTCAACAGAGATTTGCTCAGCCAAATGACTGACTCCCAGGTAATAATAAATACGTTCCGGATAAAATGCGGTTCGAGCAACCACGGAGTAGATGAGCAAAAAGATAGAAGGACGGCTGTGCCATTCCTCTTGAGAGTTTTAACCTATGCAGGAGCCATACCGACAAAAAGTGACCGTAACACTCAAAAATAGAAACGCTTTTTTGGTTATGGGTGCTCCTCGCAGTGGAACATCCGTCACAAGCAATGTACTTAATACTTTAGGCGTCAATTTTGGGAACAAAGAACGCTTCCTTGATGCTACTCAACATAAGCATAATCCGATCTTCTTCGAGTTTCAATGGAGTAATGACATTAACAACTCTCTTTTGAAGGAGGTCAACCAAAACTGGCTCGAACATTTCTTTTTGCCTGATGCTAGCTTCTGGCAAAACAACTTACCAGAACTTAGAAAATACATAGAGCTGATCAAAGAATCAGTCTATGAAGAATGGGGGCAGGAAAAACATCAAATCATTGGAATTAAAGATCCCAGAATTTCACTGACTTATCCAGTATGGCAGGTGGCTCTTTCAGAGCTTGGCTACAATGTCGAAGCTGTTCTAGTATACCGTCATCCCCAACATTGTGCAGCATCGAATGCTGCACTCAACGACAAATCCATTGAGTATAATTTGCCTTTCTGGATTCAGCATAACTTAGCATCAATCTTTTGGATTCGAAGCTTTGGAGGACACATATTAAGCTATGAAAACTTGACCCTCAATTCTTTTGAAACGGTTGAAAAATTAGCAAAATGTCTGAAGCTCGATTTTAATCTATGCGAGAAGGCAACAGAGGTCATCGATAGCAGGCTAGACCACCAGAGTCAGCGTTTGAATGCCAAGCCGCTCTCTACGTCAGTTGTTCGATGCCTTCACTTTCTTCAAAGCGAAGAAAAAGAGTCGGGTGACTTTGAAATTTTCTACTCTTTGACCCAATCTATGTCCGATGCATTACGGCCAATTCACTCAGCCCAAAGTGAACTAGCGGACCTCCACCTAAAAAATCTACAAAAAGCACAGACAGAACTCCAGCAGGTGCAAGCGGAACTCCAGCAGGTGCAAACGGAATTTCAAAAAACACAGATAGAACTTCAACAGGCCCAAGACAGCTGGGAAAATTGTCAAAATAATATTGCAGCCATAAAAACTAGCAAGTTATGGAAAATACGACAGAAGTGGATTGACTTAGAAGGCTATCTGCTTGCATCGAAACTCTGGCGATGAGTTGGAAAAATGAAATCATAGTTTAGTGACACCATAGTTTATGAAAAATTCTGATAATTCTAGAAATGAGGCCCCAAGCCTCCTTACTAATTCGAGAACAACGAATGCTATTAAGCGGTTGAAGCTTCGCAAAAAGTGGTTTTCAGTAAGGCGACGTATTTTTCGCCTGCCAGATGACTTACCGTTGTCAGCCTTGCCTCGCAAGATTACAGACATTGTTGTCGCTGAAGGAATCTCAGGGCTGGTCAGCCGCTGGCGTCATCAAAAATATGAGCAGACGCACAGAGATTTTGTTTATGAGCAGTGGATAGCCGCTCACGAACCTGACCCGGCAGCGCTAACGAAACAGCGAATAGTTGCGAGAGAGGAGCTTGAGGGGAAACCGCTGATCAGTATTCTCATGCCCGTTTGGAATACGCCAGTGGGCATCCTAGCAGAGGCTATTCAGTCTGTTGTTGAGCAGACCTATGCTCGTTGGGAGTTATGCATTACGGATGGGGGCTCTACAGATAAAAAGACTAAGGCTCTGCTTGAAAGCTGGGCGCTGAAGGACGAGAGAATCCAGATTTCTTTTCTAGATGAAAATCACGGAATTTCGCACAACACAAATCAGTCTCTTAAGATAGCTTCTGGTGATTTTGTCGCATTAATGGATCACGACGATACATTAGCACCTTTTGCCCTGTACGAAGCTGTAGTCGCGTTGAATCAAGATCCAACACTAGATATTATCTACAGTGACGAAGATAAAATTGATGAGCAAGGTCACAGAAGCTCTCCCTTTTTCAAGCCTGACTGGAGCCCAGAGCTTTTGTTGTCTTTCATGTACGTCGGTCATCTAACACTCTATCGAAAAAGCATTCTCGACCAGCTATCTGGATTTCGCTCTGAGTATGATTTTTCTCAAGATTATGACTTATTGCTGCGCGCGACAGAACGCACAGCTAAGATATTTCATATTCCCAAAGTCCTTTATCACTGGCGAATGATTGCAGGCTCAGCAGCGTCAGGTGGAAAGTCATATGCCAGAGAAAGTAATCTAGCAGCGCTAAAAGATGCCATGGTCCGAAGAGGTCATCATAATTTTGACGTTATCGGCTACCCAACCTCGAACCGAGTCCAAGCCAAAGATCTTCGCAACAAGTTTGTCTCAATCATCATTCCCTCTGACTCAAAACAACAGATATTTGAATGCATCAAGTCCATCGTTGCTTTTACGCAGGGTTATCACTATGAAATTTTAGTGGTCACTAATTCGAGTGTATCAGAAGAGCTGTCGCGATCGCTTCCAAACCAAAAAAATATAAGACCGGTTCTGTTCTCAGAGACATTCAACTTTTCAAAGAAGTGCAACGTAGGTGCTAGTCAGGCAAAGGGAGACTTTTTGCTGTTTTTGAATGATGATATACGCGTTCTAGAAGAAAATTGGCTGAGTGCAATTATCGAACCATTCGAGGAGACTGGCGTAGGGGCTGTGTCTCCAAAATTACTGTACGAAAGTGATTTAGTTCAACATGCGGGCTTGGTTACAGGCGTCAGAAACTTAGTCGGAACAGCGTTTCATCAACAGCATAGAGATTCTACCGAGTATAATAATTTTGTTCAGTCTCTACGGAACGTTGGTGCATTGTCAGCAGCCTGTATGATGATTCCTAAAGATGTTTTTTGGAATGCCGAAGGGTTTGACGCTGTCAATACGCCCATTATGCACTCAGATATTGATATATCCTTCAAGCTGAGGGAGGCCGGACTCAGACTGGTGTATACCCCTTTTACCTGCTTGAGACACATAGGACACGCTTCGATTGGCGAATTTGAGCAACAGGCAAAAAACGTAAAGCACTCCAACAAGGCTGATATATTTCTTTTAAAGAGGTGGGGACGATACGTTAGCGAAGATCCTTACTATACGCAAAACATGAGAGACTTGCTCTACTACGATTCGCCTGTGGCGTACTCAATGTTTGGAGATAATGATCTTGAAAATACGCCTTCGGACATAGATGTGATGTTGGTCAGTCACGATTTATCTTTGAGCGGTGCGCCTATAATCTTAAAGAGTCTGACATCATACCTTAGCAGCCAGAAAAATTTCTTCATGAGCTTGTTTTCGCCTTGTAGTGGAGAGCTGCTCGAAGACTATAGGGCGCTTGGTATATTGTGCGTGGTTGATCCTCTGGTATTGCAAGCTCCCAATGCCTTCCGGAAAATTATTGATGACCATGATGTCATTGTTGTGAATACTATTGTTTGCTGGCAAATAGTTCTTGAAGCTAAAAGACTCGGCAAGTCTGTTTTGTGGTTAGTGCATGAAGGTGCCTTTGGCTACGAGTTAGCCGTCCACAACCCTGGTATCCGAGAGGCTCTAAACTTAGCCGATATTGTAGTCTTTCCGTCTAATTCGGCTGACGAAAGATATCAAAAATTGTTGAGAGGCGATAACTTCAGAGTTATTAATTATGGTATTGCCGACTGCTTTGAGGCCAATCCTCCGACCAGTTCCATGGGACAGGGCGCTGACATAACCAGCCAAGCAAATAGCCGAAAGCTCAAGGTTTTAAGCATTGGCAGCATCGAACGTCGAAAGGGCCAGGATGTTATCCTAAACAGCTTTTTAGCTGTTCAAAGCGAAGCTGCCGGTGACATTGAGCTGTCATTTATCGGACGCATCCTCGATGGAGCTTATTACTCAAAAATCCGCTCAGAGTCGCAGAACTCGCCCGACATATTTTTCCTGGAGCAGCTTTCACAAGCCGCTGTTTTGGAGAAAGTATCGGAGGCTGATGTGATTGTCTGTGCTTCTAGAGATGAGACAGGGCCTATTTTCATTTTGGAGGCGATGATGATGTCTAAATGTGTGATATCTACGCCTGTAGGTCTCATTCCTGATTTTATTCAAGAGATGGAAAATGGTCTTCTGTTTGAGATTGATGATCGTGCTGGCCTTTCAGCCTGCCTGAAGAAGCTCCTGAAAGACAGGAAATTGGCGTCGATTTTAGGCAGCAATGCTCGTAAGACATACGTTGAGAATTTCAAGCTGGAAACCTATGGCCGTAGGATAACTAACTGTATAGAGGAAATTCATAAGCGCAATGACGCCTGTGTATAATATAGTTGCTTACGTCACAGCCTACAAAGACCGCGCGGCTTTGCATCAATGCATTCGGTCTATTCAAAAGCAGGACTATCTAATCCAGAAGATTGTTATCGTTGACAATTCTCCAGTCTCCATTGTAAAAGGACTTGTCCCTACTAAGGAAGAGAGCGGCCCAGCCATTATCGCCTGGCTCTATCCAAATAACATTGGCATCTCAGGAGGATTGAATAAGCTGCTACAGTGGGCAACTTCTCAAGAGTATGATTTCGTTTGGCTGTTTGACCAAGATAGTAAACCCAAGCCTGACTGTCTGAGGCAGCTTATACAAGCTTATGCCCACTTGGTGGTTCGTTACCCTATCGGCATAGTAGCGCCTACTGTGATTGATCCCACCACACAAGAAACTATCAATCCAACCTGTTTCCTCAAGGACAGATTCGAGAGCGTTGAGCCACCTGAAAAAGAGCAGCCGTACGAGTGTGATGCTCCAATTACATCGGGTAGCTTGCTCTGTCTGAATACGCTGACATCAGTGCCGCCTCCCGATGTCAGGTTGTTTATGGACGGGGTCGATTTCGACTATGGCTTACGCCTGAAGCAAGCAGGCTACAAGAACTTTGTTATCTCTCAAGCCGTCATGAGCCATCGTTTTGGCTATCCTACTGAGATCGTTGTTTTTGGTAGGGTCAAAGTTCGTCAGGCTTATTCGGCCCTTCGCTATTACTATATTTGTCGTAACCATACCTATCTTGAGCTTAAGTTTTCACATGGACTGTACAAGCTTACCTGTGTGTTGAGACGCATGAAATTTCTGGGCTCTCAACTATTCTGGATATCGATGACAAAAAACCAAGATAAGCTGAAAAAGGCTAGAGCCTGTCTACAGGGAACTTACTATGGCCTGCTCGGCAATCTCAATCAGCAGTTTTATGATGACGATCAAACCTCTTCTGAGATCTCTTCTATAAGTGCAGAAAAGGTAGAACTAGCAGTGAGTACCCGTCAGGGAAATTCTGATGAGTAGGGTGGCTGCGATCGCACCTACTTACAACCGCTGGCCAAAGACGCAGCGATTTTTACAGCATTTCACGCAGCAGACCTATTGTGAGCTAGCCATTGTACTGGTTGATGCCGACTCTCCCGACGGTACGGCGAGGAAGGTACAGCAACACTATCCTAATGTGACCTTGCTACAGGTCAACGATCAACAGTATTGGGCAGGTGCCACTAACGCAGGCGTACGCTATGCCCTGGATCATGGCTACGACTATATTTTTACGGTCAATGACGATGCTGTGGTGGCCTCTGACCACATACAGCGCCTGATCAACTTGGCGCAGAAACACAGCCTGAGAATAGTCGGAAACCGTATTGATTATTTGGTTCCGCCTCATCGAGTTTGGGCGCTGGGCACTCAGCTCGTCTGGGGCACGCCTAAATTCTTACAGCTACAGTATGCCAATACGCGGGCTGAAGATTTACCCGCAGACATCCTGGCCCAGGAGATTTTAGCGGTCGATGCGCTGCCTGGAGACGGTGTTCTCATCCATCGCAGCGTTTTTGAGCAGGTGGGCCTGTATCAGGCGGCGTTTTTGCCACACTATCATGCTGATTCTGAGCTTATTCTACGGGCCAGGCAATATGGAATCAAGGCGTATGTAGCCCCTCATGTGGTGTTACAAGACGACTTTTCGGCAGCGCAAAAAAAACAAGATTTCAAGCGCATCGCCGGTCTGAAGTACGCTTTCTTTCATCCTAAATCTCATCTGTTTGCGCCAGCGATCGCCTATATTTTCCTCCGCTACTGCCCCTGGTATGCCTACCCGCAAACGTTCTATCACTTACTTATGCGGCTGCGATGGCTGGGTAAAGGCCGTTCTCGGACGGAACGGAGTGGGCGGTAGCCGGTTGGTTAACGACTTTGCCCACCAGCTTATAAAGTCTGTCCAACCCTGGAAACGTCCGATACCCGTTTCCCTGTCACACAGCAGTAGCTTGATGCTCCAGATCAGCATGTAAGGAATGTTCAGGCCAAGCGCGCTCCAGGTGCCATGTTTGGACAGAAAGTACAGCTTGCTAAAGGTCGCATGTCGAAACTTCGCGCGGCGGTTGCGGTGGGTAATCGCCGAGACTGCGTGGTTTACCAGCACCGCCTGAGTTACGCCGATTTCATGCCCCTGATGGCAATAGCGCGCGCAGATTTCAGCGTCTTCGTAGTCTAAAAAAAAGTTAGGGTCAAACTCAGGGCAACGGTCGAACCGCTGTAGGTTAAAAATCATGCTACAGCCTGATACCCAGCGGCTGGCGAGCACTTCAGCAGACTGCTCTGCTGCGTGATGGGCGGTTTGAGCGGCAGGCAACCGATGTTTGAGAGACCCTGTCCACCGGTTGAAGCGGCCCTGAGCAAACCAGATATCTTTTTCGCTTGCTCGAATGCGGGTGCCTAAAATGCTGAGGGTGGGCCTATGTTTGAAGCAGGTGTGGACGTAGGCGATCGCCCCCGCCACCAAAACCGCATCCGGGTTGATCAGCCACACCCAAGCGCGCGGATCTCGCTGATGGGCATACGTCAACCCCAGATTACAGCCCCCGCCAAACCCTAAGTTGCCCGTAGCGGGAAGAATCGTTATATGCTCAAACTCCTGCTGCAAGCCGTAGACAGACGTATCGTCAGGAGAATTGTTGACGACAATGAACCGGTAGGGCAACGGGAAAGATAGCGCCGCTACAGACCGCAGCAGGTGACGCAATAGCTCGGTGGAATAGTAATTAACCGATAGAAAATAAAGCATTTCGCCAGCATACACAAACAACGTATGACTCAGACAGCCCGTATCTGTATTAACCGCTATTTAGTTGTTTTGAGCTGGTGGCCCGGCCTAACAAGCCAGATTATATTGACTTTTTAGCAAAGCTTAGTGAGCTTGACAAGTTACTTTAGAACGCTCATGGCAGCTTCTTACTAAGGTCATGCTCACTACAATGTGATGAATGAACGCCTAATACAATGTCTTTCTAGATCTCCTGAGGGTTCAGTTGAGTGCGATCGCCTATCCAAAGCTCCTTTAAGCGCATCTTTACCGGTACCCTCTTCTTTTCGATCACCATTGTGGTCGCAGTGGTGGGCTATATTTTGGCGGGCTGGACGCCGCTGGACGCCA
>JBBSOB010000166.1:0-10389 GCA_038260205.1 Phormidesmidales cyanobacterium
GCCTGCGCACTGAACAAGTCCGACACCCACACCTCAGGTTCGTGATCTTCGAGCACTGCGTAGATGACGCTGCCGCCTCGGGTCGCACAAATGGTATGGAAGCAAACCTCTGAGTTTTGGAATACCCATTCCCATTCGTTTTTGCCATTCACTCTAGCGCTGGTCTCCTCTGAGCAAATCAGCTCTGCTTGCCGCAAGTGCGAGAGGATTTCGGCTAAGGGTTCACCCAGACGGTCTTTCACACGGGTGAGCAAATTGGCTATCGCGCCTTCTGAAATCGATAGATTGAACACTTCGTTCAACAACTGATGTAGACGTTCGTAGCTAATTGCGTGGCCGTAGCGCAGATAGGTCGCTAGGCTCTCGATGCTTTGGCCGAATGGCGAGCCGGGGGCTAGATGCGCGGGCACCGCAGCCACTGATGTTGTACAGCAAGCCTCACAGGTTCCTTGATAGCGCTCTACCCTGGTCACTATCGGCACTATCTCGGGCAGTTCTATCCGGTCGTAGCGACTATGCAACCGTTGCTCGCGTGGCGGCATCGCCACTGCGCACTCTGGGCAGCACTGAAGCTGGGCTATTACCGTTGCGTCGGGATACGGATGCAGCTTTCGCCCCCCACCGGCTCTACCGATACTTGCTGAACGCCGCTCACCGCCTTTCTTGGGCGGCGATGGCTTTTTGTTAGACTTAAACCCTTTGGACGGCGGTACGCTTGAGTTCTCACTCGTTTTCTTGGGTCGCTCTAGTTCCTCTAAACGCTGGCGCTGACGCTGCAACTCTTCCCATAGCGCCACTATCAAGGCATCTTTGGCCTCGCCGGATAGACTGCTTAAATCGGGAAGCTTTTCCATCACTCTAAATTAAGACCTTTCTCCCTTCTTGGCATACCTTTTTTGGGGGAGTTGAGCAATTACGTTTTAAGTGACACACAAAAAAGCTAAACCGATGAGCCCCCACTGCGTCCGTAACTGGCCTGAGTATAACAAGGGATTGAAGCACAGAGGCAGTCTAACTTTTTGGATATCGCCCGAAGTCTTGGCCAACTGGGACGTGAAGGAGAAGACGGGTAAGCCAGGGGCAACACCCACGTATACGAACCAGGCTATCGTGACGATGGTGAGTCTCAAGAGCGTATTCGGCTTGCCAGGACGTGCGCTGTGCGGCTTTGTGGCCTCTATCTTTGAACTGATGCAGGTGGAGCTGAGCGTGCCAGACCACACGACGATATCATGACGATTGCAGCGCCTAGAAGTCGAGTTGCCGGTGGTGCCCACGAGTGGAAAACGGCATGTGGTCGTCGACAGTACCGGCGTAAAAGTCTACGGGGAAGGGGAGTGGAAAACCCGGCAGCATGGGGTGAGCAAGCGTCGAACTTGGCGCAAGCTTCACCTAGCTGTTGATGAGGCAACCGGCGAGATTCTTGCGGGCGTGGTCACGGATAACAGCTGTCACGATAGCGAAGTGCTCGGCGAGCTGTTAGATGAGATTGATGACCCAATTTCTGAGGTTGATGCTGACGGTGCTTACGACACGCGTTGTTGCTATGACTACATTGATGAAAGGGGCGCAGTGGCGGGCATTCCACCTCAACGAAACGCCAAGGTTTGGTTCCACGGCAACCGCAAAACGCCGCCTCATCCCAGGTATGAAAACCTCAGGAAGATTCGTTTGGTGGGCCGCGCCAAGTGGAAGCGGTTGATTGGCTATCACCGTCGTTCACTGGCTGAAACCACGATGTTCCGGTTCAAAACTGCCTTTGGGGGTAAAGTCTCTTCGCGCAAAATGAACCGACAGGTGAACGAGTTGAAGGTGCAGTGTTTGGTGCTCAACCGGATGATTCAAGTCGCTAAGCCGGATAGCTATGCCTGCTAATCGCAAAGCAGCCCTCAATGGGAGGGCTGGCTAGAATAGCTCTGACTTTTTTATATTGGTGCAACAAAGCCTTATGGCAACAAAGTCCTGTGCCTTTATTACTGGCAGTCGCGGTTCATTACTAAGCGTATATTTCTGCAGTTTTAGCTTTCTGCTTTCTGCGGATTAGATGGCTGAAAGCACTCTTTCATACTCAGTCAAGCTTCCATACAGTAAAGTCAATCACCCATACAGCGACGTCAAAGATTCTATAACACGCCCTAAAGATTACAAATCATCAACCATGCAAGCTATTAAACTTCATCAGAAACCCACCCCTTATCTTGGAACAGACTCCTATTTAGTTCCCGTTTTCGACTGGCGTACTTCTAAGATGATTGTCAGGCGCTGGATCAGTCATTTAGAGCAGGATGGTGGACAGAAAAACAAACATGTCCAGTACATTACTTTGGTCAAGATACCAGACGAACACCTTGTATCTCTTAGCGTTAGTCCTGCGCTTAAGGGATTTTATTCTCAAAGCTATGCCGCTTGGTCATCTATTGATTTGGAATATAAAAAACAAGTTTGCCAATGGATAGAGCATCTTGTTCAGTCTGGCGTAAGCCTTGAACGATACGACTTGCCAGAACTTGTTCTTGGGGGCTCATTAACTCCCAAGTGTATCAAATGGACTAAGAGAACACGACTATTGTATAGCAACAAAAAATATCAAAGGCAGCAAAACCCTTAAATCCTTATGATTCCTTTTAGAAAACTCATCAGTCAAGTAAATAGTATCTCCACTCCAATCGGTGGGATATCGTGGGAGGCAGACAAAAATGAGAGAGAGGTTGCGCAAAGCGTAATCTTTTTGTTGGAAGATCGTAGATTTTTATATTCTCCATTTGAGTATGAGGACTATGGCTGGGTCGTTGATTCGGTGTTAGAGCTGCGCAAACAACTGAGCGAGTCTCTTGCTGATGATAGTATGAGTGACGCATCTGTCCTGGAATTCTCTATAGTTTCTATGAGAGCAGCCTGTCGAGCTTTCCTGAGCAAAATCTCACAAGGGCAGGATAGACCGATGGAAATAGGGCTTGGCGCTATTCTTGCGCTAGGCGAATTAAGAGCGCAACTGGGTGCTGCTATCCTACAGATTTCTGTAGCTTATCAGATTGATTTACCCGATGAACTTGAGGGGATTCTTCCTCCTCAAGCTCATCTAGGGTCACTAAAATGCGATCGCGCTCATTCAAGCTGACAGGTACGGCCCATCACTAGGCTTCCACTGGGCACGACGCAATTTATCAAAATACTACGCTTCTAATCGCGCTACCAAATCGAACCTTGCAGAAACATGCAATGGTTGTAGCCGAAAGCAACGATAAGCTTTGAAGTAACCTGTCAGCCACAGACCTACCAGCGCAGATAACCTGTATACAAGGTCACTGACAAAGGCAAAACATCAGCGCCCGACTCGGTAGACCCAGTGAACACTTCAGTCAATATTTTAATAGTCGAGATTATGGTGTTAATTACCGTTGGGTGGGCCGCCACACTCTATCGCTGGCGGCGAAAATGGCAGCGCCAGCAGCGAGCCTGGCAATGGTGGCATCAGCACCAGGCTTTGCAGTCCCACCGCACTGCCGAATCCATTCGTGACGGGCTACTACAGCAAACCTTCGCTTTTCGCCGCTATCTAGAAACCTTAGAAGAAAGGGGGGCTACGCCCTCTAGCCCTGAGCAAACCGCCCGCTGGCTCGAACGATTCCAAACCTTCTACGAATCCCTCGAAACCCTCAGCGACGAACTCTCTCCTCCCTTCCTCGCCGACAGCCTCCCCCTAGCCCTCAAGTTCACACTCAATCATTGGGCCTTTTCACCCAGTGAATCATGCCAACGCGAACGAGGCCCAACTCTTCAGTTCAATCTACCAACCGACTGGCCCCATAGCGCAGCACACCAAAACCAAGTCATTCTATCCATCGTGGCCGCACTGCTCACGCTCCTAGTGCCCCAAGGCCAAAGCATAAATCAAGTAGATATAGATCTTCACCACGCAGAAGCTTTTAACACACTGACCCTCAAAATAGATAGCAAGCCGGGTCAATCCATATCAAAAATTTCAGAGCTTGCAGAGCTTCAGCATCTTAAGGAAATATTCCATAGCTTAACTGCCGGTCAGTTAGACATTAGTCAACAAGGGAACTACCTGACAGGTCGCCTTTGCTGGCAAGATAGCAGCCATTAATAGGTAGGCTTTGCGCATCTTATTTCTTTGTATACATAACAACACTCAAACAGAGCACCATACGCAATGACTCAAACCTTTGTCGTCGTCGATGACCATGAATCTGTCCTAGAAGGCACCTGTAGTGTGCTGCAAAGCCAATACCCAGACGCCAAAATTTCATCTGCTAGCACCGCTGCTGAAGTAGAGCCGCTGATTCAAGACAGCAAGCCTGACTTGGTCGTGATGGATCTGTCTATTCCTGCCAAACAGGGAGAAACGCCTGCTATAGATAATGGTATACAGCTACTTCAGTTTGTGCTGAGGGCACACCCTAGACTCAATTTGGTGATTCAAAGCGCCCACGCTAAGTCAATTATTCGCCTTAAGCCCATTATCGAATCTCACCAAGCAGGCTTTACTATTGCCGACAAGAGCCTATCTAGCAAAGAAATGCTGATCAAGGTGGACTGGTCTTTGAAAGGTCTGCTGTATACACCACCTGAAATGCGCAATGGATTAGAGATGAAACCCGAGTGGCTGACGCTATTGCAGCTGGCCTTTGTAGACGGCATTACCGATAAAGCGATCGCCCAAAAAATGAACGTCTCCGAACGCACCGTTCGCCACTACTGGACTCGCACCCAAGACGCCCTCGAAGTCTATCCCGACGAAGGCACTAACATCCGTATCCAAACCTACAACAAAGCCAGACACTACGGCCTACTCGACTAACCCCTTGCGCTCAAGCAAGATCCACAAAACACTAGCAGCAAACTCGGCGATGAAAAACTGGCAGCAAAACTGGCGAGCAGGTCTCCTACCCGGCCTCTCTATCACAGGCTTCGTTATCCTCGCACGATTGCTTGGCATCCTCCAGCCCATAGAGTGGAAAGCCTTTGACGTTGCCCTTCGATGGCGACATCCAGAACCCATTGACACCAGAGTCACCGTTGTCGCTATCACCGAAAAAGACATTCAAACCCAGCTAGATCACCCAATTTCAGATCAAGACTTGGCCACATTGGTGAACCGGCTACAAGCTTACAAGCCCCGAGTAATCGGCATCGACATATTTCGCGATAAACCCGTCGGCGAAGGCTACGCAGCACTAGAAACAGCGCTGACCAAAAACAGAAACATCATTGGCATTGATTCCATTGAAGACCCCACCATTCCGCCACCGCCTATGCTGGATGAAGGACAAGTGGGTTTTGCCGATGCCATTGTTGATGACGATGGTGGACTGCGTCGTAGCCTGTTAGCCCACGCTGACACCGCCGGGAACTACCGCTTTTCACTCACACTTCAGATCGCCCAGGCTTACCTAGCCACCGATGACATCACCCTAGAAAACGGCACCAGAGATCCCGAGACCATGCGATTTGGCGATACAGAAATTCCTCGTTTTTACCCCAACACAGGGGGCTATGTGGGCACAGATAATGGCGGCAATCAAGTCCTGATTAACTTTCGCGCAGGGGCTAAGCCCTTTACTCAAGTTTCTTACTCAGATGTCGTCTCTGGCAAAGTCGATCCCGCACTCTTGCAAGATAGGGCACTGTTAATTGGCTATACCGCAGAGTCGGTGAAAGACTATGAAAACTCAGGCGCGATCGCAAACGCCAATCCCAGCGCCATCCCCGGCATCACCATCCAGGCCCACGCTGTCAGCCAAATTCTCAGCGCCGTCTACGACAACCGCGCCTTTATCCACACCTTTCCCTTTGCCCTAGAGTATTTGTCAATCCTCGCTGCAGGTCTGTTGGGCATTGCACTGGCTCACTGGCAGCGCAAACCGGGAATTCACCTGCTGCTGGTCATTATCGCCAGTGCAAGCTGGTTGCTGCTGGCCTACCTGATTATGATGGCCAGTTGGTGGCTACCCCTGGTGCCGACGCTGACTGTGTTCTTAGTCAATGCGATCGCACTCTATCCTTTCTACCAAGCCCAAAAGCAGCTACAGTCCCAGCTCAACGATCAGGACAAACTGATCGACCAAACCTACACCACCATCCACAACGGCCCCTTACAGGTAATTGCCAGAATGCTGAGCGCCTGGGAAGACGATAAACCCGCCTCGGCTGAAATGCGATCGCAGCTCGAAAAAGTCAACCATGAGCTACGTGGCATTCGGGAAATATTGCAAGAAGAAATGCGATCGCCCAGCGAAAAACTCGTCATGATGGGCGAGCAATCCGTAGACCTGCAAATGCCCCTGCATACCGTCCTCTACGAAACCTACAGCAACACCCTCAAGCGCTACGCCAGCTTCTTTGAGCCGATCAATAAAATCAGAAGCTTTGAACCCATGGCCGATGGCCAGCTTACCGCAAGAGAAAAAAGAGCGCTTGGCAGATTCTTAGAAGAGTCTTTGACTAATATCTGTAAATATGCAGAAAAAGCCACGATGATCACCGTCACTAGTCAAAGAACAGAAGACTACAACATTATTAAAATTATCGATAACGGGGCAGGGCGATCGCCAGCCGCTGCCCATGAAGGATTCGGTACACAGCAAGCCACACGGCTAGCCAGACAGCTAGGTGGCAAATTTGAACGGGCGGCTATACAGCCCAAAGGCACCCAGTGTGAATTACGCTGGCCTGTCCAGCGCCCTACTTGGCAAACGTGGGGCAGATAGTGTCCTGTCTATTATATGTTGGTGTCTGGAAGTTTTCGCCACCCCCTAAGATGAGGCCAAATTGGAACCGTGTGATAAGGCTTTCAGCGAACCTAAATCAGGGTGGCGAAAAACTAAAGACACCAACATTATATGGATAGATCCTAACCAATAAATTGTTCAGCCATTAGCCTGCGCCACCGTAAACTTTCTGAGTTTTCCTTGAAGCTTGCAGAAACCTACCTTCTTTTCTGCCAGCAATGCCGTAACAATAGGACAAAGAAAAGTGTTGAGGTTTGCCCCATGATTGCCCCTAGGTTGATATCTACTGCTGCGACAGTTACAAGCGCGATGACAAGGCCACTTCTCTGGAGTATCGCACTAAGCACCACCGCAACGCTGCTGAGTATTCAGCCAGGATTGACCGCAGCAGCACCTGTCAAGGCACCGGCCCACGCTCTCTCCATATCTACCAACAAAGGATTCCGACCACCTAGCAACCCTAGAAGAAGCAGCGGCTACCGCACCACCACGGGCACTCGGCAGGGTAGCTGCGTCGGTGATGCAAAAACAGCCTTCACCATTCTTGGCCCCAGCGAAACTGTTGGTCTCACTAGTTCAACCCGTCCTAGCTTCGCATGGTATTTGCCCGATTCTGAAACGACCTATCCTGTGCAGTTTCGCCTGCTAGCACCTAACGAAAAAGGCATTCCGGCCCCCATTTACACCGCAGATTTGAGCTACGCAGGTGGCTTCAATACCTACCAACTGCCTGCCGAAGTTGCTGCATTATCTCCAGGCACAGAATATCGCTGGCAGATAGTCGTCGTTTGCGATATGGGCTATCTTTCTAGGTCACTCAATCAAGAGCGTTCCTTTGAAGTCGTGTCTCCCCCTGCTAACTTACAGCAAGCTTTGGCTACTGCGACGACCGCAGCAGATCAGGCATTGGCCTATGGCGAAAATGGATTTTGGTATGATGCGATCGCCCAAGTCGCCCAGGCCAACAATTCACAATCTATCTCTGTCCGCCAAGCGTTGCTAGCAGATTTGTCCGAAATAGAATCGGAAGATGAGCTGCTCCAAGGAGATCTCTTACAGCTGTCAGAACTCTCAGCTCAGTAGCTGCTCTAGGTGCTATCCAGTTGGCTAAATTCAACCTATGCTAGCCCCTTTTGAGCAGCTAAACGTATGCATAATCAACAAACTGAGCAGCATTTCATACTTTGTCTAAGCTGCTGGCTACACAGGTACTAACTATCACAGTCACGCCCCATCAGTAAACGGCCATCCGCTAGCTGGTAGATGGCTTGGGGCTCAGTAATAGATGTGACTGTTTCAGAAGGCATGTCAGTAGAGACAGACTGCACTGTCCCTACTGTATAGGGAATTGAGAGGTCTTCGTTGGGTGATTTTGGAATGCGATCGCCACTCAAAACCAAGCTTCCAGTAGTCTCGTCACTTCGAACAACGCAGCTGCTAGCAACTATCGCCTCAGGGTTAAACAAATCATCTGAAAGTTCAGTCAAACTATTCTCGATAAATCCTGTATCTGAGTCATTGATGTCTATAGTTCCACTAATACCCAGTTCTGAACTAGCGGTGATGTCACTTAGTACTGTTGAACTTGGCCGCGCCTCAATCCCAAAAATGGCAGTTGCTTGAATATTAACTTGCCCCCCTTCTCCTGAGAAGGCATTGGCTGTGATGTCACTGTTTTCTTTTGGAATTGCAACGATGAGCGGGACAGCAAGGTTGATATTACCGCCATCGCCACCAGTACCTTCAGTCCCTGCACTTGTGGAGATTTCCGCCCCGTTTCGCAACGTCAGCAAATTGTTTAAGTCAAGCGTCAAATTTCCGCCATCACTGGTGAGCGACCTTGCGGCTATTCTACCGGCGGTATCTAGCAAAACAAAATCTCCAGAGACATTAATGTTGCCTGCATTACCCCTGCCTTCACTACTAACGCTCACCTCTGCTCGATTAGCAATACTTAAACGGGGGGTCACCAAAGTAATATTGCCACCAGCCGCATCTTCTGTAGTCGCAGAGATGCGGCTTAATATAGGCTCTGGGCGTAAGCTATTGGTCTTTTCTGAAAGTCCTGTTACTTCAATAGATTCTGATGCTTGAATATGTATATTCCCCGTAGCTCCAGTCGCATTTTCTGTTGCTGCTCCTGAGCTAGAGTTCACAGACACTTGTCCCCCATTCCGGATAATAAGCTGTCTAGTTTCAATATCTACATCACCGAGTGGCTGATCTCCTAAACTAATTCCCGAAGCCGTAATTTGACTACCCAAAAAACTATTGCCGTTATCTCCAATGACTTCAACAACATCAGCTAGTATATTGATGCTTCCCCCTCGGCCAAAAGTTATCGTTTCAGAAGACACATTGCCTCCATTTCTCAATGAAAGATAGGGAGTTTTGATTGTCAAATTTCCACCATTACCTGCGCCAAGAATCACATTATTAAAATAACCACCACTCGCGGTTGCTTCTACAGATTCGCTGGCGATAATTTCAATATTTCCAGCATTACCGCTGCTTCCAAATCGGGCATCGGCAGTAACATCTGAGTTCAGTCCAGTGCGTATACGTCTTGTTTCAATCCGGATATCTCCAGCGTTTCCTGAACCGAAGGTTTGAGTGCGAATATCACCCCCTGAGGACAAATCGATTAGGTCAGTTGCATTAATGTTGACAGAGCCTCCGGCACCATCATTAGTTCTGGCCGACACAACGGCACCCTCACTCAAGAGCAGTCGATTGGTATTTATTGTGATCATGCCGCCTAGACCTGTATCTCCAATATCAGCCTGCAGCCCACCTGCAAATTCCTCTCCATTAAAGGTGAGCCTGCCTTGTGCATCTACCAGCTCAGAAGCATTAACTGTTAGATTTCCTGCATTTCCTAGTCCCGGTGCAGTGGTCAGAATGGCCGCCCCTTCCCTCAAAATCAAAGAGCCGGTTTTGATATCAATATTGCCAGAGCTTCCTTCTCCAAAATTTTGCGCCAGGAGAGAGGAAAGTCCACCTACGATAAAAATTCTAGGGGACTCCACTCGAATATCTCCGCCATTACCGGTAGCGTTCGATGAAGCGACAGTAGTGATGACGGCATCATCTAAAACCAGTTCTTCAGTAGCGTTAATGAAAATTCCACGACCATCTAAAGCGCCCTCGGTATTGGCAGCAATGGCTGAAAAGAGGTTGTTTTCAGTGGTAACAATACGAGCGCCCTGTAATTGAATTCTGCCGCCCTGTGCTTCTCTTGTACCAGGTGCTCCACTTGCATTAATGAGAGCTGAAGAAAGCTCTATATTGCCAAACTGTTCAACCTCTACATACCCTGTTGTTGAGTCCTCAGACGTTAAATTCAGCGTGACTCTACCTGGCCCTAACACGCTGCCAACATCAATACTTCCACCGACTGAAGTTAATGTACCGTCTAACAACACATCGCTGCCCACCAACGCGAGCCGCTGACCATCTGAGACCTGTAACCCGCGTGGCCCACTTGTTACGATGCCATCTGTCAATGTGCTGCGTGGAATAGAAGGGGTGCTACTCACGAAAAAACCTAAGACAGGAAGCCCAGTGCTTGCTTGATTAATGATAGCCCCCTCAGAGGATTGACTAAATAGTAGCGCTGATGGGTTGATGGCAAGCA
>JBBSOB010000167.1:0-10372 GCA_038260205.1 Phormidesmidales cyanobacterium
AAAGAATACTATCAGGGCACCAATAAGTTTCCTTTTCAAAGTTCTGTATAGTCTGATAATTAAAAATTATGAATGGCCGTGTAGAAAGGTTTCAGAAGATTTCTGTCTTTAGGAATAGCCGTATAATTTGTAACATTTCGAAATAAAAATTCTTAAGCCATTCAAAAAAATGAGACGAGCGGGCGATCGCCCCCAGAAATTTCACCCACTGCTTTGGGCAAGCTATTGCATCAGCATTCGTTGTTATCACGGGCTGCGTCCGCATTTAAATGCGGCATCGAATACCAAGACTAGAGGGTTACCTGCTGTGGGCATTGCTAGAAAAGTAAGTCAGATTGCCAGAGATGCTTTTCTGTGGGGCGGTTTGGCTTTGGTGTCTCACGCGCCGGTCGCCAACGCGCAAATTCAGGAGCCGCTGCCTAACCGAGCGCCGAACGTTGGAGTGCCTACACGTCCGCTGACGGGCGATCGCTCGAAGCGGCCCAATCGAATTTTGCAGGACTACCAGGTGGGGGCGCTGCAGACGGACTATACCGGTAGCCTTTGGGTCGGTTCGCATCAGGGGCTTTCGCGGATTAATCCAGAAACCGGACAGGTGCAGGCCAAAGTAGCGGTGCCGAATCCATTTATTGATGCGATGACGCAGGACAAGGTGGGTCGCATTTGGTTGGGCACTCCTGAAGGGCTGATTCGCGTTGACCCTCGAATTAATGAAATTACGGCACAGAACTTTAGGCTGCCTTCTAATAGAGTGCTAGCGACGGTGGTCGATAGCCGTGGGTTTTTGTGGGTGGGCACCGATCGCGGACTGGCGATGATTAGCCCGGATGAAGGGTTGCTGATGACGACGCTGCAAGCTTTGCCAGGGGTGAGCGCGAACACGCTGACGCTCGATCGAAAGGGCAGTCTATGGGTGGGCACGCTAGAGGGACTCGTTCAAATTGACACCGCGTCGGCCTACTTGAAGCGGCAGGTGACGGATCTGCCGGGGCGTTCGGTGCAGGCGATCGCCATTGGCCCGCAAGGAAATATATGGGTCGGTACGCCGACTGGATTGCTAGAAATAGATAGCAAAACCGGACAGATGTTGCGCTCGGTGACTCAGCTTAGAGATCGCAATGTGCAGGCGATCGCCTTTGACGCGACCCAAAGCCTCTGGGTCGGCACTCGCGACGGCCTGCTCAAGCTCAATCCTTACAACGGCGCAATCGTCGGACGAGTGCCTAGTCTCCCTTCAGAGGACATTCTGTCGATTTCGCCTGATACGGGGAATAAGCTGTGGGTTGGCACTACAGAAGGGCTAGCTTGGGTCAGTCAGGTGACCGGACGCGGCACGCCTCATGGGTCTATCGTTAGCGCCAACGGTCGATAGATAAAACCCATCGCTAAATTGATATCTTAAATTGATACCTTAGAGGCAGCCCCTCAGTTGGTGAGCCGTCATGATTGTCAACGTGCATCAGTTTGTGCAGTGGAAAGAAGAAGGAAGGGCGATCGCCATGCTCACGGCTTGGGACTACCTTTCGGCGCAAATGGTTAATGCTGGCGGCGCAGATATTGCCTTAGTGGGCGACTCGATGGCGATGCCGGTGATGGGGCATGAGACTACGCTGCCGCTGACGCTAGACGAGATGATTTATCACGCCAAGATGGTACGTCGGGCCATTAAAAATACGCTGGTGGTGGTTGATCTACCTTTTTTGAGCTACCAGACAAGTTTGGAAGCCGCGCTATTGTCGGCAGGGCGCGTACTGAAGGAGACGGGCGCTCAAGCCGTGAAAATGGAAGGCGGCCATGCGTCGATGGTCGAGAAAATTGCCGCGACGGTGCAGGTAGGCATTCCGGTGATGGGACATGTGGGACTAACGCCGCAGTCGGTGTATCAGTTTGGCAGCTTTCGCAAGCAGGGTAAGCGCGATGAGGATGCGAAGCGGATTTTAGAAGAGGCGATCGCGCTAGAAAAAGCAGGCGTCTTTGCGATCGTGCTAGAACATATTCCCCATGACCTGGCCCATAAAATTAGTGAGCGGCTAACGATTCCAACGATTGGCATTGGGGCGGGGCCGGACTGCGATGGGCAGGTATTGGTCACAGCCGACTTATTAGGACTCTCCGACTGGCAGCCGCCGTTTGCTAAGCCTTACGTGAATTTAAGAGAGCAGGGTGTTAGCGCCATCCAGCAGTTTTGTGAGAATGTGCGCGAACATAAAATTTTGTAAAGGGAACTTGTTTTTACGACAATCCGCTTCAATCGCCTAAGGCACAGCTTCCATCTTGTACTTCTCGCCCTTTTTGGGATCTGAGTAGTCGCAGGCAAATCCTTTGCTCTCGGCCAGATCCTGACTCCAGGGGACTGGCTGAATGGGGCCGTTGCCAGCGGAAACAATCTCAAACTGGCCGCTGCCTCTCGCGAGTCCAACCCGCGCATAGCGAGAAACATGATTGTTCGGGCTAATCGCCACTGCGCCACTCGGGGCGGCAAAGGTTTGAGTATAGGCGGCTTGGCGGACGGCCTGGGTTTCTGTGGTTCCGGCGGCTTCTACGGCCTGCGCCCATAAATGCACCATGACGTAGGCTGCTTCCATCGGGCTACCAACAACGCGATCTGAGCCATATTTTTTTTGAAATTTCTCTATCCACGCCTGGTTATCTGGCGTCTGTAGCGACTGAAAGTAGTTCCAGGTGGCATAGTGTCCGCGCAGAAACTCTGGCCCAATTTGAGCCAATTCCTCTTCTGCCACGCGCACAGACATCACCGGATATTGGTCGGTGCTTAAGCCTGCGCCTTTTAGCGCTTGGAAAAAAGCCCGGTTGTGGTCGCCTACTAACGCATTAAAGATAACGCCCCCTTCGGGTAGCGCCTTTTTGATATCGGCCACAACCGGTTTCATATCTACGTTGGCTCCACTCGCTAGCGGGACAAACGCTTCGCCTGCCACCTTGCCGCTGTTGCCCTTAAGCTGCGCTCTTACCAAATCGTGAACGACGCGATCGCTAGAGCTAACTAAAAAGAAGGACTTGCTTTTGTGAGCTAGCATCCAGGCTACGGCCGGTTTAATCTGTTGGTTGGCGATCGCCCCAGCATAAAAAATATGCTCGGCGCATTCTTGCCCTTCGGACGCACCGGGATACCACAGCAGCCGATCTTTCGCCCTGACGACGGGCAGCATCGCTTTACGACTTTCGGTGGTAAGTCCGCCAAAAATAACGGCGACCTGATAGCGGTCGATTAGCTTCTCGGCTTTCTCGGCAAAGGTGGGCCAGTCGGATGCGGCATCTTCCTGTCTGGGCACGAGCGGTTTTCCGAGTACACCGCCAGCGGCGTTAATTTCTTCAATTGCTAGCAGCTCGGCCTCCGCGATGGGGATTTCGCTGATGGCCAGATCTCCGCTTAGGGAGTGCAAAATGCCGACGGCAATCTTGTCAGGCTCTGTTTTGATGACGGTGCCGATGGGCGTTGTCGGCACTTTGGTAAGATCTGGGGCGCATGCTTTAAGAGAGAGACTGCCAGCGGCGACAAAGCCAAGCAGAAGAAACTTGCGTTTGCTGAGTCTGATCATAAGTAGCTTGCTGCGCAGAAAAACAGGAACCCGTTTCATATTACGTCGCTGATGGAGTTAGTTTTCTAAATAACTTTTCCAAATAACCTACGTAGATAGAGGGATCTCATTAGAGCATTTAGGCAGATGATCTAGGCAGAGTAGCCGGACAGAGGGCGATACAATTAGAGGCGGTTTTCTCGCTCTTTAATTTTTTATTTTATGGTTACTGTTGTCGTGGCGACGGGCAATCCGGGCAAGCTTGCCGAACTTCAAGACTATCTACAATGGCTCGACTGGACTCTGGCGCTAAAGCCCAGAGAAATCGAGGTTGAAGAGACGGGCGAGACGTTTATTGAAAATGCTCGGCTAAAAGCTTCTGAGGTGGCGATCGCCACTAAAAGCTGGGCGATCGCCGATGACTCGGGCCTCTCTGTATTCGCCTTGGACGGTGCGCCAGGGGTGCTATCTGCTCGATATGGCGATAGTGATGCGGCTCGAATTAATCGGGTTTTGCGCGAATTGGGCGATGAGCGTGACCGGCGAGCGGAGTTTGTTTGCGCGATCGCGCTATCTCGCCCGGATGGCACCATTGTCCTAGAGACTGAAGGCCGCTGTTCGGGGTCTATTTTGATGGCGGGACAGGGGGCAGGCGGCTTTGGTTACGATCCGATTTTCTGGGTCACCGCGCAGGGCAAAACCTTTGCCCAAATGACTAACGAAGAGAAAGAACGCTACAGCCACCGAGGGATAGCATTTGAGCAGCTAATGCCTAAGCTAAAGCAGCTAACGCTCGATTGACCAGCTTCGACTGGCCAAAAAGAAAGGCCACTTCCCAAACGAAGCAGCCCTCTTAGTCTAAAAATGGGTTCTAGCGCCTAATTTACGTGGCGTTATTTTTGTTGAGCAAGTCTTGAACTTGACCTAAGGCTGCTCGGAAAATGTTGAAGCCCGCCCAGCTCGCAGCGATCAAAATCGGTGATAGTACGGCTATGATGCGAAAATCCAAATCCATAGGGTTGCCCTCTCTCTAGTTAAGTCTTTTAGTTGGCGATTGCTTAAAAGGTCGTAATGATCCTCTCATACTAATTTACATCATCCTAGACATGCCTATCATAAATACTCTGCAAAGACCGGTCGCCGTTGTCACCGGGGCCTCTAGCGGCATTGGGTTGGCGATCGCCGGTCGATTAGCCGCCGATGGCTACGATCTGGCGATCTGCGCGCGTCGCGAGGATAAGTTAGCCAAAGCCGCAGAGATGCTAAGAGAAGCGGAGATCACCGTCCTGTCGCAAGCGGTTGATCTGCGCGATGAGGCCCAAATTCTAGATTTCTTTGCTGCTGTAAACGCTCAGTGGGGGCAGCTAGACGTGCTGGTAAACAACGCGGGGCTAGGCCACAAGGCGTCTTTAATGACTGGGAAGACCGCAGCCTGGCGTGAAATGCTAGAAGTGAATGTGCTGGCGCTGTGCATTTGTACCCGCGAGGCGATTAGCCTGATGCAGCCTGCCAACTCGGGTCATATTTTGCACGTTAGCTCGATGTCTGGGCACCGGGTTCCGACCATGACCGGCCTGTATTCGGCTAGCAAGTTTGCAGTGCGATCGCTCACCGAAACCCTGCGCCGAGAACTCCGCGAGGCCAAGAGCAACATTCGAGTTTCATCGGTGAGTCCTGGCATCGTCGAAACTGAGTTTGCCGAAAAATATCACCAAAGCCCTGAGAAAGCTGAGAAGACGTACAGCCAGTTCCCGGCACTACAGGCAGTAGATATTGCTAATGCGGTAGCCTACGCGCTGAGCCAGCCCGAACATGTAGAGGTCAACGACATTTTGATCCGCCCCACGCACCAACTCTCTTAGGAATGGCTATCAGGCCACGATCTCTAGCTCATCTTCGTTCAGATGGGCTTTGAAGGGTCGTCTGGCCCCCTCGACTTCAAATTCGGCGAGGATAGTGTAGTTGGGACTAATCGGTCTGCCGTTCCAGTCGGTGAGGATGGCGGTGATGGTGCCTTCCATGCCTTTGACCTCGAAGGGTTCGTTGCGGTGATGAGGATGGTGAAACAGGATTAGAGGGGCTTTTATACGAACGCGATCGCCAACTTTCATAAGAGAGTTCAAACAAATGCTATAGAACAAAACGCATCAGCAAAGGTCACCTGAACGGCTGGTCTGCCTGAAGCGCAATTGCTTTGCATTCTCTCATACGACGCACTCTCCTGTTCTCCTCTTCACCACACCAGCCCGTCAAATAGCTAGTTTCCAGAGGGTGTATTGGCCGGAGTCTCAGCGGTCGGATCGGCAGTTGGGTCGGCAGTCGGGTCAGTGGTCGGATCGGCAGTTGGCGCAGCGGCTGGCGTCTCGCTAGAAGTCTCTGTTGGCGCTGCGTTCGCTGGCGTCTCGGTTGCGGAGGGCGCTTCCACCGACTCGGCTTCCACCGGCTCGACTTCCACGGGAGGTTTGTCTGCCTCATCGTCTGTCCCATTGTCCGCGCCCTTGGCTGGCGTTTCTACTTGCTCAGAATTGGGCGGCAAAGGTTCAGATCTTCTCGCTTCAAAGGCTCGCCACAGCAGCCAGCCACCTAGCCCAACGACGCCTAAAACGATTAGCGCCAGCAAGCCGGTCACCAGCTTCTTCCCACCCGACTGATTTTCAGTAGAGTCAGTCTCGACCTCTGCCATCTCTTCGGGCGTGAGCGGGGTATCGTCTTCCTCGGCTTCTCCATACAGCAGCGCTCTAGAAGCCGCCGTCATTTGATCGGGCTGCGTATTATCGGGCCTTGCCTGACCAATCGATGAACTTGGAGGGAGCGGAATTGCGCCGAGTCCTCTGCCAGGCTGATCGGTTTCTTCGGGAATGGCACCGTCTTCGGACATGTCTACGCTCATTAGAGTGACGGCGACGTTGTCATGCCCATTGCGCTGGTTGGCTAGCTCAATCCAGGACTCGACTGCCGCATCTAGAGGCACTATTTTTTTGATGATGATGCCGACGTAGTTGGCCCAAGAAGCTTCAACTTGATGGTTATCGCTCAGGCCGTCTGAGCACAGCATGAGCACGCCGCTGGTGTCGAACAAAAAGCGCTGGGTATGGGGACGCAGTTGGTCGTAGCTGCGCAGGCCCACTGCCTGACTGAGCGCCGTAGCGTTGGGCTGCTGCATCGCTGTGGCGTAGAAGCTGGTGCCCGCACTGACTTCTCGACCAGCGATGTCGTCATCTACGGTGAGCTGCTGGCAGTAGTCGGCGGTCATCCAGTAGGCGCGGCTGTCGCCCACATGGGTGAGGTACAGCTCATTAACTTCGGCGGGGCCTTCGTCGGTTTCTACTTTTTGAGGCAGAACCAGGGCCATCACTAGCGTAGTGCCCATGCGCTGACGGGCGGCGCGACCTTGCTGATCGTTTTGGTCGGCAATCAGGTTGTTGGCCACGCGGATGGCGGCTTCTATTTGATCGATGACGACCCGAGGGGAAAGGGCTCTAGGCTGTTCTATCGTCTCTGCTAATAGGCCGCGTAGCTGAAGTTGGAGCGATCGCACCACCAACTGACTGGCAACTTCACCGCCCTCATGACCGCCCACCCCATCGCAGACAATAGAGAGCCGGGGCAACAGGGGCAAATCGGCGGTTCCGGTGCGCTTAAGCTCAGCCTTGCTAGGGTAGCAGGCGTCCTCATTGCGCGACTTTTGCGGGCCAGCGTCGGTCGCTCCTGCAACCTGAAAATCTATGGGTTTACCCGCAGCTTCTTTTAAAAGCTGAGTATTAATTTGCTCGATAATGGCCTGCAAGTCGGGAGATTCGGCCCGCAAGCTGAGACAAACGGAGTTAAGCAAGCCCACGATGGCCGGTCTAGCACTCGGTAGATAGGTGCTTTCCCAAACTTTAGCGAGATCGGCTAGAGACGGATTGCTAGGCGTGGTTGATAAACCAATGAGCCGAACCCGCCAGCCTTCGACTCTAATATTGCTGTTTTTAAGCAGGCTTGCCGCTGCGCCGAACCCTTGCATTGGCTCCCACAGGCTGATCATTTGCCACAGCCAGTAAGCCTGACGGAAGGCAGATGCGCTAGACCAGGCTTGAGCGATCGCACTCATCAACTGACCCTGCCGGTTCACGGGCACATTGCTCAGCAGCAGCACCGCTTCGCCAGATGATTGGTGGCAAATGCCATAGATTCCAGGCAAATTGAGCTGATAGGGATAGGCTTTGAGATAGGGAAGCGCAAACTGAGGAGCCGGCGAAGGCACCTTGGGCATCTGCTCTGGTTTTCGATCTAGCCAGATAGAAGGGGCAATCACTTGATAGCGATCGTCAACGAGGTCGCCGACGGGAATTTTGTTCGTGCCGTGGCCCAAGGCCCAAACGTATTGCCTGAAGGAATATTTGTCTTCGCCGTTCATTCGCCGTTCTGGGGGTGGAGGGAAGTGTGGAAGGGCGCTTGCCCGGAATGTAGGTCAATGGTAAGGGAAAAGGGATTTACTGCAAATAATATTGATGGGTTTTTGCCGTAAAGTTCGGTTTATAGCGTGCCGATCATCTATAGCGGGCCGATTGTCAGGCTAACTGTCAGTCCTAACCGTTAGACCCAACCGTTAGACCCAACCGTCAGACCTAACCGTCAGACCTAACCGTTAGGCAGTTGCGCAACCAGTCTACAAGTACTCTATAAGCTGAACCGGCCTCGTTAAAATGAGTCTATAAGAAAAATCGACTGTCGTTTTTAGCAGCACTTGCCGCTAACTTTTATGAATAATGCTTCAATTTGGGTCACTATTGGCGTTGTCCTTTGCGCTATGGAGCTGCTAATCCCGACCGCTTTTATTGAGTCGGCGCTGGGGGTGAGTGCGTTTGTCGTGGCGCTGCTGAGCTTGGTTGTCCCCGGTTGGAATTATCAGATTGCGCTGTGGATGGTGATTTCGCTGCTGCTGTTTTGGGCGCTGAAACGGTTTGTGCCGAATCGAACGGCTCCGACGCTAAGGGAAGCTACTGAGGCTAGAACAACGACAGCGATCGCGCCAGGACAAACGGGCCGAGTGATCTATGAAGGCAACTCCTGGCAAGCCCGATGCGAAGACAACCGCACTAGCATCGAACCCAATCAAGAGGTCTTTGTGGTAGAACGCAAGGGAAACACGCTCATTGTTGTTCCGCTCAGCACGTTTCAGTAGTTTGCTTTTAGTAATTTGCTTTTAGGAACTTACTTTCAGTAGTTTGCTTTTAGTAACTTACTTTTAGTTTTCAGTTTGTTTTTGTTCTTTTGCATTAATCAGGAAATATCAAACATGGAAGGCCCTTTCGCGTTTCTGCTTTTACTTTTTCTCGGTGGCGGCATTGCCTCTAACTCGGTGCGCATTATCAATCAGAGCGATGAAGCGCTAGTCGAAACGCTGGGCCGATACAACGGCAAAAAGCTTGGCCCTGGTCTCAATTTCACCGTCCCGTTCATAGACCGCGTCGTGTACAAGCAAACCGTACGCGAACGCGTCCTCGACGTACCGCCGCAGCAGTGCATTACCCGCGACAACGTTTCTATTAGCGCGGACGCAGTGGTTTACTGGCGCATTGTTGATCTAGAAAAATCCTATTATAAGGTCGAGAATCTTCAGTCGGCCATGGTGAACTTGGTGCTCACTCAAATTCGTTCTGAGATGGGAAAGCTCGAACTCGATGAGACTTTTACCGCACGAGCCGAAATTAACGAGTTGTTGTTACGCGAGCTAGATATTTCGACCGATCCTTGGGGGGTAAAAATTACTCGTGTAGAACTGCGAGATATTTCGCCATCTAAAGCGGTACAAGACGCGATGGAATTGCAGATGACTGCCGAACGACAAAAGCGCGCCAACATTTTGACCTCTGAGGGCGAGCGCGATTCGGCCGTGAACTCGGCAAGAGGCCGGGCAGAATCTGTTGTATTAGACGCTGAGGCCCGGCAAAAATCGGCGATATTAGATGCTGAAGCAGACCAAAAGACCATCGTTTTGAGGGCGCAGGCAGCTCGACAAGAACAGGTGCTAAAGGCCCAGGCGACGGCGGAAGCGGTTGAGGTAATTGCGAAGAAAATTCAAAGCGATCCCAATGCTCGCGAGGCGCTTCAGTTTATTTTGGCGCAAGAATACTTAGCGATGAGTACTCAAATTGGCAAAAGCGGAAGTAGCAAGGTTATGTTTCTCGACCCCCGCAGCATTCCGGGCGCAATAGAGAGTATGAAGTCGATTGTAGGAGACGAGCCTGTTAGCTAGATTTTTAAAGACTTTAGTTGCTTGGGTGCGGATTTTAGATTTTCAACAGCATCAACAACTCGATGGTGGCGTCGGTTCTAGGCGGCGGTCGGCGGTATTTTTGAGGGCGATCGCGCCAATAACCTAAGGATCAACTAAAAGTGTTTGGTCTGAGCCGTCTTTGCTATCGAAAGTTGTAGAGGCGGCTACCGCGAATTTGAAGAACAGGATAGTTGAGCGATCGCACCATCGGCTCATCGTGCGTTGTTACTACTACCGTAATGCCAATGCTATTGAGCTTGCGCAAAATATTAATCACCTGACGCGCATTATCGCCATCTAGGTTTCCAGTCGGCTCGTCTGCGAGTAACAGCGGCGGCGTCCCGACAACCGCGCGGGCAATGCTCGCTCTTTGCTGCTCACCCCCCGAAAGCTGAGACGGGAAGCGGTCGGCCTTGTTTTGCAACCCCACCATTTTGAGCGTAACCGGCAGGCGGCGGTTGATTTCTTTCCGGCTGAAGCCCTGCGCATGGAGGACAAAGGCCACATTTTCGGCCACGGTGCGCGTAGGAATCAGCTTGTAGTCTTGAAACACGACGCCAATGCGGCGGCG
>JBBSOB010000168.1:0-10363 GCA_038260205.1 Phormidesmidales cyanobacterium
GTAAATGAGGCCATTGGCTAGTGCGATCGCCCATAGTCCCCAATCCAACGCTTCACCTCGCGCCATCAGTCCTCTCAACAGCCCAATACTCGGCAAAATCGGCAGCATGTTAGCCACTGTTCGCGCCGTTCCTGTCCAATCTTCGGTAGGTGTAGCCAGCAAAAACAACAGCACAAACTGAAACAAACCCAACAATTGCTGCACTCGCTTAAACACCAGCGCCAGTGAACCCGCCAGAAAAGCCAGCCCCGATGCCGCCAAAATCAGCGTCAGCAATGGCAAAAAAAGCAGCGAGGGAAACGCTAGCTGGCTACCCGTTATCCACAAAATTAGACCCAGTACTATCAAAATGAGAAGCAGCCGCTGAGTCAAATTAGCAACAGCTCTAACTAAAAACACCTTAAACGCACCAAAAGGCGACAAAAATACCTGCTCTAGCGTTCCCGTTTGTGACTCTATCTGAAGGCTAGTTGCGGTGTCGTTCAAGATATAGAGAACTAGCGTCCAGGTGACGTAGCCCACTACTAGAGAATCTAAGCGATCGCCAAAAGCACTCGCCGACCCGGCCATATACTGCGTACTAAAAAAAATGCCGTAAAACACCGCCGTCAAAATCACTACGCCGCCAATGGCCTCCGCGGGATAGCGCAGCGTCTGAAGCCAGGTTCTTTTGAACTCACCAATAAAAAGGTCAATCATGCTGAGTCTCCAGAACAGTGGGCAAAGGTTTTACAGAGTCGCCCGTCGTCTCCATGGGTTTTTCAGGCTGCACCAGTCGCAAAAAGGCATCTGTCAGATCAGCCTTATCTTGCCGCACCTCTCCTAAAGGCAGCGGATCAAGAATGTTGAAGATCTGATAAATATTAGCCGAGCGTTTGGCAGCGAATCCGCTCAAGCCGTTGCCTATATCCGCCGGACGAGACGCAGATGGCAAAAAACGAACGACTTGGCCATTCACCTGAGCGCCAAGCTTCTCCAGGGCCAACCGGCGAGAAACATCTAGCACCCCTTCCACTTCAATTCGATAAGCTGAGTGATTCGAAAACTGTCGAATCAGTGCCTGAGTTGGCTTTTCAGCCACAATCTCCCCCCGCCGAATCACCGCCACCCGGTCGGACAGCTCCTCAGCCACATTAAGCTGATGGGTCGTCAGCAAAATCGCACAGCCCGAAGCCGCCACCTGTCGAATCAGTGTCTTTACCGTTTCACCTGCTTCCACATCTAGACCCAGCGTGGGTTCATCTAATAGCAACAGTTTGGGTTCATGGATGAGGGCAACGGCGATCGCAATTTTCTGCTGCATTCCTCGCGACAGCTTCTGCACCGGCTCCTTTTGCTTGTCGATTAGCTCAAAACGCTCTAGCAGCTCTAGTCCGCGCTGTCGAGCCATCCGTCGAGACAGCTTCTTGAGCACCCCAAAATATTCCAAATTCTCCAGCGGAGTCAGTCGCCAATACAGATTGCGATTGCCTTCTAAGACTGCACCGACCCCTCGCAAAGCATCCGGCTGCCGATGTGGATCTTTCCCGGCAATTCGCACCCATCCAGCGTCAGGATAAATCAGCCCAGCAATCATCTTAATCGTCGTCGTTTTCCCAGCGCCGTTCGGCCCCAAAAAAGCCAGCACTTCACCCGGACAAAGATTCAAAGACACGCCCCGCACCGCCTCGAATCGACGCTTACCCCGGCCATAAAACTTGCGCAAATCCTTCGACTCAAGGGCAAACGGAACAGACACGTTAGGAGACAACCTATCAATCGATATCAAAACTTAGCAGCGCTCAAAGCAAAATACGGACAAAACTTGAGCACTATCGTAACGCGCTTGCTCACTTCTTAGCGCAGAGCCTGACTACTCGCTAAGAACGCACCTCAAAAAGCGCATCCAAAAAAGCGCATCTCAAAAGTCGCATCTCAAAAATTGCAGAGCCGCCGTCTATACCCCCAGATATCCCTACCCAAAGAAAGAGGTGATTACCCAAACTTAACAAAGATATAAGTGTAGGTTAATATTTAGTTACAATCTCACAGTTACCTTAACAAGAGCTTTATTTTTGCCTGAATCAATTCACCCGAACCAATTCAGCTGAATGAAGCGCCCAGAACCGGTCTTTAGAAACAGCAGGTATGACTTCTTTCGATATCAGTGAATCCGTCGCGTCTCCTCCTTTTGTTCAATATTCTGGCCCGGCCGAAGCCGAGCAAGGATTTGCAGGCGGTAGAATGCGAGATCCTATCAGGTTGGCCAAAGCTCACCTGAAGTTTTTAGCCGGTGAAGGTGTTGCGCAAGGCAATACCGTCGCGAAAGGACTCATCGAAAACATCGCCGAGAAGATGTGTTTTACGTCTATTGATCAAGCCTTTATTCTATGGGGACTTGCCTCTACGGTCATCTTTGCGATGGCGCAGTTTTCTCTGCTGAGCTGGGCGACGCAGGCTGTAGTCGATGCGGCCATTACCGGCGCTTGCATTGCCTCTACCGCGGGCCTGACCTGGCAGATTACTAAGGCAGAGAATCTGCGCTGGATTATCTTTCTTTGGGCCGTGCTGATGGCCGGAGGGATGGCACTGACGGCCTATGGTATATTTTGCGGCGTTAGCGCTATTTTGATGAATCTGTGTCCTCTATGGCTAGGGCTATGTACAGTGGGCTACGCCTTTATGGGGATTAAGATGCGATCGCACAGCTTCACCGCCGCTGCCCTCATTCACGGCGTCAGCACCTTCAGCGTTTCTCTCATGCCCTCCTGGCAATTTATCGCCAGCGGCCTAGTTATGGCCCTAACGCTCTTTTTCTTCTCAGTGGTTCCTTGGGATATGCGCACCGTGCCTGCTACCGGCGAACCCTGCTAGATTCATCGCTTCAGCCACTTTAGATTTTGAATCTACCCTGGCTTTTAGTTTTTATTCGGCCCGGCCCGGCTCCGCCCAACCTTGCTCAGCCAATTGGTCGCTAGGACGCAAAATATATCTGCCACCATCAAACACCAACTGCGGACTTTGGCGCGTAGCCGCCTGATTATCCATCTGAGCATTCACCGAACTATTGGCCTGTACGCCCAAAGGTGCCAGCACCCGAGCCACTTCAGACTCCCGCTCTAAGGTCTGAGTAGAAGACACCAGCGCCCCTAAACCATTAATTAGCTCGCGCAGTTGATTCCGTACTGCCGGATCGCCCGTAATCTCGTCCACATCGGCCATTACTTTTTGGGCGCTAGAAAGCGCGTCTCGAGCTGACTCTAGCGTTTGCTGAATCAGGACTAAGTTTGCAGGTGTATTCAGTGAGGCCGTAACCGCCTGCAAATCTGCTGATGCTGCCGACGCATTACCGACTAGTGTCTCTAAGTTTCTGACTAGCTCTCCGCTTTGAAAAGTAGGCCCAATCGCATCTGCCGTAGCTCGTAGCTGAAGACTAGACGCCTGCAAATTTCCTAGCGTATCTACTAGGGCACCGCGGTTCTCTCCAATGAGTCCGTTAATATCAGAGGCGGTCATGGCAAATTGGTCAGCGGCGACCCCAACCCGGTTTGCCGCCTGTGCTGCCGTTACTGTGGCGGCTTGAGCTGACGCCGACAGCGGCGCAATTTCCGCTCTGGCATCTTTGGCTAGGCCAATCGCTTCTTTGGCTAGCACATCCGCATTTTGAGTCGTTGCCGATACGTTATCTAGTACCTTTTTTAGCTGAGCAATCAGTTCAGGATCGGCTAGCAAATCGGCTACTTCTCCTGCCGAGCGCAGTAGTGCTTCATAGCTAGGGCCAGCTACTCCTGTCAGGCGATCGCCATCGCACAAAATCAAACTGCTGTCACAATCTTTTCCCATCGCGCTCATCTCAAGGGCGATCGCACTTAGCTGCGTCAAAGGCGTAATCTCAATCGACATCTCGCCAATGAGGCCCGATTCCACCGTTTCGACCACAACCTGGCTAGGCATGCGCAAATCTTTCTGAGTAATTTCTAGGCCCACCTCTACCTTGTTAGAGCGCGGCGTGAGAGACACCACCCGGCCCACAGACACGCCGCGATACATTACAGCGGTTCCTAGCTGCATGCCCATGGTGTCTTCAAACTCGGCAGTTAGCTGGTAAGGCCGATTCGTTGGGTTAAAGCCCCGCAGCCAGAGTACTAATCCGCCAAACAAACCGATCCCCAATAAGATCAGCAGCCCCACAGAACCTTCTCGAATTGTTCGTGCCCGCATGAATTTCCTAAGTTGATGAGTCCACGTTTTGTTTGTAACGCCGCCTGCCAGCGTCATTCTACGCGATTAACCCGACACTAACTAACCATATCGGTCTAACTATATCGGTGCTATGCGTCAGTCTAAGCTATTCAGATTTAGTGACCTAGCCAGAATGGCCTGAAAATGGGTCTGAAAATGGAGTGAGGCGGTAGGGACAGCTAGCCTGTCGCGTGAATAGGCCCGTCAATCTGGGCGCTGAAGAACTGTCGGACAAACGGATTATCGGTCGAGTCAATATCGGTTACGCTGCCTACCCACTGCACTCGGCCACCATGCAAAAAAACCACGCGATCTGCCGTCCGCCGGATCGTACTTTCCTGGTGAGTCACAATCAAATAAGAGCTACAGGCTTGCCCCGCATGAATCTCTCGAATCAGATTTTCAATCACCGTTGAAGCAATCGGATCGAGTCCAGCAGTTGGCTCGTCGTACAGCAGCAAACTGGGTCTATCGGTTGGTTTGCGAGGGTTCGACATAACTGCTCTAGCAAAGCTTACCCGTTTGCGCATACCGCCCGAAAGCTCCGCTGGATATTGGTCAGTAATATCTGGTAAGCCGACCATTGCCAGAGCCTTAGACACCAGCTTCCGAATTTCTCGAGACTTCAAATTAGAATGCTGATAGAGCAAAAAACCGACGTTTTCGGCCACTGTTAGCGAGTCGAACAGCGCCGCCTGCTGAAAGACCATGCCCACCCCTAGCGGATCGGGCGAGTCTTCAATGAGACCAATTCTTTTTTGGCCCGCAATCCAGATCTCACCTTCATCTGGGGCGAGTAGCCCGGCGATAATTCGTAAAATAGTAGACTTGCCGGTTCCTGATGGGCCAATAATCGCGATCGCCTCTCCCGGATTGAGGGTAAAGTCGATGTGATCGAGGACGCGGTTTTCACCAAACTGCTTAGAAATTCCCTTTAGCATCACTAGCGGCTCATCACTCTCACAGGGTGATGACGCAACTGAGTGACCTGCCGCTGACCGCTCAGTTTGGAGTGGATCGAAGTTGAACATCAAAAACTGACGCTAGCCCTCTTGGGTTGTGTGCTCTATATGTATTTTGATCTATATATCGTAGATTTCTATCTAGCAATCTCTATATATCCTAGTTGAACCTATATTCTAGTTGAACCGCGAGATTCCCTAGCTGAGTCTCGGCTCTCATTTTCGTGATGTCCCTTGGGCTATGCGCCCACAGCCAGCTACCGTCATGCGCCCAAATCGTAAAAGGTTATATGCTAGACCCCCTCGCTGGATGCGGTGGTTGACGCCAGGACTCTTTGTCAAACGTTGGCTCTTGCTCAGCACCGTTGGCATTGTCTCGCTGATTTTAGGGGCGCTAGTCTGGCTGAAGCTAACGCCCGTTTTTTATACGGTCAAGTTTGTCGGCAGTCTGCTGAACTGGATCACCCGGCTAGTGCCCTATTACATCAGCGGCCCGCTGGCCATCGGGGGCGGTTTGCTGCTGATTATTTGGGCGCAGTCTCGCACGTTGGGCGCTATCACCGAAGTGTTGCTACCGGCTAACAGTGAGGACAATTTGTGGGATGCGATCGCCACTCATCGTCGTCTGCGCAAAGGCCCTCGCATCGTCGTCATCGGCGGCGGCACCGGCCTATCCACCCTGCTACGCGGCCTGAAGCACTACAGCGCCAACATTACGGCTATTGTTACCGTTGCAGACGATGGCGGCTCTTCTGGGCGACTCAGGCGAGAAATGGGGGGCATTCCACCGGGTGATATTCGCAACTGCTTAACGGCTTTGGCCGATGAAGAAAAGCTGCTAACAGAGCTATTTCAATACCGGTTTGAAGCGGGTGCAGGACTCAGCGGCCACAGCTTCGGCAATCTATTTTTGTCGGCGATGAATGAGATTACCGGGGACTGGGAGCAGGCGATCGCCGCAAGCTCTCAGGTGCTGGCCATTCGCGGTCGGGTATTACCCTCTACGCTCAGCGACGTTAGCCTGTGGGCCAGCCTAGAAGACGGTCGATACATTGAAGGCGAGTCCAACATTACTAAAGCCCGAGGATCTATTTCGCAAATTGGCTGCGTCCCTATAGATCCACCTGCGCTACCGCAAGCCGTTGAAGCCATTAACGGAGCCGACTACATCATTATGGGGCCGGGCAGCTTGTATACCAGCATCATTCCGAACCTGCTGGTGCCAGAGCTAGTCGAGGCGATCGCCGCTCGAAAAGTCCCGCGCATCTATATTTGCAACATCATGACCGAACCGGGCGAAACCCAGGGCTACGGCGTCGCCGAACATATTCAAGCGATTGACCGGGCCTGCGGAAAGTACTTATTCGACGCTGTTCTGATTCAGAAAAAGCTGCCGTCAGACGCGGCGATCGCCCGCTATCAAAAAGAAGACTCTACGCCGGTTCTACTCGATCGCAAAACCGTCATCGAATCGGGTAGACGGATCGTCATTGCCAACGTTATGAGCGAAAGTAATACCACCGTTCGTCACGATCCCAAACGGCTCGCCAGGGTGCTGGTGAAGTGGTACGAGCGAACGAAAGGGAACTGGTAAACGAGGCGAGCGTTCGTTCTCTATTCGAGATCTGTTCGAGGTTTGTCCGAGATCTGGCCTAAGAAGCCTCGCTTCCTTTCAAGAACTTATTGCGCACCCAGCTAGAAATGCCGCTGACCAATGCACCGGCCATCAAAATTCCAATCGCAGGCATAATCACGGGATCCCACAGGCTGTACCAGGTATCGAAGCCTAAATTGACGTTAGTCGAGCGACCAATTAGCGCGATCGCAAACCAAGCAAAGCAAAATAGTACAAAAAACAGGTTAAACATCAGGGCCGTATTCAACCCTCTAAGCAAGCGCTCTTTCATAACTCATTAGCGTAAGAAACAATCAGCGTAAGCTACCTGTTCGGCAGAAACAACTCATCCAAAAATGACTTAATACTAAAGATGGCTCAACACTAAAGACGACCTAATACAAAGACGGCTTGATACAAAGATGGCTGCCTCATCGGAGAAGCAGCCATTCATCGGGTTATATTTCATTCCATTACAACCCTTCTGTCTGCCCAGATAAATTAGGGGACATCAGGGGCAGTAAGCCTTACATGGCTTGATTGCCATCAATGTTAGCACCTAACAAATTGTCGGGATCAACATAGTGACAAACAGCATCATCGACACAGATTAGCGCCCATCCGGACTTATCAATTTCGACGAAAGTATAGGCGGCATTCTGAACAAAAAATCCTTTGTGATTGCGAGTTTCGGGCTTGATTCCGACAGGCTTGATAGTCATGATAGTGGCTCCTAAGTTTTAGTAAGTTGAGTTTAAGGGTTGTCCAAGTAGGGTAGAAGCTAGCTGACGAAATGAGTATTCGGTCAGGCTGTTTGCGTTCTTCATCTAAGCTTATCAGTCGCATTAGGGATCGCTCATTAAGTTATTCACCAAGCGTTTGCCGCGTTCTACGTAATTTCTACAGTCCAGAAAAAATCGTCTTTAAACGGCTTCAAACCCGCGCTATAAAAGCTCAAAACCAAAAAAACGGGGATCGCTTTTTAGGTCGATCCCCGTCTTGATTGAATGAGTTTCTGTCTTAATACTTCATAAAGTTAGATGAAGCACTTTTCAGTCAAAAATCAGTTGAGTGCTGGATGTATCAATCGGTCTGGCCTTCAAACAGCCAAGTCTGAATTCGCTTCAGACTTTTCCAATCTGGCCGTCTTCTTAATCCTTCTTCAAAATTTTCCTGAATTTCGGCTTTTAGCTCATCTACCGCAAATAAAACCTGCCCCACCTGCTCAACTTGCTCGCGCACGCCGCTTTTGCCTGTTTCTAGCATCGCGATCGCCAAATTCACCCGAGCTTGAGGATCGCGAGGCGCTAGCTTTACCGCCCGCTGAGCCGTCTTAAGAGCCGCGTTCGGCTTATCCGCTAATAGATAAAGCCAGGAGAGGCAAGTCTGAGCCGCGCTATTCCTCGGTGCTTGCTGACAGATTTCCTTAAAGGTGGGAAGCAGCTCAGCCGCTTCTGTACCGTCTTTGTAGCGGGCGATCCCCTCTTCGAATCGAGTTTCTAAAGTCTGCATGTGGATGGATGATGTGCAATAAACGATAAATAGACTGTCTCATAAAGGAGGGGTCTGGCCCTGTCTCTACGTGCCAAATGATTTGCCGCAGCCGCAGGTTTGGCTGGCGTTGGGGTTGGTGAACTGAAAGCCACCGCCAATGAGCGCATCGCTGTAGTCGAGCATAAGGCCGTACAGATATAGCAGGCTTTTGCGATCGCACACAACCTTAAAGCCGTCGTAGTCGTACACCTCGTCATGCTCGCCCACGTTGCCGATGTCTTCAAAATCCATCATGTAAGACATTCCAGAGCAGCCGCCCTGACGAACGCCCACTCGCAAACACAGGTCGCTGCCCTGCTTGTCCCGAAGGGCCATTACGTGGGTGAGCGCAGTTTCTGACATTAGAATGCCGCGATCGCCATTCGCTCGAACGGCTTCGGCAGCCGCTTCAGGCGTCTGAACGTCAATAGAAGAAATGGCTTGAGTCATAAGAGTAAAAGGGTTGATAACGTTGGTTTTAGTCTAGCGCATGGGTCTCTCTCTATCCCTCTCTATTGGATGCCCATACCCTCTTTTATAGAGATGCCCCTATAGAGATGCCCATTTGAATGTTGACGGAACACTGACGGAATACTTGCGGAATGCTACTAAGATATTCGCGGAATGCCACTGGGACATCCACGGAATGCTTGCAAAGGTTAATGCCCATAAAAGCCCTTGAAACCCTAGAATTTTAAAGCGCGCTTCTGTCCTCTCACCTCACCCATGCATCCACTCAGCCCATTTACATGTCGCCGCTTAGGCCAGTTGCCCCGGCTAACCAGCGTTTGGGAGTGCGATCGCCGCTCTTTGGAAACTTACGCCCAAGCCATTTCAGCGCACGATCCAACCGCTAGCCAAAACGGTGAGCAAGGCGACTGCATCCTATGGGTAGATACCTTTCAGGGCATGGTGCGCGGACTGAGCGTGGTGCCCAAAGAAACCGGACATGAGGCCGTTGTTAGAGCCTTGCTACAGGCCATCGAGTCGCCGCAGGGCAATGCTAACCCCGCCCGCCCTCGCAAAGTCGTCGTCTGCAATCGCGAAATTCAGTTTTTCCTGCGGGGTGCCCTCCAAGACTTAGACATCGCCGTAGAGTATGCGTTTGAGCTGCCCGCTATCAATCAGGTCTTTGAAAAGCTACAGGCCGCTGAAACCCAGAGTAAAAGCCTATCGGCCGTGACTGAGGCATTGCTGTTTGATAAATCGAATCAGCTTTGGAGAGATGCGCCCTGGCAGCATTTGAGCGAGCAGGAAATTTTAGCCATTGAGCTAAACCGCTGGGACATTGATACGCTGTACCTGTCGATATTGGGCATTGCTGGAATAGACTACGGTCTGCTGTTTTACAGAGATTTAAAGTCGCTTCAGCAGTTCCGCCATCAGCTAAGGCATCGCGAAGACTTTTCTAAAGGGATGCAGCAGGCATTTTTAGAGCAAAACTGCCTGTTTTTAAACTTTCACTTAGCTGAGGATGTGATTCCAATGCGCACCTCGCAGACGGCCAGCGGCAGTGCGATCAATCGATCTTCAATCGCTGAGTGTGAATTTGGCAGCATTCATCCGCTCGAAGGGCTGCGATCGCAAATTGTAGAAGAAGAAGCCCTGAGCCTGATTGTCGCTCTAGAAGCGCTTCATCGTTTTTTAAAGAAGCACGACATCAGCACCCCAGAATTTGCGCTAGGCGCGGTCAGCAGCCAATTTCGCATCCCTAATCCATCTCGTCAGGCGAATGAGGCAGCGACTGCGACTGCGGCCAAATCGACCAAGCGCACGGGGCGCACAGAGGGTACGAAGCGCCATCAGAAGCCGGTCACGCCCTCAGAGTCAGTCACCGGCAGCGCATCAGAAACCGTCAGCGTTAGAATCTCCACCGTCCCCGCCGTATCTGCCGCTTTTCTCGCAGAAACCGTCGAACCTGACTTTGCGGCCATTGAGTCATCAGGTGAGTCATTCGGTGAGTCACTCGGTGAAATCGTTGGCGAAGATGCCGCCCCGTTGATTGATGACAGCGTGCCAGAAGGCGCATTGA
>JBBSOB010000169.1:0-10333 GCA_038260205.1 Phormidesmidales cyanobacterium
TCGCGCATTGAAATCAGCCCGAACGCCCGCGAGCAGCTCCAGAGCGTTCGAGCGCCCTACTTCTATAGCTATGTTTTTGACGAGCTAAACGAAGTCCTCGGCAGCAGCTTGGCCCGCGAAGGCAACTTTGTGGTGGAAACCAGCTTGAACTTAAAAACTCAAATGGCCGCAGAGCGATCGCTCAAATCGGCGGTTGAGTCGAACGGAGCGCAGCTAGGCTTTTCCCAGGGCGCGATCGTTACTTTAAACTCAAGCAGCGGCGAAATTGAGGCGTTAGTCGGCGGCGTAGACTACGCCGAAAGTCAGTTCAACCGGGTATCTCAAGCGTTCAGACAGCCGGGTTCTACGTTCAAAGTGTTTGCCTACGCCTCAGCTATTGAGCAGGGAATTTCGCCGGGGGAAACGTTTTCTTGCGCTGAGCTGAATTGGGACGGGCTGTATTATCCGGGCTGCGTCTCAGGCGGGGGAGCTTTGGATATGTATGCGGGGCTAGCTCGTTCAGAAAACCCAATTGCGCTGAGAGTGGCTCAGGCGGCAGGCTTAGACAACGTGGTAGAGATGGCGCATCGGCTAGGCGTTAAAAGCAAACTGGTGGCAGAGCCGGGGCTGATATTGGGCCAGAGTGAGGTGACACCGCTAGAGATGACCGGCGCGTTTGGCGCGATCGCCAATAGCGGCGTTTGGAATCGACCTCACGGCATTCAAAAAGTATTAGACAGCAGCGACTGTACAGACTTTAGCAACATTGGAACCTGCCGAGTCATCTACGATTTTTCACAGAGTGCAGATGCGAACCAACCGGTATTAGAACCTAGCGTGGCAGATACGATGGCGAGTATGTTGCAAGGCGTAGTGCAGGGCGGCACCGGGCGAGCGGCGGCGATTGGATTAGGCGAAGGCGGCAAGACGGGCACCACCAACGACAATGTAGATTCGTGGTTTATTGGCTTCGTGCCGCCGCCTTATTCGGTGGTAACAAGCGTTTGGCTGGGCAATGACGATAATTCGCCAACCAGCGCAGGCAGCGGACAGGCGGCGCAGATTTGGGGCGACTATATGGGCGGCGTATTGAAACAATGACCAGTAACCAGTAACCAGTAATCAGTAACTAGCAGCCAGTAACCAGTTCAGGCCGTAGCGGATGGGGCATCGAGCGCTGGCTGAAACTTTGTGGCTTCGGGGGCTTTGGCAGTAGGGGGCAGCGGCGAAATAGCGCTATCTATGAGGGTGTAAACATCGGTGCTGCTTTTGCGTCCGCGCAGGTTGCCAGACTGAAAAAGCTGGACGGGAAATTGGGCCTGCGTGTATTGGCAGGTGTCGGCGCTGATGAGCAGGCGAAACGGGGCGGATTTGGGCAGCGCTTTGGTCATACTTTCCAATCTGGCGGCGATGTTAACGGTGTCGCCAAAAACAGAGTAGTTGAGCCGGTAGCGACTGCCGACGGTGCCACCGATGAGAAGGCCAGTATGAATGCCAATGCCGAAGTCGATAGTGGGTAGATTTTGTCTGGCGAGTTGGAGATTGAGCGCTTTTAGACGATCGTGCATTTCGAGGGTGGCGGTAAGCGCTGCGATCGCATCTGCCTGAATTTCAGCGGTGCTACTGCGAGGAAGCGGTGCGCCAAAAACCGCCATAATGGCATCGCCAATATATTTATCGACCATGCCCCCATGTTCCATAATGCAGTCAGTCATGGTTTCAAAATACTGATTTAGCCAGGGCAATAGCTGCTGAGAAGGCAGTGTCTCGGCAATGCTGCTAAAGCCGCGAATGTCCATAAACAAAACTGTTGCCGTCAGCGTTTGGGCGGCCAGTTCGCCCCGGTGCAAAATGGCATCTTTGTGCTGCCAAATCAGCTCCGCCGTGCCAGGCGAAACGTTCATTGAAAAAATATCCATGAGCTGTTGTTTTTCCTGCTGTTCGCGGAGTTGAATCACGAGTCCAGACAGGGCCACGGTGCATAAAGGAGCCGCAACGGGCAGCCACCAGCCCAAGAGAAAACTGCCATAGGCAAAACCGCTCCAGGCCAGCGGGAAGCCCACCATCACAGCTAACCGCCGATAAACGCCCTGATGCTGAAGTAACTGAATGCTGGCGATCGCTAGAACGGCTAGCAGTAGCGTTCTTTGCCACTTAGGCGGGCGCTTGAGGAAGGTGTTATTCAGTAAGTTGTCGATGGTAGCGGCATGGAGATAGATGCCGGCGGTCGGAAGTCGAGATTGAAAAGGCGTTCTGAGCGGATCGATCCCAGGTGCCGTAGCGCCAATTAAAACAATTTTATTTTGGAAGTGGCGGCTGTCTATTCGGCCTTCGAGCACATCCACGTAGGAATAGGTTTGCAGATATCCGGATGGAGACTTTTGAGATTGGCTTTGGGGTTTGGCCGCTGCGCGAGTTCCATCCGGGATCTCTATCGGCGGGTCAATTTCTCCAGGCCAACTGACCCACCGCGTCTCGTCATCTGGAATGCGATCTGAAAACCGCTTGACCCAAGCAACGCCAAACTTAAAGGACTGACTAGTAGAGCTGCGGCTAAAGATAGATGGGGAAAGGGCTTGGGGGTCGCTATATGCATCATGAGGATCTGTCGAGCTAGGAGAACTCGCTAGATGGGTATTAGCCTGCGGAGTACTGGCTTGCGGAGTACTGGCTTGCGGAGTGCTGGCCTGAGCAGTATTGGCCATCGTTTCCATATAAACCTGAAGCGTGGCCACACTCAAAGACGGGTTAGCTTGGCTGTAAAGCTGGATGCTACGGCTGATGCCATCTATATCCGGTTTGTGACTGATGTCTCCAGTTAGGAAGAATCCATCAGCCGCCTCGGCAATGGTGGGAGAGACGGCAATGGGCGCAGCGGTTCTATTGGCGATCGCCAGAACCACGTTGGCATTATCGACAATTGCCTTGGCCAGACCGCCGTCTTCTTCGGTGCTATCGGGAAAGAGAACGTCGAAGGTAATAACGGCGGGCTGCGTACTCCGAAGCCGCTCTAGTAGATCGGTATAGGTTTGCCGGGGCCAGGGAAACCGACCGAGTTGAGCGGTGCTCGCGTCATCTATGGCGATAACGACAATGCGATCGTCCCAATTAGGCGCACCGACTAGCGATCGCCGAGCTTGGTGGATCAGGTTATAGCTTTGTAGCTCTAACAGTTGCCAACCATCGACCGTTGAGAGTCCGGCGGATAGGGTCGCCACGGCGAGGCCCGACCAAAGCCCAAATCGCCGACTGCTGGCACTGAGTAGAGGGGGCTGCGATCGCCGACGGCTAAGCGCAGGGTGCTGACGTGAGCGCCGCGTCAAGGGCTGCGTCCAAAGCCTCTGACAGGAGCGCTTTAGCCAGTCCACTGATTGTTTTCTGTTCGGGAGCATCCTTTCGCCGTAGTCAAAGGTTTGGGCGTCACCACGGGCTAGCTAGCAGTATGAGAACCCTGGCGATCGCACATCGGTAAAAAGGCCGATGATTGAAATTTATACTCAGTATTTAGAGCGGGTGGCAAGTACCAGACAATCACTAGCCGTTCAAAAAAAGTCGTTTTAAAAAAGTGGCTAAGCAGTCGAAATTAAGCCGGTCATTTTGAAGGCGCTTATGTCGATTTTTTCTGATTTAGTGGTGTGGCGCTAAAACGCTTACAAGGATCGTGCAAGGGTCGCAATTGATGCGCCAAGACATTGAGATGCGCCGGGATATTGAGATGCGCCAAGATATTAAGTGTCACATATTTTTCCACCACGGATGCAGATGGGATGAGAGGGCGTAATGATCGCGCCGTTATCTTCGTCTAGATTTGCTCACCATTTTTTGCGAGAGGCGGAGCTGAAGGTTCTCCTGTGCGGCCCAGTCTTGCAGAATGCGATAGAAAATTTGGCGATCGCGACTTTGTAAAACAGCCGTCTGATCGGCCGTCTCAATGGCGTAAGGGTAGCCGTTGCCCACAATCACCTCGGCGCGAACCTGATTGATCACGGTTTCGGCGCGGCCCGCGTCCCATAGCCATCTGGGCAGCTCGAGGCGAGCCGGATAGTTGGCGTTGGTTTTGAGATAGGTGAAGGCAATTTGATCGGCCTGGTTGCCATATTCGGTCAGAATGCCGCCGCGATCACAAATCATCAGAGGGGTGCGATCGCCCCAGTCCATCAATCGATTCATCAGCTTGGCATCGTGAACCGTGCGCGTGGTATCAAGATCTTGAGTCAGCCGCAGCAGCGTCGTCAGGTCGTTCGACCGAGCCGTATCGACATAGCCCACCAGCGGCACCTCGTGCTTTTTACTGGCATGGAGCAGCGCCGTCACCTGCTGAACATAAGGCCCGCGCAAATTTTCGTCGAGCATAGACGCAAACGTCAGCACCAGCGAGCCGTCAAAAAACACCAGGCACCTTTCCGGATCTCTCCCATCTGCTAAGGCGCGATCTTTTGCCGTTTTTATATAGTCAACGAGCCTTTGCACCTCCATCGAGAAGCGGCGCATGTGAATCCACCTATCCATCGGCTGCGAGCGATCGGCCACCAAATCTTTAGGCGTCATCACATCCAGCAGAATATCCTTCTCGTAGCGCCCTTGATCGCAGTGATGGTTTTCAAACCAGCCAATTTGAACCAGCGCAATCGGAATAGAAAAATCTTTTTGTGGAAAAACCTGCGAGCCATCAACGGCAAACGTCGTCACATTCGTCAGATAATCTTTCACCCACTGAAGGCTTTGCTCGCGGTTGTCCCAGGCGAGATAGCTGCGGATGATGCCTTGGCTTTGAGCTTTACTTTGAGGACTAATCGCCTCTAACGGCCTAGCCCCGATGTTTCCCAATTGAGAACTCGACCAGTTCTCTCTAGCTGCCGGGGTCATTTTCACCCAACTATCCCAGGCCGCCCGATACTGCATTAAGTAGCTTGAAGTGCTCTCATCAAAGCTGGCAAAATCGGCTCGCTTTTGATTGAGCACCCACTGAACTTGAGAAGGTTTAATCGCCATCAGTCGCGCCGAGATTAAATTGGAGGAACAACCGTACTATATTACGATGGTTTGAGTATAGTGACGGGCATCTGCCATTGTTGGTAAACATGCAAAGATGTTGAGCAGTATTCGTAAGATGTGGATGTAAAATTGAATGATTGGCAGCAAAAACCCTCCTCATCAAATCCCTCCTAATCGAGTTTCTACGGGCATTGCAACGCTCGATGAAATCTTGCGAGGGGGGCTACCGTCAGGGGAGATGTATGTCGTCAACGGAGCGCCCGGAACGGGAAAGACCACGCTGGCTCTGCACTTTTTACAAGCGGGCGTAGCCAATCAGGAAAAAGTACTTTGCCTAGCCCTATCTCAGCGGGTACAAAGCCTAGAAGACTCCGCTCAGTCTGTCGCGATTAAAACCTTAGGAATTACCTTTCGCGACTTCAGTACGGTTGAGTCTTTGCAGGCGCTTTCCGAGCACCAGACTATTTTCGACACCTCTGAGATTGAGCTAGCCGATACTGTGAGCGCCATGATTGAGATCATGGAAAAAGAGCAGCCCAATCGAGTGGTGTTTGATGGCATTGCTTATCTAAGGCTATTGGCTAGCGATTCGCTGATCTATCGGCAGCAGGTGTTTAAGATCCGCGACTATATTTCGCCGCGCGAGATTACGCTGATGCTGACTGATACCCAGGAACTAGCGCCCGGAGATAACGAACTCAATGCGATGGCGCATGGGGTCATTGACTTGTCGATGGAAACTACTGGGCATGGCAGCGATCATCGGTATCTGCGCATTGCCAAGCTGCGGGGCAGTGGCTTTGAGCCGGGTAAGCACGATATGGAAATTAGCGATCGCGGCATTCGCATTTACCGATCTCACCGCGATACCTCGGTAGAAGCTATTTCGGCTGAAACCATCTCTGAACAAGCGAACGCAAAATCGACTCAAGTAATCTCTAGCGGGCTAGCCTCGCTCGATCAACTCGTAGGTGGTGGCCTCATCACCGGAACAAGCTGCTTGCTGGTTGGGCCATCAGGAACGGGCAAAACCTCCATGACGACCTTGTTTGCCCACAACTTCGCCACGCAAGGCGGAAAAACCAGCATTTTTCTGTTCGATGAGCTAGCAGATACCTTTGGCCTACGCTCTAAAGGACTGGGAATGGATGTGGCCGATCTGGTGAGCAAAGACCGAATTCGCATCCGCGAGCTGAGCTTTGGCGATATTACACCGGGTAAATTCGCCAGCCTCGTTGACCACGACGTAGACGACTGGGGCGCGGCTATTGTCATTATCGACACGCTCACGGGCTACTTGAACTCTATGCCAGCCGACGCGCGGCTCATCTCTCAGATGCATGAGCTGATGATGAGTCTCAATCGGCGCGGCGTCCTGACTTTTTTAGTGGTGGCTCAGCATGGCGTGATCGGGCCAGCCCTAGAAGAAGCCGTAGACATTAGCTATTTGGCGGATACCGTGCTGTTACTGCGTCACTTTGAGGCCAGCGGAGCGATTCGCCAGGCCGTGAGCGTATACAAAAAACGCTATGGCGACCATGAGAAGCAGATTCGAGAGGTGCGCCTGCGGCCTGGCAGTATTCGAATTGGTCAATCGCTCAGTCAGTTCTCTGGTATTTTGTCTGGAACGCCACAGTATACCGGGGAGAGCAAGGACTTGCTAAGAGACGATGACTAGCGAACTGACCCCTAGCGAATTGACCCCTAGCCAGACCCCACCTTCCCGTTACAAAACCTACGGACATATCGTGCTGTCTACGCTTCCGGGGCGAAATGCAACGGTGCTACGAGAGGTGTTAGAGGCAGAGTCGATGGTCTGCGTCCATGCGGCGAGCGTAGAGTCTGTGGCCGAAGCCATTGAAACCAACGCGGCGCTCGTTGTCGTTACGGAGGAGATATTTTTTGATCGGGTAGCGGCTGGGCAGCTAGGCCAGTGCTTGGACAAGCAGCCGAGTTGGTCGGATATTCCAATCATTATTTTGATGCGCGATTGTCGGCACTTTACAGATTGCTTGGGACTGATTAACCAGACGGCTCATCACCGCAGCATCTTGCTATTAGAGCTACCGCTTAAGCGCCAGGTATTTGCTGCCATGGTGCGATCTTGCTTGCAAAACCGGCAGCGGCAGTATGCGCTGCGCGATACGCTCTATCAGCTACGAGAGAGCAATCGGACGTTAGAAAACTTTAGCTATATAGCGGCGCACGAGCTGAGAAACCCTTTGGGCGTGATCACCAGTGGCTTTGATTTGCTCGCTCGAATGGCGCTAGATGTAAAGCAGCAGAAAATTGTGGAGATGGGTCAGCGAACGGCGAGAAATATGAATCAGATGCTGGGGGCGCTGCTGGACTATGGTAAGGCGCGATCGCAAGGTGAAAATGCTTTTACGCCGGTTGATATGAACAAAGTTTTAGAAGAATCAGTATCCGTCTTTCAGCAGCTAATTAGCGATCGCAACGCCGAAGTGAGCTGGTCGAGATTGCCAAATGTTCAGGGCGATCGTCAGCTTTTGATACAGCTCATGAGCAATTTGGTGAAAAACGCGATCGTGCATAATGAGGCCGCTTCTCCGAGGATAAGCATTTCAGCGGAGCCTCGGCCCGCTACAAGTTTGCAAGCGGCCAGATGGCTGTTTTCGGTGAGCGATAATGGCCCAGGCGTTGCGCCGGACAATCAGGAAAAAATATTTACCATGTTTAACCGGGCCGGAAAAAGCCGAGCGCAAGGTAGCGGCATTGGTCTGGCGCTGTGTCGGCGAGTCGTGGAGCAGCACCAAGGAGAGATTGGGTTGCGCTCTGCGGTGGGAGAAGGGAGTACGTTTTATTTTGATTTGGCGCAGGTGGGAGAAGGTGACGAATAGATGAGCTGTTGCCTAAATTTAGGAATTTCTTTATAGATTTTCTGTTTTAAATCCGTACAATTTACCGATTTTTATCAGGTCTCTTAATTTCCTTTCGGAATGTAAATCAGTGTTGCAATGTATGTAACATTCAGCGCCTTCTAAGCCCCTAGATAGAGCGCGGTGATAGGATTTCTCTAGATTAATTTTTGAGTGGAGCATAAGCACTTGGTACTTCGAGTCGCAGTCGTAGGCGCAGGCCCAGCCGGTTCTTCCGCCGCTGAAGTCTTAGTTAAAGCAGGTATTGAGACTTACCTTTTTGAGCGCAAGCTAGATAATGCAAAGCCCTGCGGCGGCGCGATTCCGCTCTGTATGGTCGATGAGTTCGATTTGCCCCCCGAAATTATTGACCGCCGCGTTCGCAAGATGAAGATGATTTCGCCTTCTAATGTGGAAGTGAACATTGGCGGAACCCTCGACGACCACGAGTACATTGGTATGTGCCGCCGGGAAGTGCTAGACGGATTTTTGCGCGACAGAGCTGAAAAGCTAGGCGCTAACCTAATTAACGGTACGGTTCATAAGCTAGAAATTCCGAGCAACGATAAAGACCCTTACGTGCTGCACTATGCAGATCACTCTAAGGAAGGGCTTCAAGGCGAAGCGAAAATTTTGAAGGTGGACATGGTCATTGGCGCAGATGGTGCCAATTCGCGCGTGGCTCGAGCGATTGATGCGGGTGACTATAATTATGCGATCGCCTTCCAAGAGCGCATTCGTCTACCCGAAGACAAAATGGCCTACTACGAAGAACTCGCTGAAATGTACGTGGGCGACGATGTTTCCCCCGACTTTTACGCCTGGGTCTTCCCCAAGTACGACCATGTTGCTGTAGGAACAGGCACCATGCGTCCTAACCAGGCTCGCATTAAAGAATTGCAGCGCGGCATTCGTGCTCGTGCGGCCAAGCGGCTAGAAGGCGGCGAAATCATTAAGGTAGAAGCTCACCCCATTCCCGAGCATCCTAGACCTCGTCGGGTGGTGGGCCGCGTTGCCCTAGTCGGTGATGCTGCCGGTACGGTCACCAAGTCTTCTGGTGAAGGCATTTACTTTGCGGCCAAGTCGGCTCGTATGTGCGCCGAAACCATCGTGAAGTACTCCGAAAATGGCGCAAAAGCACTCACTGAAGACGAGCTGAAGCTTTACCTCAAGCAGTGGGACAAAGAATACGGCCTGACCTACAAAGTGCTCGACATTCTACAGCGCGTGTTCTATCGCAGCGATGCTTCTCGCGAAGCCTTTGTCGAAATGTGCTCTGACATCGACGTGCAGAAGCTGACCTTTGAGAGCTACTTGTACAAGACGGTTGTGCCCGCGAATCCGCTGACGCAGATGAAGATTACGGCTAAGACCGTAGGCAGCCTGCTCAGAGGCTACGCGCTCGCGCCCTAGTTCAATTTGGCCAGACTAGTTTGACCAGGTTAGTTTGGCCAGACTAGTTGGTAAATCTGGCTTAGTGAGTTTGGCTTGGCTAATTTAGTCTGGTTTAACTACGTTTATTCTCTTTGTTTTGAGCGCTTTTCGCTAACGCGGAAGGCGCTTTTTTTCGGTTAGGCGAAGGGTTTATACGACAAATGTCCTGTGGTGGTTGTTCTACAATAAGAAGAGCAAGGAAAATAAAGGAATTTAGCAGTTAGCATGGCAGACCAGTTAATTCGCGCGACGGCGGCAGATGGCGGTATTCGGGTCGTGGGCGTAACGACAACTCGCTTAGTAGAAGTAGCTCGAAAAAGGCATGAGTTGTCCTATGTGGCGACAGCGGCTTTGGGTCGGGCCATGACTGCCGGTCTGCTGCTGGTTTCGAGTATGAAGGAGCCGCAGTCTCGAGTTAATATTCGAGTGAAGGGCGATGGGCCGCTAGGCGGACTGCTCGTCGATGCGGGTTTAGATGGAACCGTGCGCGGGTATGTAGAAAAGCCGGAGGTAGAGCTACCGCCCAATGCGGACGGCAAGCTAGATGTCGGCGGCGCGATTGGGCGTAATGGTTATCTATACATTGTGCGCGATATGGGTCGAGGCTATCCGTATAGCAGTACGACGGAGTTAGTTTCGGGCGAGATTGGGGATGATTTGACCCATTATTTGGCTAACTCGGAGCAAACGCCTTCGGCTTTGGTGCTAGGCGTATTTACCGGCGCGGATGGCGTAGAAGCCGCGGGCGGCTTGCTGTTGCAAGTGTTGCCAAAAGCGGCTCGCGATCAGGCGTTGGTTTCGCTGTTGGAAGAACGGCTAGGAGCTTTGACCGGGTTTACGCCTTTGTTGCGAGCGGGGAAAAGTTTGCCGCAGATTTTTGAGGCGCTAGTCGGCGATCTGGGATTGGAGATATTGCCCGGATCTCAGCTTGTGCAGTTTAGCTGTACCTGTACGCGCGATCGCATGTTAGGCGCACTCCGACTGCTAGGCGTGGATGAACTAAAAGACATGATTGAAGTAGACAAAGGCGCTGAGGCCGTTTGTCA
>JBBSOB010000170.1:0-10331 GCA_038260205.1 Phormidesmidales cyanobacterium
CAACCAGTCTCGAACATTCCTTGCCCTTTGGGTATTGGAATGTTCGTTGCTTTTAGCTAACTTTTAGCGATCGCTTTTCCGAAGGGCTCCGCTATCTAATTAAAGAAAAACTTCGCACTGTCCAGATATTCAGAATACTCTTAATTATCCAATCTCAGACCAGGATCTGTCAGATCTTATACAGACCCTACAAACTTACAGTCCGCGCACTGTTGGCATAGATATCTTCCGGGATAGACCGGTTGGAGAAGGCTACGAAAATCTGGCCAAGACGCTGCAAGCTTCTAAAAACGTTGTCGGCATCAGCAAAATTAGCGGCACCCCAGTTAAGCCGCCTCCTGTGCTGCCCGAAGAACAAATAGGATTTGCTGACGCCCTTTTAGATGATGACGGCTATCTACGCCGGAGCTTCTTAGCAGGTGCAGACAGTCAGGGAGACTATCGTTTTTCTCTTACGCTTCGCCTAGTAGAACAGTACTTGGCCCCAGAAGGGATTACTATAGAAAATGGCATTAAAGATCCTCAAACGGTCCGATTGGGAGAGACTGAGATTCCTCGTTTCCAGCCTAATACAGGGGGATATGTCCGCGCAGATAACGGGGGTAACCAGGCCTTGATTAACTTTCGTGCGGGCACTGACCCGTTCGAGAAGCTCTCCTATCAGGCGCTGATGTCAGGGCAGGTAGATCCAGACCTGCTGAAGGATCGGATTGTGCTGGTGGGCTATACGGCAGAAAGCGTTAAAGACTTCGTGAGCTCAGGGGCAATCGCTGGCGCTAATCCCAGCCTGATTCCCGGCATCGAAATTCAGGCCCATGCCATCAGTCAGATCCTGAGCGCAGTCTATGAGGGCCGACCCTTCTTGAAAGCGCTGCCTAGCGGACTGGAGTATCTTTTAATTTTGGCCAGTGGTTTACTGGGAATCGCGGTTACTCGCTGGCGACGACGCCCTACCCTGTATCTATTGCTGATTGTTATTCTGAGTGCGGCTTGGCTGGCACTGTGCTATGGACTGCTGGTGGCTAGCTGGTGGTTGCCGTTGGTGCCGACGACAGCGGCTTTTTTGCTCAATGCGATCGCCCTACCCTTTTATCAAAACCAGCGGCGACTCACTTCCCAACTAGAAGAACGCGAAGCCCTGATCGACTCTGTTTTCAACAACATACACAACGGCCCCCTGCAAAGGCTTGCAGGCGCAATCAGCACCTGGCCGGAATCTCAGCCTGCTCCAGCAGCTACCCGACAAGAGCTGGTCACTTTAAACCAAGAGCTTCGCAGCATTCATGAGACCATCCGACAAGAAATGCTGTTATCTGGCGGGCAGCTGATCATCGATGAACAGCACACAGTTCATTTGCAAATGCCTTTAGACGCATTGCTCTACGAAATTTACAAAGGTACCTTAGAGCGTCATCGAGTCTTTTTTGAATCTATTTTACAAATCACCTCGTTTAAGACGATGGCCGATGGCGACCTCACAACAGCGCAAAAACGCGACCTTGGTAGATTGTTAGAAGAGCTACTGCTCAACGTTTATAAGCACGCTAAGGGAACCACAAGACTGATCGTAGACTGCCTCTGTGAAGATGGTTGCAACGTGATTCGGGTCATTGACAATGGTTCAGGATTGCAGGCTCATAGTGTAAATCTCCAAGGTGGCTACGGTACAAAACAAGCCAAAAAGCTAGCTCGTCGTCTTGGTGGTCAATTCATCCGCACAGCGGCAGAGAAGCAAGGCGTTTGCTGTGAGCTGCGCTGGCCGGTTCGGTTGCCTTTTGCGAAGCGATGGTTTGGCTAGAGACTGCGCTGAAGGTTGACTCATAGGTGACATAAAACTGTAAATCAACAGGACATTTCCCGCAGCCTCATTCTCAGCTTCAGCCCGTGTTTGTATCTGGCGACTCCCCTAAAGTACAAGCAACACAGAAAGGGAGCCACCTCGATGCAAGTTGACAGCCTCAGCGGGCTTGCCCAAAAAGGACTATTGCTGCTGCTAAGTTTTACTGATGACGTTGCTTTATTCCTACTTTCCCGGCTAGGATTTCACTGGGCCTGGCTACAGTGGCTCAGCACCGCTTTGCTGGCCGCTACTCTGATTTACTGGGCGTTACGGCTAATACGCCGCTACTACCGCCCCACGCCCTGTAAGACATCACAGTCATCAAGCAAATAGTCATGAGCAAAGTAACGTATTGAGCCGCCAATTATGTTTTCTCTTAACCTGCTATCTACCTTCCCTAGCGCGTCATCTGCTCTGGCTATCAGCGCATTGCTATTGCTGTCTCCTAGCGTTGCTGCCCAGCAGGGCCTAACCCTAGCCCAGGCAAGCCTCAATCTAGAAAATCCTCCGGCAGCTTTTGAGCCTCCATCTAATCCTCGCCCTACCCGTGGCATTTTAACGACCACTGGCACTTACTTTCGCCCGCCTGACAATCCGAGACCGCGCTCTGGCTCGCGTACTACCACCGGTACCCGGCAAGGCGGTTGCCTGGGCAACACAGAAACCGCCTTTACCATTCTCGGGCCAGAGGCCACTGTGGGAAAAACCCTGTCAAGCCACCCAGAATTTGTGTGGTATCTGCCAGAGTCTGACGTTACTTTTCCGGTTATCTTTCGATTACTAGCTCCGAATGAAGCGGGCATTCCGACTCCTATTCATACGGCTGAGCTGTCTTATACAGCCGGTTTCACGTCCTATCAACTGCCACTTGAGGTGCCTGCCCTAGTAGAAAATAAAGAATACCGCTGGCAGGTAGTGGTCGCCTGTAATCCCAACTATCCCTCCCGATCGCTCGCTCAAGAACTCTCTTTTGAAGTGGTCCCTTCGCCAGCAGGTCTAGCCCAGTCAATTCCGCCTTCAGCCTCAGCTGCCGACCGTGCCTTGACCTATGGGCAAGCAGGGCTTTGGTATGATGCGATCGCCTCAGTCGCCCAAGCTACCACGCCCGCAGCGGCAGAAGTCCGAATGGGGCTGCTCCGCGATTTGGCAGCTGTAGAAATGGAGAATGAACAGCTCAGTCAGGATATTCTCAGGCTTGCCGAGATAGGCGATCGCTGACCTACAGCCAGTTGCCAATCAGTGTAAAAGGAGCCCAGCGATACGGATGGACATTGATAAAATCGTCTGAGCGAACCATAGCTATCTGTGCCTTTTGTAAAGCCTGAGCTTTAGTCAATTCTGGGTCTTTGAGATTGTCATAAAACTGCGAAATCAGATTAGCCGAAGAATCGTCGCTCACTGACCAGAGCGTGGCGATCGCACTTCGCACTCCGGCTCGAATAGCGACTCCTGCTAATCCCAACGTCGAGCGATTATCTCCAATTGCCGTCTCGCAAGCCGTCAGCGTCAGTAGCTCAATCGGTTCCCGGCTGGGCGCATCAATGCTGCGAATCAGCTCATCGAGCGCGCTGATTGTCAGGGTTTCGTTGAACTGGCTATCCTCACCGGTTTGCTTGGCACCGGTCACCACAAAATTGTCGCTTGGCTCAAATCCAAACGTTCCGTGAGTTGCCATATGCAAAATGCGGTAGTCTCTTGCCGCCAAGGTCTGACGCAGCGCACTCAGTGAAAACGCCTGATTGAGCAGTACCTCGCTGTTGGGAAACTGTCCGGCTACAGTGGCTAGCTCTCTATCGACCGCTGGCAATGCCGGAAAAGATCGCCCCAAAACTTCAGAGCGATCGCTCACACCCATTAGCAAGGCGCTGAGCGTCGTCGGCCTCTCTACCCGTTCAGGCGCGGTCAGCGTCAGGCTTGGGGTTGTGGCCACTGCGAATTTCTCAATCAAAAACTGTTGACCATCGTGCAGCGCCGCCATCGGGACGCTTCGCAGCAGACCATCGTTTACAAACACCAACGTTTTAACCGCCGTCAAATCTTGCTCAAAGGGCCGAATCAACCAGTTGTAGAGCTGTTGAGAAGGGCCAAAATCGTATTCACTGATATATTGATTGCGACCGTCTTCTAAGGTGATTCTGAAACGATTGATCTGAGAGGCTATCTCTGTTTGATCGATGGTTGTCTGCGCAATCTTTTTGCTGCCATCTGGAAAACTAACAATGACTGCGAGCCGCTTAGATTCAGAAGAGTCTACCGTCTGTTTGTTTAACAGCAATTCATTTATATCTAGAATCGCTGTGCTAAAAACCGCTGTCGCCTCACTATCACCGACCGCGTCCACCCGAGTTGCCACGGGCGCAATCACACAGTCGTTGGCAAAATAGCTTTGCAGCTCAGCGACCTTGAGCGAATCTAGAGTAATCAATGTTGTATCTAACTTGTCAAACGCCAGCTCTCCTTTTTCTAGCGTTACGGCATCGGGCACAGATCTCAGCGTTAGCTCAGCGTACTGACGATAAATCGGTTCCACCGTATCGCGAAAGTCAAACTGCAAGTCTCGGTTGGCGCTGAGAATGTCACCGCGAATTTGCTTCAACAGATCGACCGCCTGCCGGTATGCCTGAGTCGATTCGGGCAGCTTGCCCTGCGCCTTGAGAATTCGCCCTAGCTGCCATTCCCAAAGGTAAAGACTGTCCTTTGCTGCTAAATTTTGGTCTGCTGCCAGTCGGGCCTGCTGAGTTTTCTCCAGAGCCTCGCCGTAGCGGCCAGCCCGTTCATCTAAGTTGCCGAGCTTACCTAGCGCGAATGAGATAACGCGCGGATTTTCGATGGTTTCGCCAATCGCCAGGGCTTGATTGAGCAGGGCGATCGCCTGCGATTCCAGCGTAGGCGGCGCATTGTTGAGCAGCGCATAAGATCGTCTGATGCGAAAAGGTTCTAGAAAGTCCGCCAGCTTGATCGCGGCAAACGCCTTAACCTGTGAATCAGGTAGCTGATCGAGGAGACTTATAGCCAGTTCTTTATATTGCTGAGCGGCGGCTATGTCGGTTGCATGTTCGTAGGCGGGGATCAGACTGAGGAGCGATCGCACCTGCGCACCCACATCCTGCTGACTTTCAGCGAGATCGTAGCTTTGTTGAAAATATTCAATCGCGGCGGCGTTAAACCTGTCCGCTTCAGCTTGCTGAGAACGGGCCGCTGCCAGATCGCCCCTCGCATCAGCTTCACTAGCCCGGCGATAGTCAACCTGAGCCGAACTGAACGACGCATTTCCCAAACTGTTAAAGATAGCGGCGCTTAGCACAGGATCGTTTAGCTCGTCGCTAATGCTCTTACCGCGTTCTAAATATTCCAGCGCCTTGTCTGTATCGCCGCTCAGTCGATAGGCTTCGCCCAAGCTACCCAAAGCCGCTACTTGCCCAATTTGATCAGCGGCGGTCTCAGCAATTTGCAAGGCGCTCCCAGGTTCGCAGGCTGCGTCACTACCGCAGAGAATGGCGATCGCTCGTCTGTGCTGTCCTAGTCGGCTGTAGGCTTGGGCCTGTTCGGTGAGCAATCGGCCCAGTTTTTGGGGATTGTTTAAGGCTTGAGTGGTGGCGATCGCCCGCTCCCAGGAAACAATCTCTTCAGACGTTTGCCCCAGCTGCTGATAGGCGCGTGCCAGATTTTCACTAACAGTTGCCAAGGCTAGAAAGTCCTCGGTCGCTTGGTATGCTTCGTAAGCGGAATGCCAGGGTGCGATCGCCTCTGCAAATTCTCCCGCCCGGTAAAGATCGATGCCCGTTTGAACAAGCTGGTTCACATCTGTCGATTGCGTATCTGTCGGTTGAGCATCCGACGATTGAGCGGAAACGGGCAAGTGGCCAAAGACACTGCCTAACCCAATCGTCGCGAGTAATGTGCAAACGCACAGCGCCAGAAACGCGCGGCGAATACGAAACCGAATGCGGGGGCGTCGCATATAGACAGCTCCAAAGGCGGGAGGGGTAGATGAATTGACCAAGGTTTTTCTAGACAATTGCATTTAGAGTATCAGATACTGCCTTAAACCCATCGTTTCGCTTATATTTTTTCAAATTTGAGCAATTTGACCCAATGAATCTAAAGAATTGTCTACATAACTACTGAGTTGCTTAGCAATACTCGGTATGATTTGGTCAAACTAAGGCGCAGGGCGAAGCTATGAAAAAAAACCGGGTTTTAAGGACTCAACGGCAGAGCGCTTTGCTTAAAAAACTGTTTGGAATAAGCATCTTCAGCTCACTGGTGTGGGTATGCATCGGAAAAACGACTCCTGCTCAGATGGATATCCGCCCAGACGATACCTTAGTGGGAGAAAGCTCGACGCTGGATATCCAAGGCAACACGACCTTTATTGAGGGCGGAGCCACTCGCGGTATAAATCTGTTTAATAGCTTTGAAGAATTCAATATTGCTGAAGGTGCAGCCGCTTACTTCGTCGTTGATAACGCAGCTATTGAAAATATTTTCTCTCGCATAACCGGCAGCGATCCCTCAGATATCTTAGGGACATTGGGAACCTGCCTCAGCGGTGCCTGTCCCAACACCAAAACAGACGCAACGCTCTACTTCATGAATCCTAACGGCATTCTCTTTGGCCCAGATGCCAGCCTAGATACCGGCGGCTCATTTGTCGCGACGACCGCTAACGGAGTAGAGTTTGGCAATCGGGGCATATTTGACACATCAGCCTCTAAAATACCTTCACAGCTACTAGCTGTTAGTCCTTCTGCTTTCTTCTTTAGCCAAGTTCTGCCTGCAAGAATTGTCAACAACTCAATAGCACCAGCGGGTGTTAGTAATTCAGGCATCTCTGTGTTTGGGTTAAGTGTCCCAAGTGGTGAGAGTCTACTATTATTAGGCGGCAATATAGAAATGGAGGGAGGGAGTGTTTATTCTTCAGGAGGCCAGCTAGAGCTTGGAGGAGTTGCCGAGCCAAGCGAGGTTAAGCTGAATGTCACTGATAGTGGTTTAAGCTTAACCTTTTCTGAGGAAACATCTTTATCTGATGTTGTCTTGAAGAAAGATGCGCTTGTCGCGCTATTTGGCTCTGGAAATATTACAGTTAACGCTGAATTGTTAAGTGCAGAAGGCGGCGGGAGATTAGTTGCTGTTACTGAAAATGAAGCAGAAGGCGGAGACATCACTTTAAACACTGCTAAACTCGAATGTTCTGGTTTTGGTAGTTTTCCTTCCGGAGCCTATACGCAGGCCATCTCGAATTCTAATGGTGATGTAGGAGACATCGTCATCAACGCAGATAGTGTTGATATTATTGAAGATGCAGTGATAGTGAGTTCTGCTAATAACACGACAAGTAGCGATGTAGGTAATATTGATATTACAACGGATCGTTTTTTCGCGACAGACGGTGGTCGTGTTGTAAACATTGCTTTCGGCCCAGGAAACGGAGGATACACGACTATCGATTCTGAGGAATTTACTATATCTGGTGTTGGACAAAGCCGGGTTAGGACAGGTGTTTATTCGCAAACATTATTTTCTGGCAATGGCGGTAACATTACCATTGATGCAAATTCTTTTAATGCATCAATGCAAGCAGAGGTTCAAAATACGGTACTCACTGGGGCGACAGGTGATGCTGGGCTAACCATTATTACGGTTATAGATACCTTATCACTCACTGATGATGCCATTATTCGATCTGAGACATTTGGAGCAGGCCGTGGAGGTGACATATCGATTTTCTCCAATCAATTTATAGCTCAAAGCGGCGGCCAAATCTCAGGTGGTTCAGGCAGAGAAGACTTTTCTGGGAACTTTGGACCGGGCGGTAATGTAACTATCGAAGCTACTAGCTCAATAGAGCTAGAGGACACGTCGATAAGTACGAATAGCCGTCGCAGTGGGATTTTCTCAGAGACTGCTAGCGCAAGTCGCGCAGGCAACTTGACAATTACAACCGGAAGGCTAACGGTACTCAGTGGTGCAGCAGTTTCATCAGGAGCTGTTGGTAGTGGCAGCTTGGGAGGTGATGGAGGTGATATTTCTATATTTGCCTCCGAGGAAGTTGAAGTCATTGGGCAAGGTATACGTCCTAGCTCTATCACTACAGAAGCCAATCCATTAGAAGACGCAGTCAAAGTTAGTAATGCAGGGAACCTATTCATCAGCGCCAGGCAACTCAGAATACAAGACGGAGGGGCTGTTCAGTCCTTAGCAACAGCCGAGCCTCCTAGCACCGGTAGCAGAGCAAACGCAGGAAATGTCACCCTCAGAATCTCTGATTCTGTTGAGGTATCAGGGGAAGATAGCTATATCTCCAGTGGTTTATTGCTTAATACTATTGGAAGGGGTGGTAATATTGATATTCGAGCTACATCTCTTTCGGTATCAGATGGCGCTTCTATAGATTCAGAGACTAGAGGGATAGGGAATGCAGGGAATGTCAAACTCGATGCTAGTAGCATATTTCTTGACGAGGCAACTATTTCTGCCTTAAGCAGCGATACAGGGCTAGCAGGCAATATTTTGATCAGTGCTGGCCAATCGCTGGCCCTAACAGATAGCAATATTATCACTGAAGCGCTCAACTCATCCGGGGGCGATATTCGTGTAAGCAAAAGAGACAACACAGAAGGGGGGCTTATTTTACTTAGAGACAGCGATATCACAACAAATAGCTTAGGAGATGGCGGCAACATCTCTTTATTAATGCCTACCGTTGCTTTTGGGGATAGTGACATTCTTGCTCGCTCTCAAAGTGCCAATGGCGGCGGCATCACGCTGAGTGCATTTTTTAGTAACAATATTGCTCCTGACAGTCAACAGATGTTTGATGGTAATGACAAGGTAGACATTAACGCTGACGGACAAATCGCGTCAGGTAACATTGTCATCCCTGATACAAGCTTTATTCAAAGTGGATTAAACGAGCTTCCAGATAGACTTATACATTCAGACGGATTGGTAGCTGAGAGCTGTATCGTTCGTCGTAGTCTGGAAGGAGGTGCTCTATCTATTTCAAACGCTGAGAACTTACCAGAACCACTGAGCGGAAGTGTAGCTACGACCTATCCGACAGGTCGCATTAGTACTATAGCTTCAGAACCGCCAGAAGCACTCTCCGAACAGCTAGGTGACACCATTGCAGAACCTCAAGGAGTCTATCGGCTAGATGATGGTCGCTTGGTCATGAGCAGGGAGTGTCTGTAACCAGAGTGTTTAGATGCGATAGACCCGCCAGCGCTGAATATATTCGTGCGCTGGCTCTAAAGGGTGTGCAATCAGAATTACTTTGAATTTTTTCAGTGCCAGCTTGCTGGATCGCTATTTAGTCTATCAAACGCATTTTTTGTGTGTGTAGAAATTTGATTGCCAAGTCTAAACAAATCCGAAAGAAAATGTAGGGGCATCTGAGAGAACCATAATTGGATCGTTATTGTAGTAAATAACAGTATCTATCGTTTCGTTGCCTAACCCAAAGTTACCCTGCTGGTATGTATAACCACTTATGCCCAAAGAAGAAAGCTGAACAATATCGCCTTGATAATAGTCGTAGTCAGCAACAACTGAAACAGCTGAATCGAGATAGTGAACGCCAATACTGTCTCCGGCGACAAATGTATCGGCTCCTTGACCACCGACTAAGATATCCACTTCGTTAACAGTCCAGTTGTAACCAGTGATGTAGTCGTTAGTAAATCCACCTGAGATGATATCGCTAGACTGCCATATTCGATTTTGCCTGGTAGCTGCTGCATTTGTTAACTCTTGATTAAGACCATTGATATAAGCATCCCGAGGGTCACCAAAAGGTGAGGCTGACCCAAAATAAGGGACTGGCAAACGAATACATTACCAGCCATTATAGGAAGGCATTGAACGAGCAGAGTGAGGCTGAGGAATGCTAGATGAGCCGGTGAAGGAAACCTTGAAAGATGCTGCCCGCAAGTTGAGCGGGCCGAAGAAACGAGCGTTCATGGCAAAGGTGGCCGAAGACTACTTCGACGCTTCAGCACGGAAAGCAGAAACGTATCTCGGCTGGGGACGGCAAACGGTGCAGCTCGGCCTGCATGAGCGCGAAAGCGGCGTAGTCTGCGTGGATTACTATCAAGGTCGAGGGAATCACCGGAGCGAAGCGAAGCGGCCTGAGTTAGCTGAAATCTTGCACCATTCTCATTAGGGGTTGCGCTACGGGCCAAAATCTGGAAAAAAGGGCGTAAGTAAAAGTCGAAGACGGCCATCAAAACCATGCTTCAGCACGCCCAAGCGCTAGTGTATAGCCTTCTCAGTCTGATGCCTAGCCCCTATCAAAAAGCGAGTCTCAAAGCCATACTAGGCCGCTTTCTATCCGAGCAGGGTCATGCTTTACCCGAACATACGCCGCTCAAATCAGCTAGTTCGCTCAGTCGCTTTCTCAATCATTACCGTTGGTCAACCCGTCAGGTGATTCGCACTACCCGCGCAGCTATCTTTCATCAACTGGACGTGCATCCAGTGCCAGCGA
>JBBSOB010000171.1:0-10319 GCA_038260205.1 Phormidesmidales cyanobacterium
CATTCCCTTTTGCTGCTGTGGGGGCCTGAAGCTCAAGGCTCTTTCGTTCGCTGGTGCCAGATTGGCGGCCTGTGGGCGTTTGTCGAGCTTCACGGCGTGTTTGCTCTGATTGGTTTCATGCTGCGTCAGTTCGAGATCTCTCGGCTAGTCGGCATTCGGCCTTACAACGCGATCGCCTTTTCTGGCCCGATTGCGGTGTTCGTCTCGGTATTCTTGCTATATCCGTTGGGTCAGTCTTCCTGGTTCTTTGCGCCAAGCCTCGGGGTCGCGGCGATTTTCCGCTTCCTGCTGTTCTTGCAGGGCTTCCATAACTGGACGCTAAACCCTTTCCACATGATGGGCGTAGCGGGCATTTTGGGCGGCGCGCTGCTCTGTGCCATTCACGGGGCCACCGTAGAGAACACGCTGTTCCAAGACAACGAGAATGCCAACACGTTTAAGGCGTTTGATCCGACTCAGTCGGAAGAGACGTATTCGATGGTGACGGCAAACCGTTTCTGGTCACAGATTTTTGGGATTGCTTTTTCCAACAAGCGTTGGCTGCACTTTTTCATGCTGTTTGTGCCGGTCACGGGCCTCTGGATGGCGTCGATTGGCATCGTCGGTTTGGCACTGAACCTGCGAGCGTATGACTTTGTGAGCCAGGAGATTCGCGCCGCTGAAGACCCTGAGTTCGAGACGTTCTACACGAAGAACATCTTGCTGAACGAAGGTATTCGCGCGTGGCTCAGCCCGCAGGATCAGCCTCACGAGAAGTTTGTGTTCCCTGAGGAAGTCCTTCCTCGTGGTAACGCGCTCTAATGCGTAATGGTAGCCGCCGTTCTCTAACGCTTCTTAGAAGAGCTTTTTTAGAGAATAGCGGCAGTTTTTTCAGCGGTGTCCCTAAGTGTTTTAGCATCGCTCTACGGAGTGGCCTACACTGTACACATTGTCTGACTTTTGATTTTTCAAAATTTCGATTTGATTTTGTCAGATTGTAACGAGTACCTCAGTTTGACTGTTCTCTCAGTTTTGCTGTAGCTATCTCAAATCCCCTTTGTAAAGTTCGTATTCCCGAAGAGGTAATCCCCTGTGGTAACGCTCTCTAATGACAGTTTCGTGGGAGGCGGACGCGACCAAGAATCCACCGGTTATGCTTGGTGGTCTGGTAACGCTCGCCTCATCAACTTATCAGGTAAGCTACTGGGCGCTCACGTCGCTCACGCTGGCCTGATCGTATTGTGGACGGGTGCGATGACCTTGTTTGAGGTCTCTCACTACGTGCCTGAAAAGCCTATGTATGAGCAAGGCGCAATTCTTATTCCTCACCTGGCGACGCTAGGTTGGGGCATTGGCCCTGGCGGTGAAGTCGTCAGCACCTTCCCCTACTTTGTAGTCGGTGTGCTTCACCTCGTTTCTTCTGCTGTCCTCGGTTTGGGCGGTGTGTACCACGCACTGCGCGGCCCTGAGACGCTAGAAGAATACTCCAGCTTCTTTAGCCAAGACTGGAAAGACAAAAACCAGATGACCAACATCATCGGTTATCACCTGATTCTGCTTGGACTAGGGGCTTTCCTTCTAGTCATCAAAGCCTGCTTCCTCGGTGGCGTATACGACACTTGGGCACCGGGCGGGGGCGACGTTCGAGTCATTACGAACCCCACGTTGAACCCTGGCGTTATCGTTGGCTATCTAGCGACCTCCCCTTGGGGTGGCGAAGGCTGGATTGTCGGCGTTAACAACATGGAAGATATCATTGGTGGCCACGTTTGGGTCGGCCTTATCTGTATCTTCGGTGGCGTATTCCACATTTTGACCAAGCCATTCGCTTGGGCGCGTCGCGCGCTGATCTGGAGTGGTGAAGCTTATCTCTCTTACAGCATTGGTGCCGTCTCCCTGATGGCTTTCATTTGCTCTTGCTACGTTTGGTTTAACAACACAGCTTATCCTAGTGAGTTTTACGGCCCTACGAACGCAGAAGCATCTCAGGCTCAGGCCATGACTTTCTTGGTTCGTGACCAACGCTTGGGTGCTAATATCGGATCTGCCCAAGGCCCCACTGGTCTTGGTAAGTACCTCATGCGCTCTCCTACTGGAGAGATTATCTTCGGCGGTGAGACCATGCGTTTTTGGGACTTTGATGGCCCTTGGCTATCGCCTTTGCGTGGCACAAACGGCCTCGATCTCGACAAGCTTAAGAATGACATTCAGCCCTGGCAGGTGCGTCGCGCTGCTGAGTACATGACTCACGCGCCCAACGCTTCTATTAACTCCGTGGGCGGTATCATCACAGAGTTTAACTCCGTTAACTTCGTAAACCCCCGTCAGTGGTTGGCGTCCTTCCACTTCATTATGGGTTTCTTCTTCTTGGTCGGTCATCTATGGCATGCGGGCCGCGCTCGCGCTGCTGGCGGTGGCTTCGAGAAGGGTCTAGACCGCGAATCTGAGCCAGTACTGTCTATGACTGACCTGGACTAATTGGATCAGTTGGATTAATTGGACTAATTTCGCTAACAGACTTGCTAGGTCAACCTAGTTAGACTTAAATAAGCCTCCTGCTGCTAAGTGGGGGGCTTTTTTGATGGGGAATTTGTCGGACGGGTTTCGACGTAGAATTTAGGAGTTGATAGCGATCGCCAATTCCCAATGCTCAATCAGCCCTACTACACGCTACGCTCCAAAGCGAACGGTCAATATCTGGTCGCTCGTCCGCCAGTAGAAGGCCAGCACCCAGAGGTACCCACCGATCCCTTTTTGCTATTATTTATTGCTGATTTTGACGCGCTGAGCTATTTGAATGCCCATGCTCAAGCGCTAGCGCCGCAGTTTTCGGTGGAGTATTGCGATCGCGCTCAAATCAAAAAAATATCAGACCGCTGGGGCTACAAGGGCGTCGGCATTGTCAACGATCCGTTGGTTCCGCGCGTAGAATTTATGGGCTTTTAATGGCCAATTGACAGGGCTAGCCGATATTAAGTGACTGAATCCAGTCGCCCAAACCACTGAGAATAAGCTGAACGCCAATTGCCATGACGAATAGGCCCAGCAGGCGGCTGAGCGCATGAATACCACTTGCACCTAGCCACTTGAGCAGAAGCGTTGAGGTGCGCAAGGCAATGTAGATAATCAGACCGATGAGGGCGATCGCCACCGCAATGGCGGCTAAGTTACTCGCGGTTTTCACCACTTCGACGCCTCGGCTAGCTTCTGCGGCGAGTCCTAACGCAACGGCGATCGCGCCCGGCCCGGCCAGCATTGGAATCGTCATCGGTATAAAAGAGATATCTTGATGCTGACTCGCCTGCTGCCTGACTTTTTGCATAGCGTCTTGATTCTCTACGTCACTGAGTTTCGATTCTGAGTTCATCGCATTCCAAGCCGCATGAAAAACCACGATGCCGCCCGCGATTCGCACCACCTCCAGCGAAATCCCGAAAAATCTGAGAATGCCCCCGCCCACTAGCAGAGAGCAGACCAGTAAAATCACCACATTGAGCGCAATTCTTTTGGCATAGCTGCGCCTAAGCGACTCTGGAACCCCCGCAGTTAGCACCAAAAAGATAGGGACGCTGCCAATTGGGTCGATAACAGGAAATAAGGCCGCTAGGCTGCCTAGGATGAAATCAGTAAACTCTTTAATCGGCATGGAAATTGGTATGAAAATCGGCATGGATAAAGCTAATAGCGCTGTCCTTCGCGATAGATGTACATATTGATAGCTGCGATCGCAAAACAAATCATAAAAATTAGCAGCCGAATACCGTATATTGGCTCATTAATCAGCCGTCCATTTTCAAACAGTGGCGTCAGCGAAGGCTCTAGCTTAGCCAACGCAAACCCAGAGATAAACGCACCAATCGTAGAAGTTGCCCGACTAAATTTTTTAATCTCCTGGTTAGTACTCGAAGAGGTTAAAAAGCCCACGAGCCAGCCCAAAGCCCAGCCGCCTACCCCAATCAGTACGGTCTGAGCAAAGCCCTGATCATTCAGCTCCTGATGCACAGTGCGAGCAATCCACAGCACCAAGCCAAACACCAGCAGCCCGACGAGTAAACTAGCGACAGATCGGGCCTGATGCATAACTAATTCATCCGAGAGAGCTTGATTCTAGGATCGACGAATGAAAGCAGCAAATCGGCCAGTAAGTTACCAACAATCAGCATGACTGCGCCTAATACCAAGCTAGCCATCACCAGAAAGAGATCCTGCTTTTGAATCGCTTCGAGCGTTAGGGTGCCAAGTCCTGGCCAGCTAAAGTAGTTTTCGATAATAAAAGAGCCGCTGAGTAAAGCCGAAAACTCGAAGCCCAAAATAGTAATTAATGGGTTGATAGCATTGCGCAAAGCATGAACGTAAACGACCTTATTTTCCGATAGCCCTTTGGCTCTGGCCGTCTGAATGTAGTCCTGCCGAAGCACATCTAGCATTTGGCCGCGCATAATCCGCTGCAGCCCGGCAAAACTAGTAATGCTCAGGGCCAAAGTCGGCAAAATCAAATGCCAGATAACGTCCAAAAGCTGACCGACCCAGTTGAGTTCGTCGTGATAGAGGCTCGTGCGTCCGCCGACGGGAAATAGCGGCGTCGTGAGCTGGGCAAAAAAGAGCAGCAGCAGGCCCGTAATAATCGTGGGAAAACCCTGGCCGATATAGCTTAGGATACGTAGAAACTTGTCTAGCCAACGGTCTTGGTTGACTGCGCCGATGATGCCGAATGGAATAGCGATCGCCCAGGTCACCACAATCGAAGCCGCAGAAAGCAGCAGCGTATTCGGCACCCGCTCCCACAAAATTTCGGTCGCTGGCCTGCGGTAGGCAAAGCTAATCCCAAAATTTCCCTGTATCGCTTGCTGTAGCCATCGAACATACTGTTCTAAAAAGCTCTTGTCGAGTCCGTAATCTTTGGTATATCGCGCTAATAGCTCTCGCGAAAACTCAGGATCTGAGCGAAAAGGCGTGAGAAAATCGCCCGGCGCGAGCTGCACTATCATAAAGCTCAAAAAGCTAGCTAGTAAAAGCGTTAATACTGCCTGCAAAAGTCGTTTTGCAATGTATGCCAGCGTTTCGTTGCCGAAAATACCGCGCAGCGCTGAATTAGCGTGATGGGCACCCGATAGCTCTTGATTAGGCGGTTGAACAGGAGACGACGACATGGCGTTAGCAGAGAGTTCTCTTAAAATCGAATAATATCGAAACGAATAAAAGCCAGTACTAAAAAGCTAATACTGAATCAAACTAATGACCGGCACCTCTGACGGTAGGCGATCGCGCCCGGCTAGACCACTCAACTCTATTACAAAGATAAATCCGGCCAAGACGGCACCTGCTTTTTCGATGAGCTGAGCGGTAGCCGCCGCCGTGCCACCAGTCGCTAGCAAATCATCTACCACGACAACTCTACTGCCCGCAGCAAACGCATCTTGATGCACCTCTAGTTTATCTGTACCGTATTCGAGCGTATATTCTACGTCGTAAACGGCCCGAGGCAGCTTGCCTGCCTTGCGAATCGGAACAAATCCTTTCTGGAGCTGATACGCCATCGGCATCGCAAAGATAAAGCCTCTCGATTCAATTCCGGCAATGCAGTTCGCATTCAAGCTGGTGGCCTTAGTGCTGAGCTGGTCTACGGTGTAGCTCAGTCCGGCGGGGTCTTGTAGAAGCGTGGTGATGTCTCGAAAAACAATGCCTGGCTGGGGAAAGTCAGGAATGTCTTTAATGAGAGCTTTGAGATCCATACTGGGCGATCCATGCGGCTGATGCGAGCTTTATCAGGGGTATCTTATCAGGGCTTTGTCCCTAGAATGATTTTCGGCCACCTTTACGGCTAAAAGAAGCGCTAGCTTTCAAAAAGTCTACATTCTAGGAACTTTACTCACGCTGCTCTCAAACCAGCCTTTGCGCCAGAAGTAATAGGTTAGGGAAAGCGCGATCGCAATCATCATCGCCCAGCACAGCGGATAGCCCCAGTAATACTCCAGTTCCGGCATATTCCAGGGCGACACATCATGGTCAAAGTTCATTCCATACACGCCTACAATAAACGTGAGGGGAATAAAAATAGAGGAGATCACCGTCAAAATTTTCATCACCTCATTCATTTTATTGGACACCGAAGAAAGATAAACGTCCATTAGGTTTGCCGTCAGCTCGCGATAGGTTTCGAGAATATCTAGCACCTGCACTACGTGGTCGTAGCAATCTTGCAGATAAACCCGCACTTCAGGGCGAATCAGCTCGCCACCATCTCGCACGAGCTGACTTAGGGCATTACGCTGCGGCCAAATAGAACGCCGCAGGCCCATCAGCTCGCGGCGGATACGATAGATTTTTTGAACGGTCTGACGACTCGGATTAAAAATCACTTCGTCTTCTAAAGACTCGATGTATTCGCCGTATTCTTCTAAAACGGGAAAATAAGCGTCAATCACCGCGTCTAGTAAGGCATAGGCCAAGTAGTCGGCTCCCGCCCCTCGAATCAGCCCTTGATTTTGGCGAATGCGCTGCCGCACCGGATCAAGGCAATCCTGGTTGAGTTCTTCTTGCACAGTCAGCAAATAGTTTTTGCCGAGTACAAAGCTGAGCTGCTCGCTTTCAAATTGGGGGGCCTCTTCGGCATCTTTGTTATGTTTCGTGGTCAGCACTACCATTCGAGTAATAATGAGGAGCTGATCGTCGTAATACTCAATTTTGGGCCGCTGGGGAACGTTGACCACATCTTCTAGCACGAGCGGATGGAGATGAAAAACGGTGCCCAGGCGGTTGAGCACATCCTCATTGCCCAAACCTTGAAGGTCTATCCAGGAGATGCTTTCGGTGTCTAGATAGTTGGCGGCGTCTTCGGGCGATCGCAGTTTCTTCCGCAGTGCCTTTTCCCGGTTGTAGTCAATTAAAGTTAGCTCGGTAGGCGAAGCATCTTCATCAATCACCAGCGTGCCAGGCGCCATTCCCACCGGGTCGTAGTGGTAGTCCCAGTGGCGTCTTTCTTCCTCTTCTTCTCGAATAATAGATTGCATAGAACTTGGGTGTGATTTCATAGGGGGTTTCATAGGTACAGTCTTTTTCTCAGGTTGCTTCTACGCGTATACGCTATTATGTTTCGGTCTTGACGGCTCCGTATGAAAACTTCTTCGAACGCTGCGAAAAAAAAAGGCACTTCCGTCCGCTCACCGGCGGCTCAGCCTAAGATTCCTTGTCGGGTAACGGTGACAGAATCGGGCTGGCATGGCGCGAAACAGGCTGCGATCGCCGCTGGGTGCAGCAGTGTTTCAGATCTGCTCGAAAAATTGGGTAACGGGGAGCTGTCGGTCATCGAAAGTGATGCGATCGCGCTCGATCCCATTGCCCAGGCGAACCAAACCTCAAGGGGGAATAAACCATCTCGCCGCACTCGAAAGACAAGTCAAGGGCGCGAGATTAATCCGAGAGCGATCGCCGCCAAGCTGATCCCTTTCGGCGTTCCCGAAAACTTCTCGCAAAGCGTATTACAACACGTACCCCAGCACATTCATATTCACACAGGCGCTGAAATTGCCGAGGCGCTAGAAGACGAAGATCTGCTGACGCCCGTCGGAATTTCGTTACCGAAGCTCATCGTGACAGGTGTCTGCGCCGCTGGCATTATTGGCTCTTTGCTATATGTAGCCGATCAAATTTTGACTAACGGCATCAATTTATCGCCTCGCAGAGAACGCGTAGAAGATATCGTGACGCCTAAAACGGGCGATGTGGTGGCGGGCTACACCGTCAGCGACGAATACGGCATTCGTCCCATTCATCCCGTCACCGGCGAGCCGAACGCGCCTCATAGTGGGGTAGATTTGGCGACACCGGTGGGAACACCGATTTATGCGGTTGGAGAAGTGGGCGATCGCGCCACAGTCGATTGCTGGTGGGACGATGACGGCGGCGGTTGGGTCGTCGATCAAACCGCCGAATCTTATCCAGGCTATATCTTTCAGTCTTTGCACACATCTGAAAACGGCTGTCGTCAGGGCAAGGCCACAGCAGGCGAAGTGATTGCGTTCTCGGGCAAAAGCGGCCTGGGCACTGGAGAGCACTACGACTTCCGGGTAAAAATAGACGGCGAGTATGTGCCGCCCGACGTGAAGTATTTAGAATCGGCAGTCACTGGCGAACCACCTGTAAAATAATAATGCCAATAATCCTTAGAATCGACGGGAATAGAATTGTTGTTAATCCTGGCGACCATCTTCCCATTCATGTTTATGTCCAGAACAAAGACAAGTCGTTAGAGGTGAAAATTGATATCTCTGGAGATCAGGCAGTGCCCATGCGTCCGGCGAAAGATAAGCGCATCAAAACAACATCAGCGTTCACTAAGCTCGCCTTGAAGCTCTGTCAAAATAATCTACAATTTCTACAGAATGCGGTGAGAATTTATTATGAAGCTGAATAATCCAGTATCTGTAAGATACGACCGTGATGCGAAGGCAGTAATTCTTTCTTTTGCTGATGGAGCACAAGCATCTTGGCCCGTGCATCTACTAGAGATGGTCATCTTTACAGGTAGCGATTGGGTGCCTATCAGCCCCAGTGACGATGAACTAGCGGCTGTGGAATTGCTAGGAAATGACAGCATCCTGTGGGACGACTTAGGCCAAATTTTTAGAATTGAGGATCTGCAAAATCGTATTTATGGTCGTAAGGCTTGGATGGAATCGATTTCAGCTACTGTCTCATCATAGGAGGCTATCAGCCCGTTACTTGGCGAATACAACTCCGTGAATCTGAGCGATCTTGTGCGTGTTAATCTCGTAACCAAAAGGAGTAGTAAAAATATAACTGTTCAACCCGAGTTGCCTTTGGTTATGAGGCTCAGTCGTTTTCTTTACTGCGGGAAAACACCTCGACAAAATACTCATATAAGTTTAGGTCGAATTTCACTCCAACTAGATTTTGTAACTGATCAACATGGGACAGTTTTACAGGATAGGCACCGCCTGCTAGGTCGCAGACGGAAACATCTAAAATTTGGCCGACTTCTTCAAGGTGATTCTCACTCAGTTCAAGCTCCCCAATGAAATCATCTCCGTATCTCTCATACCAAGAAACAACATATACTGCCTTGTTGATGCGATGTTTTCCTTCATCCAAAAGCGATCGCTACACAGACATCACGCTAAATTCAATTAAGGCAGCTTTGAGCGATCGCACCCTAACCCGGCGTCTGCTGCAAACTCGGCTGCTCATCCGGCAAAATCGCCCCTTCCACCGGGCACACCTGTAGGCAAATGCCGCAGTCAATGCAGGTATCGAAATCAATCCAATACCAGCCGGTGCCTTTTTTATTTTTACCAGGGCCTTCATCAATGCAGGCAACTGGACAAGCATCAACGCAGTCCGCAATGCCTTCGCAAACGTCGGTAACAATAGTGTGGGCCATACAAATTATGCTCTCAAAAGGGCTTTCCTCTACCTTAGTGAACGATCTCGGTTTCAGACAAGCCCTCGGCGGAGATCCAGGCAATTTGGTTGATATTGCGTTTTTGCGCGATCGCCCGCACCTCATCCGCCGACTGCTCCAAATTCAAATTTAGCTCAACCCGCACCTTCTTATCCGAGCGAAGCTTCTGCGCATAGGCCAAAGCCGCTGCCGCTGCCGCCTCGCCCTGCGGCACAATCAGCCAATCACTATGCGGCGTTTGTGCAGGCAAATGTCCGCTATCTGCCAACTCCTGACGAAGCTGCTCAATATTTAGCACAAAGCCGATGCCCGGAAAGCCCTTTTTCTCAGCCTGATTGGGCGCATCGTACACCGCTAGCAAATCGTCATAGCGGCCGCCCTGGCCCAATACCTGACGGCTCTGAGCGCTAATCACTTCAAAGACGATGCCCGTGTAATAGTCAAACGGGCGAATCAAGCTCAGATCGAGGATGATAGAAGGCACCGCGACCCCCTGAGCGCGTTCTAAGCGCAGCAGCTCTATCAAGGACTTGAGCCGACTCACAATCGCCTGCTGAGCCGCGTTCAAATTAAAGTCTTGGAGCTTGGCTAAAACCGCCGCCGGTTCCCCGCGCAAGTCCATCAGCCGCAGCGCCAAATGCTTGTGTTCGTCCGAGAGCGACATTTCTTCTAGCGCCACTCGATCTAACGCGGCAAGGCTATGTCGAACAGCCGCGATCGCCCCCTCAGGAAACTCAGACAGCAGCGAATAGGTCAGCGCCGCCTCGCCCAGCACAATCTGCGCATCTGCTAGCTTCACCTCCTGCAAGCAGTCCGCCACCAGCAAAACCGCCTCAGCATCGGCCATCACGCCGCTAGCGCCAATCAGCTCCATCCCGGCTTGATAGTGCTCCTGCTGACCGCCCCGACTGCCCTGCGC
>JBBSOB010000172.1:0-10286 GCA_038260205.1 Phormidesmidales cyanobacterium
GGTTGTTCCTTTTCCGGGCTGAGACTCGCAAACAATCTTGCCCTTATGCTTTTCCTCTATCACCTTACGGCTAATGGAAAGTCCTAGTCCTGTTCCTTTATCTGCGAGTTTGGTCGTAAAAAATGGCTCGAATATGTTTTGAACAACGTCTTCTGGTATGCCAGAACCATTATCTGCAATTGAGATAACGACCTGATCGTCCATCATAGCAGTTGAAATGGTGATGGTTGGACGTGTTGCCTTGGTCTGCTCGCTCGCCGTCTCAAAGGCATCAATCGAATTGGCTAGCAGGTTCATGAAGACCTGATTGAGCTGCCCAATATCGCAGTTAATTTCTGGAATATCGCCATAGTGCTTAACGATTTCAATTGACGAATAGCCGCTGCCTATTATCCGCAGCCGATAATTTAGCAGCAGCAGCGTACTATCAAGACCCTCATGCAAGTCAGCAGGACGCAGACCCGACTGGTCGTGGCGAGAAAAGCTGCGGAGCGATCGCACAATTTCAATAATGCGTTCTGCCCCTATCTCCATCGAACCTAGCATCTTTGTTAGATCGGCAATGATGAAGTCTGGGTCAATGGCTTCAACTAGCTCGGCAACGGACTCATCTTCGTTGCCATAGATGCTTCGATACAGCGTCAGTAGCGCCACCAAATCCACGATATAGTTCTTCGTATGATGAATGCTGCCGCTGACAAAGCCCAGCGGATTATTGATTTCATGGGCGACTCCGGCAATAAGCTGTCCTAGTGAGGCAATTTTTTCTGAATGGACGAGGTGCGATCGCGTATGCCGTAGCTCTGCTAAGGTCGCGTTCAGTTCCTCATTTTTTTGTTGAATAGCCTGGGTGCGTTCCTCAACTCGCGACTCTAAACCAGCATTCACTTGCTTTAAGGCCGCTTGAGTTCGCTCTTTTTCTTCAACTTCCTGGGTCAATTGCTGAACCATCAGACGCGTTTCTAACTGTTCTACAACCAGTCTGGCCAACGCCTCCAACGCCTCAATCTGCACGGATGTTAGCGCCTTGGGTTCTCTATCTAATACGCAGAGCGTCCCCAGCGCATAGCCGTCTGGTGTGATTAATGGCGCACCGGCATAGAACCGAATAAAAGGCTCGCCGAGCACCAGCAGATTATTGGCAAAGCGCGGGTCTTGTCGTGCATCGGGGACAATCATCACCTGCGATCGCAAAATCGCGTGAGCGCAAAAAGCCCAATCTCGAGGAGTTTCCGTCTCTTCGATACCGACCTTGGCCTTAAACCACTGCCTCTCGCGATCAACCATACTCACTAGCGCCATAGGAGTGTCACAAATTTGGGCTGCGATCATCGTCAAATCGTTGTAAGCCGTTTCCGCATCGGTATCTAGCACTTTGTAGCTTAAAAGCTTTTGTACTCTATTGTGTTCTCCTTCAGGTAGAGCCGCTTTAACTGCGCCTATTAGGGCGTTATGCGATGCCTGGGCATTCATGCAATTTACGCTATATCTATTGATGTAAGTATGCAGTAATAAGTATGCCCAGTCCGCTGATACACCTTTCCTCTTTGATATACGCTGGCTCAGTCCACTAGAGTCTTTCTAGCTAGCTGTAGCGCTGGCCTATTTTGCTAATAAGCGCTCGGCGATCGCTTAATTATTACTTGCGCTTACTATCCTCTGCGCTCAAGGTTACTTGCGCTTAGTCTCATTTGGCCCAAATTTCATATAGCGCGATCGCAATCTCTATCACAATCAGAATAGTGATGTACCACTCCACGCGATGACTGCTGTTGCGCTGCAAAATGTTTAAAGAGGTTTCAACCGAGTTAGACACCAGAGCCAGCTTACGCTCTAGCGCAATGAGTCGTTCTCTCAGCTCATATTCATCTTCCATGCGCAAATACAGCCGGTCTAGCTCAGGATGATCCCAGATCGGGTCTGGCTTTTCACCGACTTCAACAATGCCCACCATCTTTTGTTGAATTAATAGCGTGCCGCCAATCAACTCTAAAAGTTCTTCTTCTTTAGGCGGTTTGCGGTTTTTTCCTTGAATGGCGGTGGCAAAGGGTTTGATTTTCGTAAACAGGCTGGAAACTTCCGTCTCGTAATAGTCAAGTACAACACTTTTGCCGAGCGCCTCAGCAACAATTTGCAGCCGTTCGGCGCTGCAAGTTTGTAAATATAAGGTTCCATTCGCTAGGTGCTCTTTGGCCTTGGGCCGAAAGGTGAGCGGCAGAGTCTCCGACATATCTTGGGCAATCGGCTCTCGAATGTAGGGCTGTAACGTTGTCAGCAGCGCTTTTTCTTCTTCCAAGCTTAAGTCGAAGGCAACAATGACGCCGTAGCGCAAAATTACCGCGCAGCCTGTAGCGCCTGCTTTAACAATAAGAGGGTTGGTGGCGATCGCCTCCATTTTTTCTATCTCAGGTGCTTTAGCTCGCTCTATTGCTTTGGTGTCAATACGCTCGCCTACGATTTGGGCGCAAACTGCGATCGCCTCTTTGCAAGACCAGTCTAAGCCAACGGGCGCAATCGACGTTTGAATCGACGTTTGAATCGACGTTTGACTGTCTAAGGCATGAACATTTAAATCTTGAGCATTTGAATCTTGAGCATTTGAATCTTGAGTCGCAATATTAGCCAAAGAAACCATTGAGAAGAGGAGATATAGAGTAGAAACTTCCACTTTTAGTATGACAGTTTTATTAGGCGATCGCCCGTGACGCCGCTAGGGAAAGCGCCGAATCGCACGTTTTAGAGATATAGGGCTACGTTACAGGCAAGCTAAGATGTGATCATGTGGCACTGTATGGGCGCGATCGCTTGTCTGTATAATCACACCAGATAACGCTAAATTATGGACAGGATATTAGTCATGGCTCAAAACAAAGGTTTCGGTAAGGCACAGTCTAAAAAAGAGAAGGGAACGTTTGAGCAGTTTTGGGTGGTAGACGGCGAGGTTTGGGCCTCTGACAACAAAACGGGCGGAACCATCAAGCCGGGCAAGGAAACTAGCCGCTACAAGTCTGGCGATACTGACGGCATTGACAATGCGATCAAAGAGCTAGCCGGTAAGGCCGATGGCTTCTATAAGTTTGGCGTTCACGAAGCGGGTAGCCCAGCAAGTTGGAAGTTTGACGAGCTATCGACCGCGACGGCTAGGGCCATCAACGCAACCAAGAACCTAATCGCGAGCAAGAAAAAAGAGCAGCTAGCGATGCAGATTAAGTAAGTTAAATCAGGAGCTGTTAAATCAGGAGCCGTAAACTAACAACCTCACGATCTACCGCTAACCTCCATCTTCAAAAGGGAGGCTGAAGGGGATCGTGAGGTTGTTCAATATAGAGAATGACCAAGCGAGGCATATCGGGTGAGTCGTTTTTTTAACATCACGATTCGATACTTGAGTCTATCTGTCCTTTTGCTAGCTGCTAATACAACTCATACTTCATAAGCTGACAAAGAATAGAGCCGTTGTACACCGGGGCGCGGGCGGCAGACTTAAGGCCAATATTGCGAGAAAGCGCTTTGTTTCCACTCAGCACGTACGCAGTCCAACCCTTGAATCGTTGCTTTAGCACATCGCCGAGCAGCTTATAAAATGCGCCCAGGTCGGTGTCCTTGCCCAAGCGCTCACCGTAAGGCGGATTGCACATGAGGATGCCGCTATCTGCGGGCGCTTCTACGTCGGCTAGCTCGCTCTGTCGAAATTTGACTAGATGCTCAATGCCGCATTTGGCCGCGTTGCCGTTGGCCTGAATGAGGACGTTTGGATCGCGATCGCACCCCCCCACAAAAGCCTTCAAACCCTCTTCCTGACAATCTTCCGCCGCTTTCAGCATCTGCTCCCACAGATCGTCGTCATAATCCAACCAGCTTTCAAACCCAAAGCGCTCTCGAAACAAACCGGGTGCCACTTTCAAAGACTGCAACCCCGCCTCTAAAGGCAACGTCCCCGATCCACATAAAGGATCAAAAAACGCCTGATCCGGCTGCCATCCAGACATTTTAATCAGCGCCGAAGCCAAAGATTCTTTGAGCGGTGCTGCGCCCACTGCGGGCCGATAGCCGCGTTTGTGCAAACTCTCGCCCGAGCTGTCCAAACTAATCGTGGCCCGGTCGTACTGCAAATGGACATTAACTCTTAAATCGGGATTGTCTTTGTCCACATTCGAACGTTCGCCAAACATTTCGGTTTGCTGATGAACAATCGCGTTTTTCACTTGCAAAGAGGTAAAGTGCGTATGGTTTAGATCGTCTGTTTTCCCCGAGGCGCTCACCGCTAGCGTGCGATCTGGCGTCAGGTACTCGCTCCAGTCCGTGCGCTGTACGCCCTTGAACAAATCGTCGCCAGTTTCACAGTCAAATTCGTCTAGCCGCTTTAGCACTCTAAAAGGCAGCCTGGCCCAGAGGTTTATTTTGTATAGGAGGGCGCGATCGCCCTTAAAGGAAGCCCCACAAAATCCCGGCTCTACATTCTGAGCGCCCAGCGATTCTAATTCTTCTACTAACAGGGGTTCTAGCCCTTTAGCGACGGTGGCAAAATATTGGTTCATGTTTTTTGGCTGTTTAATACGCCTCTAATACGTTTTTAATACGCCTCTGGCAAGTCCTTACGACTACGCCTGCAACCAGTCTAGTAATAGAGCAGCCACGACCCCCGGCTGCTCCAAATGAGGCAGCACGCCAGTATTCGATACTACCTGAAATCGCTCCACCCGATAAGGGTTAAGGCCCGCTAGCCGACGGCCTAGTGCGACGGGTGTAAACTGCGCCTGCTCTCCCCATACCATCGCTGTCGGCGTTTGAAGTTGTTCTATATAGGGTGCTAGATCAAAATAAAGATCTCCGCGAAGAAAGGAGAGCGCGGCATATTCGGCATTGGGCTGTTGGGCAGAAGAGAGATAAGCGGCTACGGTTTCGTTGGAGAGGCGATCGCGCTTAGCAAACAAAAAGTTCTCCAAAAAATTGCGGACGGCAATCTCGTTCATAGCTCCGAGCGCGTAAATGGCTTTGTCCAAAAACGGCGCATTGATAATTGGCTCCGGGAGTCTTCTTCCTGCGCCTTTGCCAAAGTCTCTAAAGCCAGCAGGACAAGTTAAAAACAGCTTACGAAACAGCGCTGGTTTTTCGGCGGCTAGTCGGGCGACTAGGCCAGCAGTAAAAGAACTGGCGATCGCCAAAACCGGCTCACTCGAAACTTGTTCTATAAAATCTTCTATATTGTTGAGATAGTCTTGGGTGCTGTAGCGGCGCTCAGGGTGGGCGGAGGCTCCCCAGCCGATTAGATCGGGCGCGATCACAGTGTAGTGCGTGGCCAGCGCCGCATAAACTTTAGACCATTCGTAAGCTGAAGCGCCGCCACCAAAGTTATGAAAAAAGATGGCGATAGGGCGCTTTTTGGAGGCCGGATCGGACTTTTTCGTTTGGTCGAAGGCTGTTTGGTCGGAGGCTGATTTATCGGTGGTTGATTTGTCGGCAGCCAAGTTGTCAGCAGTTATGGGCCAGGGTAGGCCAACGGGCGTGTAGTAGGCCATTTCGCCTAGCCGTACCTGAACCGATTTTTGGCCAAATCCAGGGGGCTGAAACATTAGCATAGGCGCACTCAAGTAAAGACAGCAGTCGTCCAGGGATTTCTATTGTAGCGATCGCAGCGCTTTTCTGAGACGAGCGATCGCCCTGTCAGGAGTTCATACATCAATTCTGTTTGCTTAGCGACAGCAGGTGGGCATCTTGTCCCATATAGCGACTTCTTTATACAGAAATGATGCCGGATTTTGCTAAAGCGATCGCACAGTCATAGCCTGAACTCTACGGCGAATATCCATGAACGAGCCACACAGAAAAACAATAACTAGCCTCATCCTAGCGGTTCCCTGCGCTCTGTTAGGGATAGGCGTCGAAGCACGAGCTAATGTCATCGATCACCCCAATCAGCCGAATCAGCCGATCAGCCGATTAGACAGTAGCGCTGAAGCTTCAGATCTGAACGCCCCAGATCTGAACGCCTCAGCAATAGAGTTATCCGCACCAAACTCGTGGGGATTAGCCGCTGCTGCTGCTGAAGTAGAACCGGTCGGAGCGTCCGAGCTTTCTATCTTGCCTCAGCCAACGGCTCGCTTCTCTGACGAAACGCAGACGCCCACGCAGCCAGTCCCATCGCTCGATCAGCTGCTAAAGGTGGCTCAAACGCCTCGTGATAACGCCCCAACGCTCAGCGACCAGGAAATTCGCGACCAGCTACTAATCACCCCCAACCCAGCAGCAGCGCCCGACCTAGATGTTTTAGATCGCCGTCCGCAGCCGGTGCCTTCCTCCACCTTTATTACGCCCAATGCCTACGGCGCAGACTGGGGTGACTTTTATATTGGGACAGCCGGTGCCACTGAAAATACCCAAGATGGATTAGACGGCTCTGCCAGCGTAGGCATGGGGTTTGGCAATGCGGTCGAGAATGTGGGCGTAGAGCTAAACGTTGGCATTATTAGTATTAATGGATTTGCAGAGGATGGCACCGTCGGATTCAAGGTGCACAAACTATTTCCCCAAGCGAACAATCTAGGCGTTGCCGTTGGCTGGTACAACCCTATTCAGTGGGGCGCGGCTAAAAAGGATGAAGACACCTTCTACGGCGTGGTGACGCAGCGATTCAACCTGCGACCACAAAAGGATAATCCGATGCCCCTAACGACTTCTTTGGGGATTGGCACTGGGACTTTTCGCTCTAATGGGGCGATCGCCGCTGGAGACAATGCGCCCAACTTGTTTGGCAGTATAGGCTTGCGAGTCATTCCTCAAGTGTCACTGGTTTCTAGCTGGTCTGGGCGGGCGTTGGGATTAGGCGCTTCTACGGCTCCATTCAGCAACTTGCCCATTGTCCTGACCGTAGGCGTTTCCGACTTAACTGACAATACCGAAGCCGGAACTCAGTTTGTAGGCGGATTGGGCTACAGCTTTGGGTTCTAAATCGAAAGCGCTTCTAAGATGGCATCGCCATAGAACCCGTCATTCAACCGATCATAAATGGCAACACAGCCATTATTCAGCCAAAGGTTTTTCCCATGAAATTAGCGATCAAGCTTCCCCTATTAGCGCTGCTTTGTTTGTCCAGTGCTGAAGCGACCTTGAGCCATCCGGCTTTTGCAGGCATTGTTCCGGTGCTGCCACCCGACGCTAGCGGCAGCGGTTTGGGCGACACGTTTTCTAATCCAGGCTTTTCCAAACGCTCTAACGTGAGCTGTACCAATAATGGCGTGGTCAATACGCTGCGCGGTATCCAGCGGCGTCAGTCTGTGCCGTCTGTCAGCGGTCGGGAAATCTCTGTTTCGCCGGGGCAAATTGACAATATTCAGTCGCTGCTTTTGGGCGATCGCCCCACCACAGACCGACTCGGTGCCCTAGCCCAACAGGTTAAGAATGAAACAGGCATTGACGTTGAGATATCTCGTCTAGGTCTATCTTCAAATGAGTTAAGAACCGCTATTAGCGCTGCCAATGAGTTAGTTAGCGCCTTAGATAGCCAGCAGCTTTTGGCCGCCGCAGAGTCTCCGGCATTCATGACGCTTTTGCAGCTAATTAAAGGCGGCAACGAATCGATGCCGGGTCTTGACTCGCTAGGAGGAGAGTGCGAAACGGGATTATTACAAGTGGGTCTAGCGCCGCCTGTCGTGGAGGTGCCCGTCAGACCCGATCCGCTGCCAGCGCAAACTCAAGAAGTTGTGGAGCCTCAGCCCGTACCCGCGCCGACCTTCCAAGAGCCGATTCGGGGCCTGTGGTAAGCCAAGTACTAGCCGCCGAAGGAACGTATATGCTCACCGTACAATAATTGTAGATGGAATTGTAGATGGGCATATTTTTTGAAGACAGTTCTGCTAGATAAATAGCTTGGAGAAGGCTTTTGAGCGACCAAAAACGATACTTGAAACCTAAAGGCTTTCAGCCAGTGCCAGTGCGTTGGAGGGTTGTCTCGTACGGTCTGCTGTCGTTTGGACTGCTGTCGTTTGGACTGCTGTTGTTTGGACTGCTGTCTGGCGGCATGACCGCTGTGGCTGCACCTATTGATGAGACAGTTTTACCTGCCGAGACAGTTTTACCTATCGAGACAGTGACTATTCCCCGTGATATTACGGCGGATGCGGAAGCCGTTCGGGTGGTGTTGCGTTTGGGCGATCGCCAGGTGTTTTTGTATCAAGGCGAAAAGGCGATCGCGAGCTATCCGGTCGCCGTGGGTGCCGCCGCTACCCCGACGCCGCAAGGACAGTTCGAGGTGTCTAAGCTAGTGATAGAACCGGTGTGGCAAAGCCCCTGGACGGGCGAAATGCACGCGCCTGGGCCGAATAGCGCTCTGGGTCTGCGATGGATTGGCTTTCATACCAATGAATTGGGGGCGTTTGGTTTTCACGGTACGCCCACGCTCGATTCTATTGGCAAAGCCGTCTCCAATGGCTGCGTTCGGATGCACAACGAAGATATCGTGGCCCTATTTTCTCAGGTAACCATAGGCACACCAGTAGTGATAGAACCTTAAAGATCAAAACCTCAAATATCAGCGGCCTTACTTTGCTGTCGAAATATCAATTTCTCTGACGGCTACGATGGGATAGCAAGGCACGGACTTTGGCCCGCAAACACCCGAAACGCTGCCCAAGGCGGCAACCGGTTTACCCACATAGCCATCAAGCGCCTTACCCGTCAGATAAACGCGACCAACGCTTGGGCTATTGATGTAATAGCCACTAGGATCAGGCGATAGCTCATCTTCGGTTTGATAGCTATATTTGGCTTGAACCGTTCCCTCAACGGTAATCACAGGGGCAACCGTGGCGACATAGAGCTTGTGAAGTTGCCAAACTGTCAGGGCGCTAACGGCCGCGCCTAGCGTGAAGAAAACGGTGGCCACCGCCCACAGCGTGGGTTGAGAATGGGCTTTGGCCGATTTGCGACGAGTTCTAGGGGCGCTTTGTGACACCATGACGGGATTCCTTGTACAGTTGCTCTAAATTAATATTTATTGATGCTTTCTAGTTTGATTTAGCCCTAATTGAGGTTGAGTCTATCGCGATGCCTCAAAACATTCATCCAAAGTTATAGATCAAACAATAGATGGCTCCTTTCAGGCGATAGACCGGTGTTTTGGGAAAGCGTCGTATTCAGGCAAATGCAGCGCCCAACGTTTAGAGTCCAACATTTAGAGCCTAACGTTCAGAGCCTAACGTTTAGAGCCTAACGTTTAGACTATAGCGATTTTGTCAGGGTATGGTACACAGCCCAAATGGCCATTGGCCGCAGATAGTGGCAGGCGCGAAAGGTGCCGACAGCGGTAATGGCCTCCGGCGTTCGAAATTGCAGGCCATATTGATAGATTTGCCGCACGACCGCTTCCGTAATTTCCATGGCTTCGGCCTGCTTTCCCTCATGGGCGAAGAAGGCAGCTAAGCCAAAATTAATGCCCGTCCACACCTCTAGCTGATGCGTGTCGTCCGGATTCTGCGGTGATCCATCGGGTCGAACGCCGTTAGCACAGCCGATTTTCATACCTAGATCGGCGGCGCTAAAGTATCCCGTCTGCGCGCCTTCAAACTTCTGATTCTGCGGCCCTAGCTTCGCCGTGTATTCGTTGAACTTTACAAAACAGGCGTCGTAAATAGCATCGAGGGCAGGCGCAATAAATTCCTCATCCACAACATTGGGTAGGCCCATAGTCGAAGTGCAAAACTGTCCGCAGAGCTGATCGGCCATCACCACATCGGAACCGCTGCCAGTGTCGAGCCGATAATAGCTACCGTTCCAGAGCTGTTTTTGATAGGCGGCGCGGCCATGCTGCCACCAGCGTTTGTACTGCGAGAGCAAAATGACGATGTTGCCGGGTGCTTTTTGGTGCGTTTGCAGCAGCTCTCCCATAGCGATCGCTCCACTCAAAGCCGCAATCCACAGCCCGCCGCAGTAGGCGCTAATTCCCTGCAATCGCCAGTCATCAAAGGTCTGATCGGGCGCACCGCTATTTTCAATCAGGCCATCGCCATCGGTATCAAACAGTTTGGTATAGGCCAGCGTCTCTACCACCGCAGGCCAGCAGGCAGCCAAAAAGTCTATGTCGTCGCTGCCCGTGGACTCGAAGGCCCTGTATACCTGTAAAACAAAGTCGCTAGAGAGATCCTTCCACTGGTTGCAGTCCTGATAGCTGGTGTAGTTAGTGGCCACCCACGGATCTTCGTTTGGCGCACCCAAATCGTGAGGCGTTGCCCCCTTAAGCTTGCGCGGAGCCATGTGGTCTTTCTCGCCCACGGTGTAGTAGTAGCCGATAA
>JBBSOB010000173.1:0-10253 GCA_038260205.1 Phormidesmidales cyanobacterium
GGTTATTGAGACTGCTGGCAGTATCAGGATGGCGATCGCCCAGTTCCGCCTGCCGAATTTCGAGCGCTTCGACATACAGCGGTTCGGCTTCTCCATAGCGGCCCTGAGACTTGTATAGTCCGGCTAGGTTATTGAGACTGCTAGCAGTACTAGGATGGCGATCGCCCAGTTCCGCTTTCCGAATTTCGAGCGCTCCGATATACAACGGTTTGGCTTCTCCATAGCGGCCCTGTGCTCGATACAGTGCTGCTAGATTATTCAGACTGCTAGCAGTATCGGGATGGCGATCGCCCAGTTCCGCTTTCCGAATTTCGAGCGCTTCGGCATACAGCGGTTCGGCTTCTCCATAGCGGCCCTGAGACTCGTATAGTCCGGCTAGGTTATTGAGACTGGTGGCGGTGTCGAGATGGCGATCGCCTAACTGCTCTTTAGAGATTCTTAGGGACTGCTCGCAAATAGGCACAGCCGCCTTGTAATGCCCTTGAGCCTGCTTACTATTGCCCAGATCTCGCAAGAGCGTAGTTATATATCGCGGATTTTTAATCTCTGTGCCATCGTAGATAGTTGCTGCTTGCTCGAAAAACTGTTCTGCCCGCTTGTGGTTGGCAGCACGCATCTCAACGAGTCCTTTTAAGTGAAGCGAAAATCCAAGGGCAAAAGCTTCCAATCTTTCAGCTCGTTCGTGCTCTTCAAAGCCCTGAAGCGCAGCTTGAATGCAATCTATTTGATGGTAAGTCCACCAGTCAAATAGACGATCTAAAAGCCGCCCCGTCTGCAAGCTGCCCTCGTTAAGAATGTCGTGATAGCAAAACTCCACCTCCTCTTCCAAGGACTTACCTGTTTCAGAGAAATAATCTGCCGCTCGCTTCGATATCTCCAAAAACTGATCTCTGCGTTGACTCCAGAGCCGATCTAGCAAAACGGCTCGCGTCAATTCATGAACGTTTTGCCCTTGTCCCACAAACTCTTCTACAAACGTCAGATTCTGCAAATCAGCATAAAGCCGGTCTGAATCACTAGCTAGCTCTGGGCACAGTGCCGCCAACACATCAGCATCGAAAAAATGCGGAACTGCCGCCGCCCACAGCACAGAGACCAAATCGTCAGGCATCTGATTCATCTGCATCTCCAGCAGAATCCACTGACGATCCACTTCCGTCTCGGCTTGCTGTATTCGTTCTAATAGCTTCTCTATGCTGACCAATTTTTTGCCGCCATTATTAGCATCTCATGCACATTCTTAGGATGGCCTTTGCCCACTAAAGTAATGGCTTTAATGGCTTCTTCTGGTAGCTCAGAGAAAAAGCTGCACCATGCGTGTATCTCAACAATATGAGAAAGCGGGAAATGCTCGCACTCGCTGCCCCATACAGAATTACTAGGGTCAGGAACAGATTGGCCCGCAATCACGGTTGCCACTCGATCTAGATGTCGCTCAACGGTTCTTAGCCATTTGCATTCAATCCAATTTCTTAAAGACTCATTGGCCATCTGATACGTGTCAAGCGTAATAACAGTTCGATATTCTAATGCGGCTAGATCGCTAAAGAAGGCTTCTTCTAGCTGCTCCTGACGATACTCTTGAGTTCTTAGATCCACATTGGAATTAATCGCGATTGAAATCGTTTTCTCCGCCGCAATGTCATTATCAGAAAAATCAACGCCACCTTTTATGAGTGCTTTCACTTTGTCTAAAAAGGTTGGAAACTGATCTCGACCCAAGTCAATGACAACCAAAGAGAGAAAAGCCGCAACGCTAGAAACACCTTTACAGTCGAACGGCACATACTTAATTGTGGTTGGGCACTCCTGCCTAAATCTATTCAAAAGCGAAGTCTTGCCCATTCCAGAGGCACCCTCCACAAGCATGATGCGGCAGTCATGCTCACCCGCCACCATCTTCAAAAATATTTCTAGCTCTTTCGTTCGATTTGCTAAATTTCGCAGCTTTGGCATGAGTCAACGTTACGGGCTTTTCTGATTAGAAACATCGCTCGGCGGATCATCATAGCCTAGTTCTATCCGCTGCTTGCCGTCTACATCGTTCTGCGAAAATTCAGATTTTTGTATTCGGTACTCGCCCTCACCCCGCAGCTTATTTCCCTTAAAAACAACGCCCGTGGGCTGCTCATCTAGACTCTCGGGTGCCTTCACATCCATCTTTGCCTTCATCTTCGCCTTGCTGCCATCAACTGACAGCTCCGAAAGGCGATCGCGCAAAACAACAACCACAACAATCACCACCACCGCGATAATAATCGCGACTACAACAGTAGTATCCATACCGGTTTCTCAACGTTTTGACGATTATCCAATAATTTGAGAAATAGTGCAGTGATCAACACAGCCGATGCTGAGAAAAGCGCGAGCGAGTTGATTGACATGCTCCCCAGCCTGAAGGCGTGGGGATTCTCCGACTACAGGGAAAGACATAGCTGTTCTCCCTGGTACGGTTGGCTAGACGCATCAACACCTACAGCGCCCAAGGGCGGCTTACACAGGCTCAACGTCTGAGTTTTAATGGTACGGACAAGCTCCTGCCCCACCTGATTAATATTCTTGGCAGCATTCTCGTCTCTATCATGCTCAGTCCCACAGCTTACGCAGCGCACTGAGCGAATAGAGAGATCGAGTTTGCCCCAACGGAAGCCACAGTCAGAACAAATCTGAGAGGTTGGCTCCCACCGGCTGATGATAGAAACGGTTCTGTCTGTATGCATCTTGGCTTTCGCCTCAAGCATTGCCCTGAAAGCGCTCCATCCTTGCTGAGTAATAGCACGGCTGAGCCTACGGTTTTTCAGCATCCCCGACACATTCAGGTTTTCAAGCGATACCGTTTGATTTTCACAGATCAACTTTGTACTCTGTTTATGCAAGAAGTCTTTGCGTAGATTCGCTACCTTTAGGTGCAATTTTGCCAACTTGCGCTTCGTGGCCTGCCAACGATTTGAGCCTTTCACCTGCCGAGCCAATTTGCGACTCGTACGAGCAACCTTGCGATAGAGGCGCTGATAACCAGGGCTGAGAATAGGCTTGCCCACCGAGGGGAACCCAAACACCTTAATCCCTAGATCAATGCCTATCGACTCACGCACGGGCAGCACGTCAACCGGCATCACCTCAACAACGAAGCTGACATGATACTGGCCCGCTTTGTTTTTGGTCACTGTGGCAGACGACGGCGCAGCCGGTAACGGCCTTGACCACTTCACCTTGACCGCGCCTACCTTAGCCAAGACAAGCTGATTGTTAACCAGCGCAAAGCCGTTACTAGGATATCTAGCCGATTGCTTGCCGTGCTTGCTTTTGAATCGAGGGAAGCCCATCTTTGGCCCTTTGCGTTTACCGCTACGAGATTCAAAGAAGTTCTTGAACGCTGTCTGCAAGTCAATCACTGATGATTGCAAAGCAACACTCGATACATCAGCCAACCATGCCCGCTCAGGCATCTTTTTAGCCTCAGTCGTCACTCGCTTTTTAAGGTCGCCTTGACTAGGCCATTTCTGGCCTTCAGGCGTCGCCTTCACGATTGCCAGCGCATCATTCCAAACTACCCGTACACAACCAAACACTTGAGCAAAGTTGCTATGTTGGCGGCTATTCGGATAGAGGCGGTAGTTGTAGCGGGCTTTCATGAGCTGTGGTAAAGTTGGTATGCAATAAACATAACTGTTGGTCTACACCAATTTCAACTGCATACAGAAAAGAACGCAATAGCATTACAGAGCTTCAGGCACACTTGGTCTGCACTACCAAATACAGGAGAAAATGTATAAACGCCGATGGCCTGCTGAGCATCAAGGCGTCGTTCGAGCGGGTAGCTGAGAGTATGAACTTTCGGATCATCGAGTTCAACGGCGAAAGCAACCATATTCACTGCCTGATTGAGTATCCGCCCGTTCTGTCAATCTCGAAAATATTTAACCACCTCAAAGGCGTTAGCAGCCGCAACTACAAAAAAGAAGGTCATCGGATGCCTTCTGAAAAATCGCTATGGACAAATAGTAAGTTCGCTGTCAGCGTCGGCGGCGCTACGATTGAGACCATAAAGGAATATATTCAGTCCCAAAATGCACCTGAGTAGATTGTTCGCTCACACTCACTTGATAGACTCGCTACTACATCCCCAACCTGAAGGAAGGGGGTTTGTAGCTTTCTCTCAAACTCTCTTCAACCCGCTAAGCAAGCCAAGCGACTTCAACCGGCTTTAGACTTTGCCAATAACGGCACGGCCTGCAGCAAAGTTTTTGTATACGGATGCGCCGGAGTCGAGAAAATAGTTTCCGTTGGCCCCATCTCCACAATTTTGCCCCCCTTCATGACGGCAATGCGATCGCACAAATATTTCGCCACCCAAAGATCGTGCGTAATAAATAGATAGGTTAAGTCCAGCTCGTCTTTAAGATCTAGCATCAGCTCTAGCACCTGAGCTTGCACGCTCGCATCCAACATGCTCACCGGTTCATCGCAAATCACCAGCTTTGGTTTAGTAATTAGAGCGCGGGCGATCGCGACTCTTTGCTGCTGCCCGCCCGAAATATCCCCTGGATACCGATCGTAATATTCTTCTACGGGCGTCAAACCCACCCGCTTCATCATCGCCTTTACCTGCTCTACGGCCTCGGCTCGATCCGCTAGCCCGTGAATCAACAGCGGATCGGCAATGCCTCGCCCAATCGTCATCATCGGATTCAAGCAGGCATGAGGATCTTGAAAGATCATCTGAATATCGCGCCGCCGAGACTGCAACTCCGAGCGCGATAAGCCGGTAAAATCCGTTCCCTGAAAGCGAATCTCGCCCGAAGTGGGTTCTACAATTCGCAGCAATGTGCGAGAAAGCGTACTCTTCCCACAGCCCGACTCGCCCACTAAGCCTAAAATCTCACCCGGATACAGATCTAGCGAAACCCCATCCACCGCCCGAATCGGCTCCGGTGGATCCTGCCGCAGCAGCTTGCTAATCAAACCCTGCTCCAGCGCATAGTGCTTTACCACCTGCCGCAAACTCAAAATCGGCGCTTCCACGCTTTCGTCTATCGCTGAGTTTTGCGCGCCCGCTGACTGAAGCTGATTCGCCGCCTTCAGCAGCATCTGCGTATAGTCAGCCTGCGGATTAAAAAAGACGGCCTGCGTCGAGCCGGTTTCAACCAGCTTGCCTTCGTACATCACGGCAATGCGATCGCAATACTCGCTCACCAGCGCCAAATCATGGGAAATCATCACCAGTCCCATATTTCGCTCAGCGCATAGCTCCGTGAGCTGATCTAAAATTTGCGCTGATACGGTCACGTCCAAACTCGTAGTGGGTTCGTCGGCCACAATTAATTTTGGATTGAGGATTAAGGCAAGGGCGATCGCCACTCTCTGCCGCATGCCACCGCTAAACTCGTGCGGATACTGCCCCCAGCGCTCTGAAGGGATTTTTACCGTCTCCAGGGTGGCGATCGCAATCTCCTTCGCCGACCGCTTATCCAAATCGGGCCGATGGGCCAGCAGCGTCTCCACGCAGTGATCCCCAATGGTCATCAGCGGATCGAGCCGCGTCATCGGGTCTTGAAACACCAGCGAAACGGCTTCCCCTCGAAACCGCCGCAGCTCCTCCCGTGAAAAATCTAAAATCGAGCGCCCTTCAAATCTGGCAACGCCTTCAATTCGCGTGGCATCCGGCAACAATCGCATCGCCGCCCGGCCCAACGTGCTTTTTCCACAGCCCGATTCACCCACTAGCCCTAGCCGCTCACCCGGCTTTAACGACAGCGAAACATCGTCCACCGCCCAAGCAGACTGCCCTGGATAAGACACCCGAAAGTTCTCGACGGCAAACAGCGACGCAGCATCCGAGGATTGTCCGAATTGATCGGCGGGAAGAGAAGGATGAACCATAAATAAAAGCCGGATAAAAGCCGTCTAAACCTTACTCATTGAATTTTCGCATCAAATAGCCCACCGCAAAATCGCCGTGCTGATGGCCCTTCAACAAATCGGCCAGCTCAAAAACGCGCGCTGCAACCTCCGGCCCGAGCTTATCGACGACCGCCATGCGCTGCCGCTCTACTTTTTCTAGCACCCGAATTCGCGCCTGCCAGTCCGGGGCAAACACTACCGGGATTTGTACATGCAGCCCTAGCGCTTCAAAAATCTCCCATTCGCCCTGATCGCACCACAGTCCCTCGCACAGCGGGCAGCGCTCTATATAAAAGGAAGAATTTTGGAGGTCGATGCGCGATCGCTTCAAATAAGTTCCGCATTGTGGACACAGTCCCGCCTGTCCATCCAACGCAGCAGGCTGATAGTCCGTCTCCAGTACCAGCGGCAGAACCTCATCCGGCACCGCATTCAGGCCAGCATTCATGGCCTGCCACCGCTGATAGTACGCAGCCGGCAACCAGTTTCCAGCGCAGTGCCCGCAGCGATGTACGGCCAAATCTTTAGTCAGCTCGACCAGGCTCAGATCCTCATTAGGTTCTTTAGGGCAGTGCATAGGGGGTTCCTTGCCACCGATCGAAATAGCGGCTCAAAATTGCAGTTTCTAGACCCTACACCAAACTTGTAAATTCAGCCTATTCAATCGGGATTGCAAAGGTCAGTGGCCATCGCGTCAACGAATTTCTGTAGCTGCGTCAGATGCTCTTCAAGTTGCGATCGCACGCTCACAATCGTCGCCTTCTGCTTTGCCGTCCGCAGCCGCATCGCCGCAATGCCCAGCAATTGCAGCCGCCGGTGGCCTTCTGTCTGGCAAGGCCGTAGCCGCTGCTCTACGTCAGGGCTAAGGTTGATCTGATTTAGACTCGCGATGATGTTTTGAAATTCGAGCTGAAGCTGAGTGATTCGCTGAGGCACCGTTTTAGCCGCATATTCAGCCGCATATTCAGCCGCATATTCAGCCGCATATTCAGCCGCATCGTCTTCACGGTCAAACGCACTATCAGACGCTAATGCCAATTGCAGTTCGCGGATGTCATTTGAGAGCGATCGCACGGCTTCGCACAGTGGCAGAGCCATAAGGCATTCCATAAATTACAGACTTTCTAAACCTTCTAAGACTTTTTAAGTAGTTATGCCCAGTCAAAAAGCGAGGAAAACACCTGAGATCTGTACTGTCTAGGTATTCAGCATCACAATATGTGACTAAGTGTGACAGATTTGTCTATGATTATTTAAATAGGATACAGCACGTACTTAAAATCGTCTTTAACCTAAGGTTAAAAGAACCTAAGGTTAAAAGATCAGAATCAAATCTCTAATTTCTACCAAAAACCAGCATACTGCTCGTTTCCTAAGCTCCTTTCATTGATTCGATGGAAGGGAGCGTTGTCGTTTAATCCTCATTTTTATTTTGGCAAAGGGAATTTCGTCTTAATCTAACTTCTTAATTCACCGCTATTTCTCTAAAAACGACTCCCAAAGCGACGATTGCATTCCCGCCTTCACATCCGCAAACCTTCAGTCACCCGAGAGATTGTCAGCCATGACTGCAACAGCCCTTGCCCTTCCAAAAGATTGTTCGCTGCCCGATTGGCTTTCCTCCTGTTTGATCGAGCATGGCGCTGAAGCCGAAACGCCCAAGGCGATCGCCGCCATAGAAGATACCCCATCCATCATCAGCGAAAGCGATCGTGACGCCGATAATCAAGCTATAGGCAAAACTATAGACAAAGCCGTTATCAGCATCCCACCCCTCACCGGAGAACAGCTCGTCTGCCGCGCCTTCGAATTTGCCTACCAGCTGCATAAAGGTCAAAAGCGAGCCTCTGGCGAACCCTACATCGCACATCCAGTGGCCGTTGCGGGCCTCTTGCGCGGGCTTGGGGGAGACAGTGCCATGATTGCCGCAGGCTTTTTGCACGATGTAGTCGAAGACACCGAAGTGACCGCCGACGAAATCGAAGCCATCTTCGGCGCAGAAGTTCGTCATTTAGTAGAAGGCGTCACCAAGCTATCAAAGTTCAACTTCGACAGCAAAAAAGATCAGCAGGCCGAGAACTTTCGACGCATGTTTTTGGCAATGGCGCAAGACATTCGCGTCATTGTCGTTAAGCTCGCCGATCGTCTGCACAACATGCGAACGCTAGAGCACCTGAAGCCCGAAAAACAAAAGCGAATCGCCCGTGAAACCCTCGAAATTTTTGCGCCACTCGCCAACCGCCTGGGCATTGGCCGCTTTAAATGGGAACTCGAAGATCTCTCTTTTAAGTATTTAAACCCTGCTGATTACAACGAACTCAAAAGCCTTATCGTCGAGAAACGCGCCGACCGCGAGACCAGACTAGAAGAGGTGAGTAAAACGCTCAAAGCAGGCATCAGCGAGCTAGGCATTGAATGTCAAGATGTCAGCAGTCGGCCCAAGCATCTCTACAGCATCTACAGCAAAATGCAGCGGCAGCAAAAGGGCATTGACGAAATCTACGACATCGCCGCTATCCGTCTGATTGTCAACTCCAAAGACGAGTGCTACCGGGCCTTAGCCGTTGCCCACGATCTGTTTCGGCCAATTCCAGGCCGCTTTAAAGACTACATTGGCCTGCCTAAGCCCAACCGCTATCAGTCTCTGCATACCGTGGTTATTGGCAGTCATGGTCGCCCTATCGAGATTCAGATTCGCACCGTGGAAATGCACCACATTGCCGAGTACGGGATCGCGGCCCACTGGAAGTATAAAGAATCCGGCAACAGCCACTCGGCCATTAGCCCCAACGAAGAAAAATTCACCTGGCTACGCCAACTTTTAGACTGGCAAAGCGAACTCAAAGACGCTCAAGAATATCTATCCGATGTTAAAAATAATCTCTTCGAAGAAGAAGTCTACGTTTTCACGCCTGGCGGTGACGTTGTGCCACTCAACCGAGGCGCAACCCCGGTAGATTTTGCCTATCGCATCCACACCGAAGTCGGCAATCACTGCGCTGGAGCCAAAATCAACGGTCGCATTTTTCCGCTGAATACGGAGCTGGAAAACGGCGATATTGTCGAAATTTTGACGCAAAAGAACGCCCATCCTAGTTTGGATTGGATTAATTTTGTCGTCAGTACCGGGGCGCGGAACCGGATTCGTCAGTGGTACAAGCACTTTCACTATGACGAGAATCGCGATCGCGGCCACGAAATGCTCGAAAAAGTGATGGGCAAGAGTGGACTCGACACCCTGCTCAAGTCACCCCCTGCTCAGGCCGTCGCTGAACGATGTAACTACGCTTCAGTCAGCGATTTACTCGCCGGGTTGGGCTACGGCGAAGTTACCTTAAATGCCGTTGTCAATCGGCTTCAGGAAGCGTTTAAAGAAGCGCAGCCTTTAGAACCAGCAGGCCCGCCTACCCTGGCCGATGAGATTCCTACCAAATCGCTCACGCCTAAACAGAGCGGTCATGGCCATGCACCCATTGCCGGACTGGAAGGGCTGTTACACTACATCGCTGGCTGTTGTCATCCGATTCCGGGAGAATCGATTATCGGCACGGTTTCCGCTGGCGGCAGAGGCATCGGGGTTCATCGGCAAAACTGTCCTAACGTAGAGAATATTCCGGGCGATCGCCTCCTGCCTTTGCAGTGGAACCAGCCCGAAGCCGAAAGCCAGCAAAGCACCTATCCTATCCAGCTCAAAATCGAAGTGATCGACCGAGTTGGCGTTTTGCGAGACATTCTCACTCGCCTTTCAGATCTTAAAATCAACGTCCACAAAGCCGGCGTTACCACCTACCCCGACTCCATCGCCGAAATCGAGCTAGGCATCGACATTCGCGACCACGAGCACCTGAACAAAACCTTCGCTCAAATTCGCAAAATGTCCGACGTATTAGATCTCAAGCGAGTCACCGCTGTAGACTAAACGCACCCCGAACTCTCCTTTTTTCCATGTCAAATCCTCTCTTAACGCTGCCCTACGAGTCCGCTTTAGCAAGTCTGGGGGAGGAGTATTTTGACGCGGTTGAACCCGCAAATTTTCCAAAGCACATCCTGCGCTTTCGCAATGATGACGTGCTGAGCCAAATTGGACTGTCGGCAGATGAGGTAAGCGATCGCGATTTTACCGAAGCCTTCGGCGAATTTGCAGGCCGCGATCCCTTCCTTGCTTTGCGCTATCACGGCTACCAGTTCCGCAGCTACAACCCCTTTCTAGGCGACGGGCGCGGCTTCCTCTACGGCCAAGTTCGCGCCGCCAACGGCAAGCTCTACGACTTTGGCACCAAAGGCTCTGGCCCCACGCCCTACTCTCGAGGCGGCGACGGACGGCTTACCCTCAAAGGCGGCATCCGCGA